>JASBRR010000024.1 GCA_030149435.1 Simkaniaceae bacterium
CAATATCTTCTAGGCTTTTCATAAAAGTTGGGTTTTCTTCATACTGCTTCATGAGCGTATCTCCTTTTAAAATTTGAACTGTTTTAAAGGTTCCAAATGATACGCTCATTTTTTCTCAGACACAACTTTTGATCATATCTCTAAGAGGGTCTATGCCCTATACAAGAAAAATAGGCTGGCAAAGAGGAAGAAAAAGAAGAAACGATACGCTCAGAAAAAGAGGAATCCGCTGGTGAAAGCATCTAAACCAAATGAGATATGGGCCATGGATTTTATGACCGACAGCTGCAGCAACGGTCGGAAAATCCGAACGCTGAATGTAATTGACCTATATGCAAGAGAGTGTCTGAAAATCGAAGTCGGGCACTCGATGCCCTCTTCCAAGGTCATCGCAGTCTTGGAAGAAATAGCCCTGGGAAGAAGGCTTCCTGAGAAGATAGTTGTGGATAATGGTCCTGAATATACCTCAAAAAGCTTGAGAGACTGGGCAGCAAAAAAAGGAGTTGCCCTGGATTATATAGCTCCGGGGAGGCCAATGGAAAATGGGTGTGTAGAGAGTTTTAATGGTCGGTTCAGAGAAGAATGTTTGAACCAAAACTGGTTCCAAAATATATTGGAAGCCTCAGAAATCGCTGAGGAATGGAGGAACGATTACAATAACAACCGTCCTCATAGCTCGCTAGGATACCTGACACCAAGAGAATATCTTAGGAAGGAAAATAAAGAAAAACCTGGAAAAGTCTATTTATGAATGGGCGAAAAATGGGGGCAGGTCACAGTCAGGAACTTTTTGCAGAATGTATTGAACTGGCTTCAAACCAACTATCAAGTATTCAGCGCCCAACAACAACAAAAGAAATAGAAAATCTTCATCAATTGTTTTTTGAGCATGACTGGGAAGAGGATGCTGAAAAGCTCTCACAGGATTCAAATCCAAGGGCACCTCATGTGCTCTATGTCATCAAGTCACTTTATGATTGTATAAATTGCATACGATTTCCAACATTCCAACAAGCTGTTGATCAAAACACTCAGCTGCTTCAAAAAGATTCTCTACTAACTACTTACATTGGAAGCACACTGGAGGATCGAAAGGCAATTCTAGAGATGGAAAATGTTAGTCCAGATCAAGAAAGGTCAGAAGAAGATTGTAAGAAATTTAAAGAAATGGTTGCACAACTAAAAACTGATTTAACCAAGTTTCCTGTATGGACGGTAAAACAAAGACTGCTAATCCCCCACACAAAATTAGCGTATGTACTGCTTGGAAGTGATATGAAGGAAAAATGGATTTTCAAACCCGATTATCAGGTTGAGCAGGAAAAAATATGGGCATTAACACCAGGCAGCACTGATACAAGCGCAAAGGAAGTACTTGCTTTTGTCTTAAATATATCCAAAAGATTTCCTATTCCTGCTACATACCTTGTAGAAATCAAAGGATACCAAGGATCTGTTCAACTATTTGTCGAAAATGCAAGGCATGCTAATACAATAGAACCGAAGGATGAAAAGACAAACGCAGACTTACAGTCTCTTCTTGTTTTTGATTTACTTTTTGCCAATCGTGATCGCAACAATGATAACTTTTTAATTCGTGAGGAGTCAGAAATTACACGTGTGTATGGGATTGATAATGAAGCATGTTTAAAGTCCACAGATGAACCAATCAAAGTTGAATATTTGCAAATTTCTTCAGCATTTAATCAACAATTCACGGACGAAGTTGCTGAGCTATTCTCCGAACGTTCTATAGATGAATACCAAAATATCCTGTCCACATTTCCAAATATTAGACCTAATGCGAAACAATGGTTAGCTCAAGCTGGAAGACTGTTTAGAGAGGGCCATATCAACAAAAAGACAGCCCTAGAGATTGTGACCACTATCAAGAGAGCTTTTGAAACGTCACGAAACGAAGATAAGGAAAATTTTGGAAGCCATAGTTGATATTATATTTCTAAAATAGGTACAATTCTCATAAAAAAGTTTTTTATGGAAGTAAAATATTTAGTTAATCCCAACACTCATTCTATAGCTGCCACCGTAAGTGAAGATAAGAATCGAAAAAGTGTGGAGATTCATGAAGAATGGATAACTAATTGTCTAAATGTAAATGGAATAACTGTTCCCCGAAATTTTGCTCAAGGCAAACCCTATATTTTCCCTAGTGATGATTCTAATCTGTTTGCAAAAGCGTTTGTTGAGCACTTTTTCCCACATGGTTTAATGCAAAAAGGTTATTTTTGGAAAAACCAAGAGGACTTTGTAAAGAAAGAAGAGGATAAACAACAAACTTTAAATAGAATCACAGAAATCTTTCGAAGGTATATGTAAAAGTGACTTGCGTAACAAAAATGTGGAAGTTCCATTCCAAGTCATGTTATCACGCGAAAAACACTTCTCCAGGGCTCAATAAGCACCAGATCATACAAGCTCATGAGATTCCAGTCCCTCTACCCACACAATAAAGGAGTATTTTCTTCGTTCGTTCTGAGAACACGGTACACGTCGCGATTTTCCACAAAAGCATCTGCAATATCGCCTTGTTTAACATATTTCGACTTGGATTTAACGACAGGCCAGTTTCCAGGAAGCTTGATGTATGCCTCAAGGTCAGGCAGGGTTAAAATCCGAGTTGGAGAAATTACAGGGCGAGTTCTTTCCACACTTGAAAGACTCACTCCATCTCGCATTTCGTGAGCGCCATAAGATAACCCTTCTTGCGTTTCCATAAATTCTCTCTGTCCAAAGAATGAAGACATACGCTTTGCAATGTCTGGATCGCTTTGTCTGAAGATTAGCTTGGTACTACATTGGTCAAGAATGACCCGAGCACCATGTTGTCCATACAGCTTATCGATTTGGGACAGGTTTTGAGTCGCTAAAACCATTGCTCCGCCATATTTCCGAAGTTCTGCAAGGGACTCTTCTAGATACTCAAGCTTTTGCAAAGCATGGAGCTCATCAAAAATTAACCAAATTTTCTGCTTGGATTGAGCAGGAGTTCGCCTTTTGATGGAATTCAGCGCAATAGAAAACCAGACTGACAAAAGAGAGTGCAAAGCCTTTCGCTGTTCTGTCTGACAAGAGAGGAAGAGCCACTCATCAGACTTATCATCTGACAGAACCCAGTCGCGGATTGAAAATGGGGTGTCGGTATTCTGAAGCATCCTAAAATGGCGGATATTATTAGCGATGGTTGCTCGCACAGGAATCGTTGTGCGTTCTCCCCTAGGATCTAAGTAAATTTTAGCAGGGGTTTCTTCATATTCTTATTCTGTGTAGAGCTCAGTAATGCTTTTTGTTAAAAGACCATCTACCAAACCCTTAATATCTAGCTTATCAGATTTTTTCTGCTTCTTTAATGCTGCTGAGATCACAGCTCTTCCTGCTTCTTGGAAAAAGCTGTCATGATTTTGATCCATTCTAGGGATCAGACTCCAAACAAGCTGCTCATAATCGTAGTCATACGAGCACTCGCACCACGGATGCCAACCTTGAGATCTTTTGTCATATGGATTGAAAAGGATGTCCTTCTCTTCTCTAAAGAATTTTGAAACGAAATCCCCTGTTGTATCTACAATAATAGCACGATCACCACGCTGTCGTATTTGATGCATAAGGCTTCTTAATGCGTTGGTTTTCCCTGTTCCTGTTGCTCCGCAAATAAGAAGGTGTTTTATCTCTGAGTTCCTTAGAAAAGGAACAGACCCAAGCTTAATTGGTGAGGCCTTGAATAGGAGCTTCATCTTTAGCACAACCTTCGAGGTACTAGGCAACTTGATCTGAGATAAAGGCCTTTTTTTGCGTGGAGGTATGATCAAAAGCTGTGTCTGAGAAAAAATGAGCGTATCATTTGGAACCTAAAAATTGTTTCAAAAATTAAATGAGATACGCTTATGAAACAGTATGAAGAAAACCCAACTTTTATGAAAAGCCTAGAAGATATTGCAAGAGAAGGTGCAAGGAAAGTTCTTGCTCAAGCTATTGAAAATGAAGCGAAAGAGTTCGCTCAACACTACTCGAATCGACGAGATAGTAATGGTCATCTAGTTGTCAAACGCAACGGCTACTTTTGCGTGTGGAAAAACCTCTTCGACAAAACAAGAGCAAAAATAGCCCTCCAGCACCAACGACATAAACGAGAAGGTTTTCTCCTTAAAATGGCGTTTATTGAGCTTATCGACGAATTGACTGAAAACACACGTAAATTCCCCAGCAAACAGTACCTCAATAGCAAAATCAAACTCCCAAACAAAAAAAACAGATCAAGTTTATAGTATTTCATTTAGAAAAGATGATACAATCACATGAATGGACAAGCAGTCGCGAACTGACTGATTCTGGAGCAACAAGTGGAATATAGAATCCCCCGATTACCCCTAAAAAAGGAGATTGAAACCACCGCTGTCTTGAAAAAGCTAATTTTAGCTCACCAAGCGCTTGCAGAGCTTAAAGGAGTGGCTATGACTGTTCCAAATCAACAAGTACTGGTTGCCACCCTTTCACTTCAAGAGGCCAAAGACAGCTCTGCTATTGAAAACATTATCACTAGTCAGGATGATCTATATAAAAGCGACTACACAGCAAAAAGCTTCACAAGCCTTGAAGCGAAAGAAGTGCATAACTATGCCAACGCTCTTCGCCAAGGATCTAATGAGGTTGAAAAAAGGGGATTAATACGTCTTACCGACATTTTATCAGTGCAAAAAGAGGTCGTAGAAAACACAGCGGGCTTCAGAAAGCTCCCTGGTACCGAACTTAAGAACAGTCGAACTGGTGAAATCGTTTACACGCCTCCACAAGATCCAAAAGAAATAGTTGAGCTGATGGAGAACTTAGAGTTATTTATGAATGAAGATAAACTCTGCAACTTAGATCCATTAACTAAAATGTCTATTATTCATCACCAGTTTGAGAGCATTCATCCGTTCTATGATGGGAACGGTAGAACTGGACGCATATTGATTGTATTATATCTTCTTAAGCTAGGACTTCTTGATTCACCAATTCTATATATATCGAAATACATCAACCGAACTCGAGACGAATACTACAAGCTCCTACAGCATGTTAGAGAATCGGGCTCATGGGAAGAGTGGATCTTATATGTACTTGAGGCTGTTTATCAGACATCTAGCAAAACAGTAAATATTATCAAAGAAATTCAGCAGCTTATGTTGGTATTTAAAAGAGAAATAAAGAAAAAAGCGCCTCAGATTTATAGTCATGAACTACTTAATAACCTTTTTCGACATCCTTATACGAAAATAGAATTTGTTGCTAGAGAGACACAAACCCACCGAAACACCGCATCTAAGCACTTAGAATCTTTAGTGAAGATAGGATTACTAGAGAAGCACAAATTTGGTAAGGAAAATCTATATTTGAATACGCAACTTTATAATGCATTGGTTGGAACTAGCTAGTTTTTTCTTTTACATGCACAGAAAACCTCATTTTTTGTGCATGTAATGGGAACGCGCACAATATTCCCGGGTTTTTGTGCATGTACGGGTAGGACCAGCGAGTTCATTTGAAAGCATAGGCTTAACGGGACTGTTGGGAAGTTCCATCCTCACACATTTTTCGCCTTGTTTGGCAAAATCAAAATTTTCGCAAATCTCCTATACTCAGGTATATGTAGATTTTCAACTCTTTCAATTTTTCTCAAAAAACGCCGCAAAATCTGCAAAGAGCGACTTTCCTAACAGTCCCATAAGCTTAGAGATATTGGCTGGAGAGAGGCCCTGAGCGCAGGTCCCAAGGATCGCTGCCAGGGCCTCTCTCATATCTCCTGTTGATATACCCCTCAGATAAAGCGCTGGGATAAGTGCATCGATTCTTGGAGCTCTTCTTAAATAAGAGGGCAGGATCGCACTCGTGAACTTTTCTCCTCTTGTCCTTGGTTTCTTTATTGGAATGGGACCGATACCTGTTTGAATAGGCCTTTCAGGTAGGTAGCCTTTTCGTTTGACAACTAGGTGACCATTACCATCTCGCCGATTCGAGAAGTGTTGAACGAACTCTTCCGCTTCATTTTCAATAGCTTGAGCAAGAACTTTCCTCGCACCTTCCCTTGCGATATCTTCTAGGCTGTCAGAGCAATGTTAAAATGTCACCTTTTAGTGCGACAAGGGGATCAGTTGCAATGAAGTTCGAGGAAGCTTTGCCTCCTCCAGTCCTCTTTGGATCCCGATGGGGGTGACATTTTAACTTTGCTCCCACATAAACAAGAAACACTTTGTTTTTTTAAAAAAATATTTTAAGTTCTCAAACTTCATTTGTTTTTCAAGGAAAGTTTTATGACATCACCAATCCATCAAAAATCAAAAGCAGCAGCTGCTGCAGAGGCCATTACAAAACAAGATAATGGATATGATTCGGATACAGAAATTGAAACTCAAAAATTAATTCAAAAACACTATATTCGGAAAAGAGATGGGGCGTGGAAACATCAACCGAAAAGAGAAGAGTTTACAGCAGCTATGTTAAGCACGAGAAGGGGAGAAAAGCCTGAAGTCATCAAAGCCTCCGGTGTGTCTGCTCGTATTCTAATCTGCGCTGAATCTGATACTTTTGGTCCTCTTTTTCCCAATGAGCCTAATGGATACTATCATGACAATCACATGCTAAAAGTTGATAAATTTGGGAGTGCTCCAACAGAACAGGTTGAATTAAGTAAAGATAGCGTATTTCTAAAATACCACCACCAGGAATACGAGAATCGTTTTAATGTCGACCACCCTGGCAATTATTATATGCATGAATTGGGAAAATATAACGACATATGCACACAAGTAAGATCAATAAAGCTTTTTATGGAAAAGGATCCAGCTGATAAAGACAAAGCAATTGCATCACTACTTCTTTCATACCCATCGAGGATTCATGCGTTTACTGAAGATGAAGTTAGTCAAAGACTTAGTATTCAAGACATCGATTATGTATTTTATGCTTTGAAGCTTCTGAATAAGCTGTGTTACAATATTTTTGTAAAAGAAGTAGCGCGCCGTCTCAATGCAAAAAGTGAAAAACAAAATTTACCTTATGCAGCCACAACAATCCGAGCCCTAAAACTAATGGATGCTGGAAAAATATCCTTTAAAGATTTTTTTCACAGTGATGGGCCATATGCAACATTTGCAATACCTAATGTTGGCGAGAATGTTTGTTTAGTTAAAAGACACATGAAAGCGCTTAATCGCCTTTTTATGGAAAAATTTCCTGAAGAAGCAAAAGATAAATTACGCTTTAAGAAAGACCTTACACCGTATGGCGGAGATTCTTCAGATGACGAAGGCTACATGGGGCTGTTGGGAAAGTCGCTCTTTGCAGATTTTGTAGCTGTTTTTGAGAAAAATCGAAAGAGTTGAAAATCTACATATACCTAAGTATAGGAGATTTGCAAAAATTTTGATTTTGCCAAAAAAAGTGCAAAATGTGTGAGGATGGAATTTCCCAACAGTCCCACATAGAGGTGACCTTACCTAAACCAGCGATTGCTGGCGATGCAATAAACAAATAATTAGATTGTCATTACTTTGGTTAGGGTTGTGTCGCCTGAATTGCTGTAACTGCAATCGTGTAGAGGATGTCATCGACGGACGAGCCGCGCGAGACATCGTTGACTGGTTTATTGAGCCCCTGAAGAATGGGGCCGATGGAGAGAATCTCAGAGCTACGCTGGACTGCTTTGTAGGTGACATTGCCGGTGGAGAGATTTGGGAAAATGCAGAGGGTTGCGTTTCCTGCAATGGGACTATTTGGCGCTTTGTGCTTGGCAACCTCTGGGCTAAGAGCTGCGTCATACTGGAGCGGGCCATCGATGAGTAGAGTGGGTTCCTTTTCTTTGACGAGCTGCGTCGCTTTCTTGACTTTTTCCACTTCTTCCCCTTTCCCTGAATCGCCTGTGCTGTAGCTAATCATCGCAATGCGTGGAACAATCCCAAATGCCTCTGCTGTTTTTGCACTTTGAAGAGCAATATCGGCGAGGTCTTCTGCAGTGGGTGTGGCATTGACTGCGCAATCGGCATAAACGAGAACGCGATCTTTTAAACACATAAAGAAAAGGGAGGAAGCCACACGTGCACTCGGGGTTGTTCTAATCACTTGGAGCGCGGGAACAATCGTTTTGGCTGTTGTTGTACACGCTCCCCCAACGAGACCATCAACATCACCTTTGGATAACATCATCGTCCCCAGCATCATGGGGTCGCTAAGGGCTTCTTTTGCTTTGATAGCATCCATCCCTTTATGCTTTCTGAGATTAACAAGTGCGTCGATATAGTCGCTTGAGATTGCTTCGGGGTCTATCAGTTCGAGGCCCCTTTCTAGTTCAATCCCCTCCTGGTTTGCGAGCTTGTGCATCTCTTTTGGATTACCCAGCAAGACGCAGTGCGCAATCTTCTTTTTCTCCGCGAGATTCGCCGCTTTTAAAATACGGGGATCTGTCCCTTCAGGCAGCACAATGGTTTTCTTTGCTTGTTTTGCCTTATCCAATAGTTGGAAGCGGAGCTCTGTTGGAGAGATTCCCCTCTCCGTTTCTGGCGGAAGGAACTTAGGATCGATATGACTTTTTATCATTGCACAGCTCTTTGCAATTCTCTCCTGGTCATCTAGAGGAATCAGAGAGGTATCAAAGCTGTGTAGGTTCATCACCACATGCCAAAGATCATCCGTGACCGTGAGGATGGGCAACTTCCCTTTTTTCAGTTCTAAATCGGGATGGAACTCCCCTAAAACTAATACAGCAGCTAAGGGGATCTCATTTTCTAAAATATATTCAATGGTTTTTTGTGCCTCTTTGTGATCGGCTTTGCAAATCAACAACGTTTGATGGGTAAGTACATCAACCTGATGCAGCATAGTAGTAGAGGCAATCTCGAAGTGTTCAATGCGCCGATCCCCCTCAGAGGCGCCGCAAACGATCTCTGCTTCCAAAAAGCTCGCTAGGTCTTTAACACGGGGAGCATTCAACTTTGGATTGGGAGGAACGATACCGAGTACTCGCTTACCAAACTGCCCCAAAAGTAACCGTAGTTCCTCATTTCTATCACTCCACTTGGGTAGTGTATCCAAGCAGTTGATAATGATCCCATCAGACCTTTGATCCTGTGTATAAATCTGGATCTCTTCAGCAAAACTTTGCGCACTTTGCGCCCGTGGAGCCGCGATTTGAATCACATCACAGGAAAGCGCCCATCCCATTTCACGGCCGAGCATTTCACACCCTTGAATCAGAGTGATATCTTCTTCCTCTTCCCCTTTTGCAACATAGGCTACAATGAACTCTAAAAGTTCCTCTTTTCTTCCATGACTCATGAGCCTAGATGCAAAAGAGAAAGATAGGGGCCAAGAGAAATTAGATAGCGCCGATTCATTATCACCAGCAGGTCCTTCCACAATAGGGGTGACATGTCTCACTTTGAGACCCTGATTTTCGAGAAGCGTCCCAAGAGCTATAGCAACGGGATAGACTCCCGCATGAGGGGTAATCGGAGTGATCAGAAGTCTACGCATCTACAATCCCCTTCACATCTTGCGCAATGACCCACTCTTCATTTGTGGGGACAACCAAAACTTTTGGGTCTTTATCTACGGGTGAAATCACACCTCTTTTACCCGTCACATTCTGACTAGGATCAATTTCAACGCCTATTCCAGTAAGCCATTCACACACCCTTTGTCTAACGAAAACTGAATTTTCCCCAATTCCTCCAGTAAAGATCAGTGCATCGACACGCTTTAACGGAACAATGTAAGAGGCAACCATCTTGGCGACCTGATAGCAGAAAATCTCTAGACTAATTTTTGCACGCCTATTTCCCTCATTTGCCGCTTTCTCAATTTCGCGCACATCTTCACTTACACCAGAAACACCCAAAAGGCCACTTTTTTTGTTGAGAATATCCATGACCTCTTCAGTCTTGAGACTGAGTTTTTTCTCTAAAAAACCCACTAAGCTGGGATCGAGATCGCCACATCGCTGCCCCATCATTACTCCTCCCATTGGGGTAATTCCCATGCTGGTGTCGAGGCTTTTTCCCCCAAGAACGGCGCAGACACTGCACCCATTCCCCAAATGCATCGAAATGAGTGCGAGAGATTCTAGTGGAACATTCAGCTGCTTTGCAGCCTCCTTGGTGACAAACCGATGGCTCGTCCCATGAAAGCCGTAACGGCGTACTTGGTGCTTTTCGTAATATTCGTAAGGGAGGCCAAAAAGGTAAGCATAGTCGGGCAGAGTTTGATGGAATGCTGTATCAAAGACCGCCACCTGAGGCAAATGTGGAAAAGCTTCCGAAAAGATCTTAATCCCTTGAAGATTGACGGGGTTGTGAAGCGGCGCTAAGGGAGTACACTGGTCAATCTGATCGAGCACATTTGTATCAATTAAGACCGACTCTTGAAAGAGCTCTCCTCCATGCACCACCCGGTGCCCTATACCAAGTAAGTCGTTTTCGAAAGGGCGCATGCGATGAGCAATCTCCTGAAGAACGGAAAGGTAGCCACTCTTCGAAAGCGCCCTTTGCTCTTTTTCCCAAAAGAGCTGTGCCCTCTCTGTCTGAAGGTTTTCTGCGCGCCCTTTTAAAAGCACTTTCCCTGTGAGAGGCTCAACCATCTGAAATTTAACAGATGAGCTCCCACAATTAACGACAAAAACAGCTTGATTACCCATACTCGACCAAATACCTTTTTTGAGACTATTGGGAAAGGCCCTTTTGCGAGTTTCGCCCCATCACGATTGTTTTTTAACGCGCGACCCGTCTAGAGAGTCCTCAATCACATACCCTTTCGACTGAATGAAATCGCGAGCATGATCTGCTGCGCCCCAATCCTTTGCGGCGCGCGCCTTTTGCCTTTTCTCAAAAGCTTCCATAATCTCAGGAGGAATGCTCTCTTCTTCTTGTGTAAACAAAACGCCTAGAACCTGATCAACCTCTTTTAGAAAGACAATCACCTCTTCAGAAGCGAGTAAACCCAGGGCTTTCTGGTCGAGTCGGGAGTTGATTTCACGGATCATGTCGAACAAGACAGAAATGGCAACCGAGATATTGAGATCATCCGCAAGCGCTTGCTTAAAAGCTTTTCTCACATCGGCAATGTAGGGAGAAATTGAGGCCCCTCCCTCCTGTTTGACTTTTTTCAGTCGGTAGATGAAATCATCGATCCTTCTGAGCGTATGACGCGCACTATCTAACCCATCAAGGGTAAAGTTGAGCTGGGTCCGATAATGTGTCGTCATCAGCTGGTAGCGCACCTCACGAGAGGCGTATCCTTTTGCGAAAAGATCTCGCAAGGTGTAAAAGTTACCCAAGCTTTTCGACATCTTTTTTCCGTCCACAAGGAGGTGCTCGACATGGATCCAGTGCCTCACAAAAGTGGAGTGATTACACGCTTCACACTGAGCAATCTCGTTCTCATGATGGGGGAAAATATTATCCACGCCACCCATGTGAATATCGATGCTGTCTCCTAAAAGGGCATTGGCCATGGCAGAACACTCAATGTGCCACCCCGGCCGCCCTTTTCCAAAGGGGCTCTCCCAAAAGGTGTCTCCATCTCGATCGGGTTTGTACGCCTTCCAAAGGACAAAGTCAGAGGCTGCCTCCTTCTCATACTCATCTGTCACTCTTTCTGATGCGCCTTCTTTGAGCTCATCTAGCTTCAGATGAGAGAGACGACCATAGGAGGGGAACTTTTTGATGCTAAAAAAGATATCCCCATCTTTCCCTTTGTAAGCCACACCTTTTTTGAGAAGCTTCTCAATCATGGCAATCATAGCATCAATGTATGAGGTCGCAGGAGCGATAATCTCAACAGGCTGTGTATTAAGAGCTTCAAGGTCTTCAAAGAATGCCTTTTTGTACTTCTCTGTATACTCCCCTAAAGAAACCCCTGCGTTAAGTGCTCCCTTAATCGTTTTATCATCAACATCTGTGAGGTTCATCACCTGAACAATAGGCATACCAAAATAGAGAATCGCGCGGCGGAAAAGGTCTTCCACAACATAGGTGCGGAAATTTCCAATATGAGCAAAGTGGTAGATCGTCGGACCGCATGTATACATCCGGATCTTATCTTGACCTGTGGCAAGCGAAATGGGCTCTTTTTTCCGAGATTCCGTGTTATAAATATTAAGCATATTTTTCTTTAATCCACTCGCTGATCTTTCTTAGCTGCACTTTACCTGTTCCCGTCATCGGAATCTCAGGGATTTGATGCACATCGCTCACCTTTATAATACGCCCAAAACCAGAGCTATGGAGCGCCCCGTTCACCTCATCTTTTGTTATGGAAAAGGTCGTAAAAAGGATCAAAAGGGGTTTTTCTTGATTCTTTTCTAATGCACCGACGGCCAGCTGGGGCGTTTCTTCCCCCTTTGGAATCCACCCATGTTCCTTTCCGAATGCTGTTAACACCTCTTCCACCGAAACTAGACTCACCATCTCTCCACCGATTTTTACGAAGCGATTGAGCCGCCCTCCCAAAATCAATGAGCCATCGGGGTCAATGTGCCCTAAATCCCCACTACGATACCAGGTTTTCCCTTCGATCTCAATAAAGGGATGGGGAACATCTTGGCCGAGATACCCTTCAAAGACTGTTTCTCCACTGATGCAAATCTCACCGACCTCTCCTTGAGAGAGCTTTTCTTTTGTGTCGGGATGAATCACACAAAGCTCAACCCCACTTAAAGGTTTCCCCACACCATTTCTGGGCTCGTCTAACCTTCCAATCGTTACTGCTGGAGAACACTCAGTAATTCCATATCCTTCAACAAGATGTTTGCCATCTCCCAACCCTTCTATAAACTTAAAGAGAGATTCCGGAGCTTTTTCTGCCCCTGATATGAAGAGGCGCACCGAGTCGAGCTCCTTTTTCCCAGCAACGCGGAAGATATTGCGATAAAAACTCGGTGCGGCGCAAAGAAGCGTTGGGCGGAATCTCACAATGTCACTCACCATTCCCCATGTATCAGTCGGATCTGGCGCATAAAATACCTTAATTCCAGCGAGGAGAGGGAGTAGCCCTGTCATGTTATAGCCAAACGAGTGAAACGGAGGCAGCACCCCATAAATCACTTCATCTTTCGAAGGGTGAACAACCTCTAGCACCATTCTCTGATTTGCAAGGAGGTTTTGATGAGTGAGCGGGACAGCCTTCGGAAGGGTTTCTGTTCCACTTGTAAATAATACAACTGCAACATCGCTCGGCTTTGCTCGCGGCTTTAATGGAGGCATGACAATGCTGCGTAATAGATCAAATAGGGTTGTCTCCCTTTTGATATCTTCTAGCAGTAGCAGACTTGATGCCAGCTCCCCTAAATCGATCTCTGCCGCCTTCTGCAAAAAGCGACGCGCCGTGATCACCACATCAATACCTAAAAGGCTCTTCGCATGATTTAAGTTTCTCACCCCTGTTGTCCAATTCAGCACGACAGGAATTTTCCCTGCAAAAAGAGTCGCTAAAATGGTCATATAGCTTCCTATAGAAGATGGAAGCAAAACGCCAATATAGCGACCAGGACATTTTCTAAACTTTCTAGCGAGCACCATCACACCAAGCTCCAGCCGGCAATAAGAGAGCGTTCCAGTAGAAGCATCGCGACACGCTGTATGCTTTCCCATGCGTTCTACAGATGCTAAAAAAGCCTCCTGCATCGTTTTTCCTACAGGAAGCGAAGGGTCAGGTCGAGAACTCTCTTCTGGCCAGTACTCAACCTCTCTAGGAAGCTGCTTGGAAGCCTCTTGATCATCTTCTTTCATTAGCACCAGGCGATAGAGATCTTTTACAAATGTAATCGGCATATCGCGGCTTCCTTTAACCGCATAACGCTCATCTAAGAATGTCTCAATACCAGCAAGGTCGAGGGAGTCGAGGCCAAGATCGCGTGCAAGTTCATGGTCATCACTGATCTCTTCCCCTTTTTTGTGAGAAACTCTAGCGAGTTCTTGATAGATCGTCTCCCGCATTTCTGGAGGAACATCTAGATCCTCTTGGTCAAACGCCTCTTCTCCGGGGTCATAAATCTCAGGATATTTCTTGAATAAAAAGCTGTGAGAAACTAGCTGAAGTGGCTCTGAGTCAACCACCCTCCCATCGGAGAGAGGATAGCGATTATACCAATCTTCGAGAAAGGTATTCAGCTCTTGTTTCTTACCATGTCGCGGCAGCCCCTCTGGATTCATCGAAAACTCGATCTCTAACGAACGGCGCGGACAGAAGAAAATGGCGTTCTTGAGTAAGATTTTAACCCCATCCCTTATTGTTGGCCAAAACTCTGGAGAACGCCCTGTTGGTGCACACGAAAACAAGCTCCCCCAAAGCCCCGTTGTTCTTACCAGGACAACATTGATATCAGGGCATGCGGCTAATATTTTTGAGACAAATGAGTTTGCCCCAATCTTTTCAACGCCCGATGATTTCAAGTGGCCTGACGGATAGAGCAGAACATGATCTCCCTGCTTCAAACTCTCCACGACAGACTCAAGAGCCTTCTCCGCCTCATGCACCTTCCACTTACTCAAAGAACGATCAAAGTCGGGAAGAGGTATGGCATTCACGAGGTTCGTGAAGAAGCGCATCCCCTTCATGTAATAAAAATCCTCATTGATCAGGGGGCGCGGGCAATATCTACCTAGAAGGAGTCCATTTAAGATCACAGGATCAATTTCAGCGGGATGGTTGGGCAGAAATAGAGTTCCCGCTTGATTCCCTTTTTTAAGGCACTCAACGTTCTTAACGCGAATGCGATAGCGCAAACCTAAGACAAGCCGACCAGCCCAAGAAAAAACAAGAAGAAAAATCCTACGTGCCATAGTTTCTAATCATTCACAAAACCTCAGTGTAACATTGACTTCAATTGAGCAAAACCATTAAGAAAAAAGAATATTTGAATGTTAAACTCAGGAGTGGTCATGAAAGAACTCAATCAAATCAGAAAAGTCGATGGAACAGGGGGCGGAGCTCCAATCCCTCCAGGAAGTAATAGCCCAGCAGTACAGCTTTCCAAAAAAACCACAGCCTCCACGGCCAAGTTATTTTCAGGAATGCATGTAGAAACACCTGATTTAAAGCGACACAAGTTCAACACAAAAAATCACGACAAGTTTGACGACCTACTCAAGTAGGTCTAGAGGACTTCCCAGCTCCAGCTTCCCGTCGAAGGCTGTTCGGGATCTTTTGGAATCACGAGATCGACTCGGGTCTGAAAGAGATGGATAGCTTTGGGGTTACCTTCGTTACCAGAGGTGTTATAAGTCTGATACTTTTTCTCTGCACTCACAGAAATGATATCAGGGCTATTTGTATTCACCTTAATGACTAAAGGCTGTAGATCCATTCGAGTCGCGATATTCAATTTATCATGAATAAACGGACCAATGAGTCGAGCTGTTTCAGCAAAAACTCCTTGTTGCATCTGCGCCATCACTTTCTTTACTTGATCTGGCGAGAGCTTTACATCATCTGATAGAGCTTTGGATATGCTTTTTGCGTCATAAGTCTCCATACCAAAATACCAAGTCTTTCCATCATAGCGTGTTCCATTCAGTGAGATGTGATTCCTAGGTAAATCAAAATCTACTTGGGTAATGACTGATTGCAGGTCAGATTTGTTATTCTCATCAACCATGGCATGATCAAAGAGAGTGAAACGCTTGCCGCGCCAGGACCCCACCAAGGCATCAAGGTCGCCTTGAGTCTTACAGGCTTGGAACTGGGTTCCAAATTGAGATAATTGTGATAAATCAGAATAAACAGTCATAATTTTTTCCTAACTTATAATAATATTATTACAAAAAAAACTATTTTGAAAGCGATGTAATAAGAGACTCAAAGAGGGGCTTATCTTCAGGGAATGAGATGTAATTAAAAATTTTATTAACCGGCATCCACAGTCCTGCATCGATTTCACTAGCGTCAAGGATCGGCTCAGTTGTGACCTCAGCTAAATAGAAGTGAACAGTTTTATCGACAGATTTCCCTTCAGATTCGAAGGAGTAGCGATTGGTCAGTGTGTGATCTAGAAATTGGCGCACTTCGAGGCCAGTCTCCTCATAGAGCTCTCTCTCTGCTGTCTGCTTCGGCTCTTCACCTTCGTTCGGATGCCCCTTGGGAAATCCCCAGTGTTTTCCATGCTTCTGCTGAACCAGAAAGACTTCCCATCCATCAAGTGTCCTTTTAAGCGGGATGATCCCATAACAGGTAACAGCGACTCTCGTCATGGCTGATAGGGAGCTAAAAGAATCGTTGAGTTGTGTCCCCCAAATCCAAACGAGTTGGACATCGCAACCTTGATTTTGTGATCGATAGGCTTATTTGGAACAATGTCAATCCCCTCGATCTCATCTTCTGGATTCTCCACATTGATTGTAGGATGCAGTTTCCCCGTTTGAATCGCCTTCACCGTTGCAATTGCTTCCATTCCAGCAGCAGCTCCTAAACAGTGACCAATCATCGACTTGGTTCCATTGATTTTGATGTTATTCGTGTGGTCTCCAAACACTTTTCGAATCGCGCGAATCTCACAAAGATCCCCAACAACAGTCGACGTCGCATGGGCATTGATATAGTTGACATCGCTCTTTTCGATTCCCGCCTCATCGATGGCAGTCTCCATCGCTTGAGCAACTCCCGCTCCATCTTCACGAGGACTTGTCATATGATAGGCATCGCAAGAGACCGATCCCCCAACGTACTCGGCGAGGATTGTCGCTCCACGCTTCTTTGCATGTTCGAGTTCCTCTAAAACGAGAACTGCAGAACCTTCTCCAATGACAAAGCCATCGCGATTTTTATCCCATGGTCGAGAAGCAGACTGATAATCATCATTCTTTTGTGAAAGTGCTTTGATCACAACAAAACCCGCAACTCCGACAGGGTTAATTGCCGCTTCTGTTCCCCCACACAACATGAGGTCTGCATCCCCTTTTTGGATGTGGTTTGCCGCAGAAATAATGCAGTAGTTTGCTGTCGCGCATGCTGTCGAAATCGAATAGTTTGGCCCCTGGAATCCGAGATCAATTCCTAGAAGCGCCCCACCCATATTTGTAATGATGTAAGGGACAAAAAAGGGTGTGATGCGGTTAAACCCTTTTTCAAGGAGTGTCTTATTCCCATCGTAAAAGACCGACATCCCCCCCATACCAGAGCCGACAAGAATCCCACACTTTTCTTTATTGAGCTTCTCTAAACCCTCCCCAGTAATGCCTGCATTTTCAACAGCTTTTTTACCAGCAACCATTGTATAGCGGATAAAGGGGTCAACACGTCTTGCTTGCTTTTTGTCGATATAGTCTCCCGTATCAAAGCCCTGAACAGAGGCCGCAAAGCGCGTTGGGTAATCGCTGCAGTCGAAAGCCGTAATGGGGCCCACACCACTCTTCCCAGCCAGCAAGCTGTTATAATATTCATCAGTATCCATTCCAAAGCATGAGACAATTCCCATGCCAGTAATCACAACGCGTCTTTTCCCACTCATATTCTTACTTCTAACCTAATTTGGAAGTGGAAAGCTCTAGATCAACGACTTGACCATCGCTCCACAATCTTTCAAGTTGATATTTCTCTCTCATTTCAGGGACGAAGAGGTGAATCACCAGATCTGAATAATCCAGAACAACCCAGTCCCCATTCTGTTTTCCTTCTAGGTGGACAAGCTTTTCACCATGCTCTTTCATGAACTCTTCAATGAGATTTGAAAGGGCGCTTACATGTCGGCTCACATTGCCATTTGCAATGAGGACGAAACTGGTAATCGACGAAACACCTCTGATGTCGATTCCAATGATATTCGTTCCTTTTTTATCGTAAATGAGTTGTGCAAGCTTTTTGACTAATTCGGGATAGCCTAATACCATAATTAACTTTGAAAAATTACTTAAGGCTGCATTGGAAAATTGAGTTATTGAGATTCATTGGTAGTTTTCTTGAAGTTTGGATATTTTTGACGAAGTGAATAGCAAAATCAGCTATTTACGAGGAAAAAACATCCAAAATTCTGAAAAGTTCTCTGAAGATCAACAACTCAATTTTCCAATGGAGCCGACCATACTAAAGATTTAATAATATAAGCCCTTTTGGTATATATAGTCTAGGACTTTTCCAGGGACTAAATGGCCGCAGTAAAGCCTTTTTTTGAGTCGATTTCTGACCTCAGTACTTGAGATTTCAAATTGTGGAATGGGGCACATCCCTTCCCGAATTTTTTGCTGCAGCTGCCCTGAAAGTTTTTGAATTGCTTCAGGTGCAGATCCCTGCCTTGAGCCAATAATCGGCTTGGCAAATTCAAAAAGTGTTTCGACATCTTTCCACTCTGCAAGCCCTGAAAGAACGTCTTCAGCCATGATAAAATAGAGTTCTTGTTCCCTTTTAATGAGACTTTTGACTGTATCGATCGTGAATGAAGGCGATGTTTGAAGAACCTCTTTGTCATAAGGAACAAACTGCGGAACTTCTTCTGTAGCTAGCATGACCATATTTAAGCGATCTAGGGGTGTACAAAGGGGCGGAGAGTCTTGTTTTAACGGGGAAATATAGGCCGGACAAAAAAGAATTTGATCGAGGCCAAGCCTTTCTAACACTTCTGCAGCTAGGTTGAGATGGCCAAAGTGGATCGGATCAAATGTTCCCCCAAAAAGACCTACTCTTTTAGCCACAAATCAAATGACCTCCCAGGACTTTTCAGAGGAAATCTGACGCATTTTCTTTGTGGGGTTCACAACCACAGGCGTTCCCGCAACATCTAGAAAAGGCAAATCGAGGGGGCTATCGGAGTAGGCATAGACATGACTCATATCAATCCCATGCTCATCAGCAAGCCTTTTTAAATAATCTGCTTTCCCCTCACCCACTAAAATTGACTTAACAGCTTCTAAAACCCCCTTTTTATCCACTTTATACTCTGAAGCACTCCAGAGAGGAACACCTAGATAACGCGCAATAGGCCCAACAATGAACGAAGGAGAGTTAGAGAGAATAATTGTCAGATGCCCTTCATGCTGAGCACGACGCAGGCGGGCAAATGAGGGAAAGTAGATGTAGCGATAAAATTCTTCTTTTAAAAACTGCTCGACTTGATCCTCAATCATTTGAAGTGAGCGCCCTTTTAAAAACCTGTCAAAAACTCTGGCGTGGAGTTCTTCTAAGCCTAGATTAAAAAAATGATGCTTCAATGAGTAGAGAATTGTGCGCAGAAGTGAGGTAGGGTGAAGCAAACGCTTCCTAACCAAGTAGTGAAAAAAGAGGAGACTACTATTCGCTTCAATCAACGTGTGATCGAGGTCGAATGCGCTAATAGCTTTGAGTTTTTTCAAAGTGTTTTGACCAAGGTTATTGGCTATCAAATTTCTCTTCTAGAAGTTCGAGCGCTTCCAGCTCCTTATCAAGCTGATTCTTAGCGCTATCATAAAGCTCACGATAGACCATTGCCCTTTGAAAGTCAAGCCCAGACCCACCCATTTCTTTTCGATAATCTTCCATCTCTTTTTTTATCTTTTCGGTAAGGGAAAACCGAGCTTCAAAGGCAACTTCATATGCGTCCTGAGAGAGCCTCTTCCCCTCTTGTTTATCGAGAAGGTGGCCCTCGATTTCTGTGAATTTTCTAAGAGCCTCATGAGCCTCTCCAGATTGAAGGCCAAAAGTATCAAAAGACTCCCACAAACGGCTCCTCTCTTGAGCAAGCTCTTCATGGGGCAAACTAGGTGCTTTTTCAACAAGACTCAAAAGAGCATCATTAAATGCAGTAACTTGTTTTTGAATCTGCTCTTTTTCCTTCTCACTTCTATAGGCAATCTTAGCAAAAGCAGCCCCGCAGCTCTTATCAACTTGACCTTCGAGATTTCGCCTTGTTTTATGAGTTAAAGGAAGTGCTTTGATCTCTTCTAAAAGCTTATTTGCACTATTGCTAATTGTTTTTGAAGATAGATCTTCATCACTATTGCATAAGGAGTCAAACTCCTGAAGTTTACCCTGAATCTCTCCAAGGTACTTTTCTTCCTCTTTCTGCTGCTCTTCTAATGCCTTGCGCCTTTCTTGATCTTTTATCTCCAGCACATCCCATTGACTGTTCAGTAACATTCTGGTCTCTTTAAAGGTTCGTGGAGAGAGACTGAGTTGCTTTGCCGCTTTTTGGAAATAACTGATCTCTTTTCGGATCACATAATAAGGTGTTTTATCTCCATCAGGAGAACAGCGCTCATTAATAAACCTAGACACATCTGTTAAAAACTGCGCACTCAGTTGTTCTTGCAGCTGCTTGCGCTTTGGGAAGAGTGAATCGCCCATTTTGGAGAGGCGCTTTAGGATTTTTGCTTTAGGTCCTATCCTCATTTGTAAGGAAGAAACTTCGTTTCTAAGAGCCGTTAACCGATCAATCAATGTTTTCAGGAGAGTGAGCTCTCTTTGAGTCAGGTCATACTGTTTACCTAGAAAGCTTTGAATTTCCTTAGGAAAGGTGATTTTGGGGAGGTGTGATAAGAGTTTTTCAAATTGATGAATGTCAGCTTCTAAAGCATCAATGGCAAGCTGAATCTGCTCCGCTGCAAACTCTACCTGTTCATCTTGGATATCTCGAACCTGCTTTGCCTCTATGGACAGCTCTTCATACTCCTTCCAGAGATAGTGTCGTTTGGTGGGATTAATCGACTCTTTGAATAACGGGGCGCACAATTTTTTTGCATTCCAAAAATCTTGAAACCTTTTTCCAGACTCATCTTCCAAAACCTCTCTCATGAAGTGCAGCACTTTTTCTATCTTTTTATCTGGGGATCCTTCGCGATCAAAACTCTCTTTAAATTGCGCAAAGCCTAATTTTGTCTCATCCATAAGTACTTGGTCCTACTTTAACCCTTGAGCTTAGTGGATTTTCTAATAATGTGCTTCATAATCTTGCAGAATCATCTCTAGGGTTTTTTCATAGCCATGAAGATCGAGATCAACCCATTGGAATAGAGGCTCTTTTCGAAACCAGGTAAATTGCCGTTTTGCGAAGCGTCGACTCGCTTTCTTAAACTCCCAGACCAAATGTTCCCAATCTTCGTTCTCCATATCGGAAGCGAGATATTTTAAGCACTGCCTGTATCCAATAGCTTGCGAAGCGGAAAGATTTGAACGAATGCCCGCATTTTCTAAAGCCCTGACCTCTTCAATGAGCCCTTTTGCAATCATTTCGTCACAACGCATCTCGATGCGGGGATAGAGAATCGATTTCGGAAAATAGAGAAACCAGCAGCGAAAGTCGAACTCCCCTGATCGGTAATCGGGAAGCTCTTTTGGAAAATCGGAAACTTTTTTACCTGTCAGCGATAGAATCTCTAAGCCGCGAATAATTTTATGTCGATCGCGAAGGTTAATCGTCTTGCCATATTCGGGATCAAAAGAGCAGAGTTTTTCATACATCGCTTCTGTCCCAAACTTATCGAGATCGGCTTCCAGCTTTGCTCTCAGCTCTGGGACAGCAGGAGGGCCTTGCGGAGGTCCTGAAAGGAGAGCATGAACATAAAAGCCCGTACCCCCAACGACAATCGGCACGCGATCTCTGGCGAGTATCCCCCGAATCACCTCTGTAGCTGCTTCATAGAAGTGGACGACATTAAAAGTATCCGCAAGATTACAAATGTCAATCAAGTGATGAGGGATACTTTCTCTTTCTTCGAGACTCGCTTTAGCTGTTCCAATATCCATTCCTCGATAAACTTGGACAGAATCAGCAGAGATAATTTCTCCCCCAAGAATTTTTGCAAGCTCTAGAGAAAACTGGGTTTTTCCCGTCGCTGTTGGGCCTGAAATTACAATGACCCGCTTTTTTAATGAATCGGAAAGCTCACGCTGTTTCAGAGAGCATGGGAGATCGGAATAGCTCATTGAAAAGCATCTAACGCTTCTTGTTCTGTTCTATATATGCAAAGAATTCTTTCGAATCCTGCCATCTTAATGATTTCCATCACCTCTTCGTTGATTGAACATAGATGAAGCGCGCCTGTATCGGTGAGCTTTTTGGTGATCGAAAGCAAAAGACGCATCCCTGCACTACTCAAATAATCCACTTTTGCAAAGTCGAGAAGGATGTGAGTCTTACCTGCTGATAAGAGTTCCTGCATTTTTGCTTCTAACTTAGGAGTATTTGTAGCATCCATTCTCCCTTCAACGCGAATCAGGATCCCACGGCTTGCCTCTTCAATAACAATATTGATTCCAACTGACATTTTGACTCCAATCAAATAAATATGACCATAAAAAAACAGTATGTTTGTTAGAGATAAAAATCAATCATGAGTTGAGATTCGAAGGCAGTTAGCTTTGGATAATTTCCAAGCGAACTTTTCTCCCAAGCCTAGCTGCAACTGTTGCAGCTATAGAACGCAGAGCTTTGATCGTGCGCCCTTGTCTACCGACAAGCTTCGCAACGTCTGCATCTGCTACTCGAATTTCAAATATTGAACTCTTTTCCCCTTCATAGAAATTGATCGCAACATCGTCAGGAGAATCAACTAGATTTTTTATGATATATGACACAAATTCTTGCATAGTACTTACCATTAAGTTGCATTATTAATGGGACTGTTTAAGAAAGTCCATTCTCTACAGCGTTTGCACATTCTTTGGCATAATCTGTAAAAAGCGACTTTCTTAAGCAGTCCCTAATCTAAAATCCGACAATGCTTGGTGTGTGCAGAAATTGCACACACTCTATAAATTTTCATCAAAAACACTGGCCAACAACATGTTAATTAACATGTAGATGTGACCGATAATTTACTGAAAAAGAATGAATTTGTTCCTCTTCGCACTTCATATGCTCACTATCGGTATTAAGGGACTGCTCTCGAAAGTCGCTTTTTGCAGATTATGCAGCAATTTTTGAGAAAAATTGAAAGTTTTGAAAATTCGCATATGCCTAAGCATAGGGAATTTGAACAACTTTTGATTTTGCCAAAAAATGAGCAAACGCTGTGAGAATGGACTTTCTTAAGCAGTCCCATTAAGAACATCGAATAAAATATCATGAAAATCTATTTGAATCAAGCTAGCCCTTTAATTCGAGTCTGATTCACGAATATAAGCGAGCTTTGGCACTCGCAAATCAACGACTATATCTTGACTTAACTCAAGGCTTTTAATAAGCGAAAAGTAGTGCTTAAGCTCATTTTTGTAATCTTGCGGAGAAAGACGAAGCATATGTTTCCCTTCTTTTTGCTCTAAAATAACTACCACTTCTTTTGATCCAAGCAGTGAATTCAATGCCTTAGAAACATCGATGCGCGCAACAAATATAGGTGAACTAGAAAAACTGTCTAAGATATCAAAAGCAATCCCTAATTGAGACGCAGTCACCTTCTGATTGAATTCACACTCCGCTTTTGTCAGACCTAGACAAAACTCTGGCAATTTTTTAGGAGTAAAAAATGGAGAAAAAGGGAAAAGATAGCCTTCTCGATCCATTGCCAGGTTATCAGCATCACGCACCCACACAACAGGTTGACGCGCTGCATAGTCAATATAAAGTGTATCCTTGTGCAGCTTCACATCAGCTTTTCGAATCAAAGGGCACTTTAGCAAAGTTCTCTTTGCTTTTTTTAAATTAAAAGTGGAAGCAACCATCGGCTTATCAGATGAAATGTCTAATATCTCAGCTAAAAGCTCTGTTTTAAGGGCCTCCTTTTGCGGCCCTGTTTGCGTGATGCGAGTCACCCTATACTTTTCTGAAAGCGCTTTCTTTTCAAGTTTGATTCGAAAATAAAAGATAAAAGCCGCACTCAAGAAAAGTCCAAGAAATATTGTTGTGACCCACCTTTTCATTGCATGCCCTCTACAAGCTCATCGCTAAGCTTTGTAATCGGCCCAGCACCCACAGTGACGACCACATCACCAGCCTGACAATATGCTAGCACCTTCTCTTTAAGCTCAGGCCGAGGAACATAGAATTTCGCCTGAGTAGAGTCGACTTTCTGATAAAGCCTTTCTCCTGTGACTCCTTTAATAGGCGCTTCTCCAGCTCCATAGATATCAGTGATTATACAAGTATTTGATAACGAAAGCGCCGCGGCAAACTCTTCCATCATCTCTTCTGTGCGGGAATAGCGATGGGGTTCAAAGATTGTGATCACTCTCCTTGCTCCAACAGCCGCCTTAAGTGACTGAATCATCTGAGAAATTGCTGTCGGGTGATGTGCATAATCATCGTAAATCGAAATACCCTTTATCACCCCTTTAAGCTCTAAGCGACGCTTGATCCCTTTAAATCTCCTCAGCCCCTCTCTTAATCTCTCTTCTGCACACCCAAGTTGCATAGCCAAGGCGAACGCAGCCATACAGTTCAAAGCTTGATACTCCCCAACTAAAGGCAGAAATAGATCTTTAATTTCCTTCCCTTGAAAAGTCATCGAGAAGCAAAGCCCCTCCTTTTCTTGAACTAAACTGGTAAGTCTAGCATCTGCATCTAACGCTCTTCCATAGCTCCACCCCTTAATATTGAGCTTTCTCAAAGTGGGATCATCCGCAGACCAAAAAGTGAGCTCAGGGGATTCTAACTGATTTGCAAAAGTGCTAAATCCCTCGTAAAGAGCTCGGTGACTTTTCCAGAAGTCTAGGTGATCTTTTTCAACATTCGTTATGATTCCCCCATACCCTTGGAGATTCAGAAAAGAACCATCACTCTCATCAGCTTCGGCAACAAAGTACTCACCATCATTCCATCGACCATGCCGTATAAGAGAAGGTGCTATGCCCCCTATCACAAAGCTCGGCTTGTATCCACATGTATCAAGCATGTGGGCAAGCAATGACGATGAACTCGTTTTTCCATGGGTTCCGGCAACAAGCAGCGCCCTCTTTTCTTCCATCACCTCTTTTAAAAGTTCAGAGCGATGCATGCATTTGAGTCCCTTTTGCAGTGCCTCAATGCGCCTAGGGTGGTTTACGGGAATTGCACTACTATAAATGACAATTGGGGATCCAGATAGCTTATCTGTGATTTGAGCTCCTCTCTTCTGAAGAGCCTCTATGATTGGTGTCTGCTTCGAGTCTTCTCCAGAAACAGACGCGCCCCGGTCGAGAAGAAGATGGGCGAGACTACTCATCCCAATGCCACCAATTCCAATAAAGTAGTAGCTGCGTCCCATTAATATCACCTGTTTAATAAGTCGAAAACAACCCCTGATAGCGTCGTCTTATCTGAATGCCCCTTATAGTCACTCAAGCCTTTACGCATCTCTTTGAGCTGAGATTTCGACTCCTTTAAGAAAGAGTTGATCGTTTCAAACAAAAGATCTGATGAAAGCTCTGCTTCTGAAATCTTAACTCCTCCTTTGACCTCCTCCTGTAGGAAAGAGGCATTCACCCCTTGGTGGTCTTCTGAGGCACGTGGAAAAGGGATCAAAATTCCAGGAGTACAAAACTCGATTTGTTCAGCAAGCGTTGCTGAACCTGCACGGGAAATACTCATATCTGCAGCGCGCCAGGCGTAATCCATTCTCTCTTCAAAGGGTTTCACTGATGCGGGGATCTGATACTGCTTATAAACCTCTCTAAGCTTTTCAGCTCTTTGAGCGTTACCTGAAATATGGATCACCTGAAAGGGAATTTCTGTCTCGGTTAGTCGTGCAATCGCACCACAAAAATTGTGATTTATTGCCTCAGACCCTTGCGACCCACCTACGATTAGAATTGTGAAGAGGTTTTCACAAAGCCCGTAATACTTCCAGCTCTCTTTACGAGTTGGAGTAGAGGTGCAATGATTTCGCGGCATCAAGACAGGAACCACCTTCCCCTTGAGAAACTTCCCAGCAGCTAAAAACTGAACAGCTGTGGCTTTTGCCCATTTAGAGCAAAGCCGATTGACTTTTCCTGGCAAAACATTTGACTCGAATAAAACGATTGGAGTTTTTCTGATTCGCGCTGCGAAAAGTACGGGGAAAGAGTGAAAGCTTCCAAACCCCACCACAAGATTGGGGCGGTATGCTTTAAGATGTTTAAAACTTTGGTAAATCCCCGTGAATAAAGAAGCAAAAGCCTTGATCACTTTCCAAGGGTGCTTTGAAAAAGGCGTGCCACTTTTAATCTCCCTAAAATCAAAGCGCTCTTGACTAAAGTAAGTATTCGAGCTGAGTTTCGCTCCGATAAAACGAACTTTGACCCTTTCATTACTTTGCAAAAAATCTTCAGCAAGGGCATGTGCGGGAAATATGTGCCCTCCTGTCCCTCCGACAGCAATGACAATGCGCTTTATGTTTTCTTCAGAGCTTTCCATTCTTTTTGTACTTTTTCCTTCTGAAATCTCCCAACACTCATAATCAACATGATCGACAAAGAGTTGGCAAGAAGCGACGACCCTCCCTGACTAAAAAATGGGAGATTTGTTCCTTTACTCGGCAGTAACCCCGATACGACTCCTAAATTTAAAAACGCTTGTAAGACGACCAAATAGGTTAAAATTGCCGCTAGATAAAATCCCTGTTTATCTCTTGCCGTCGAAGCAATATGAAATCCACTATAGGATATCAAAAGATAAAGCAGTACCAAAAACAAAATCCCAACAAAGCCAAATTCTTCAGCGTAAATCGCCGCAATATAATCACTTCTCGCTTCGGGTAAATAGTTCAGCTTTTGCAAACTTTCCCCCACACCACGACCAAATAACTGCCCAGATCCTGCAGCGATTTTCGCTTGATAGGGCTGATGTCCCTTTCCAAGTAAGTCGAGTTCAGGGTGCAAATAAATCTCAATGCGCTTTTTGACGTGAGGCATTTGGGATGCTGCAATCACACCTGCTGTGATTAAAACTGCTGCAGGAAGAAACCAGTATAACAAGGGAATTCGACAAATAAAAAAAAGCGCCATCAGGGTCATCATAATAATGGCAACAGCGCCATTATCAGGCTCAATCAAAACGAGAAAAAGCGGGAGCGCAAAAAGGGCTATGACTTTGTAAAACCATTTCCAGGTCACCTTCTCCTCTTTGAAGAAAAGAAGAATAAAGTAAAGGGGCATCACCACTTTTAAAAACTCTGAGGGCTGGAAGGAAAAAGGGCCAAGTGAGAGCCACCGATAGGCGCCGTTAATTTGCTGTCCAATGCCCGGAACAAAGACCAAAACAAGAGAAAACACAAGTAAGTAAAACGCAAGTGGAACCCACTTTAAGACCACTTCATAGCCATAAAACCAAATGACTAGCGCTCCGATGAGACTCATACAGCCATATAGCAGCTGCTTGTAGAGTGCACGATGCGTTCCAATATTGAGGTTACGATCGATGATTTCCGCAGAGCTCGTGTTGAATACCATGAGAATGCCAATCAAAAATAGCGTCAAGACACACGTTAGAAGTAAAAAGCTACTTTTTCTCATGGGATATCTAGCTAGCGGATTCTGAGTTTGTCACCAGGTCTAAGCTTCTTTGCTTTTGCTTCATCCATATTATTCAGGCGCAAAAGTTTGTCCACTTGAATGCCGTTTTTCTGAGCGATTGTCCAGGGGCTATCTCCCTCCTTGACGATGTAGTACTTTGCACTTTCAGCTGCAGACTCTTTCTTTTGTGGTGCAGATTTCCCTGGAATTTTTAGCACTTGGCCCACTTGTAATTGCGAGTCTTTCATGTCATTGATACGCATGATGTCATCGACCTTTACTCCATGAGATTTCGCGATCTTTTCAAGCACATCCCCTTTTTCAACAGTCACACTTTTCTCTTTTGCTACTCGGGAAACTGCAGTAGGGGTTGGGATTTCAGTTTTAGCAGGTGGAGTCAGCACAGGGACAGGAACGGCAACAACAGTTTTTTCTTTCTCAGCAGTTTTCTCAGTGAACTCCTTAATGAGCTGATCGGTTTGATCTCCCTCCTTACGGATCTCTTTAGATGAGAGATTAAGCCCTTCGCTGCTTTCTTGAGCCATTGAGTTTTCAAATGAGTGATATTCTGTGTGCCTATCAGAACGTACACTACCGACGAAAAGGGCAATTAAGAGTCCACAATTAATGAGGACGGCAACAATGATTAGATCTCTTCGATTCATCTTCTTTACTCCTAAGCTTTTCAAAAAGCTCCTTAAAACGATTTCCCCTCTCCTCATAGTTTGCAAACTGATCAAAACTTGCACAACCTGGAGAGAGTAATATGACATCTCCTGGACGACTCACTTCCATAGCTTTAGCCACAGCATTCTCAAGGTCTTCGACTTGATGCGCTGAGTTTCTTTCTAAACAAGCCTCGATTTCCGAGGAAGCCTCTCCAATCAGAAAGGCGCACTTTACCTGCTGTTTAAAGGGCTCTTTCCAAATGGAAAAATGGCTCCCCTTATTCCGTCCACCTGCGATCAAAATCACCTTCCTCTTCATCTGCCCGAGTGCAAAAAGAGTCGCTTCTGGATTGGTTCCCTTGCTATCATTATAGAAGGAAACACCAAAAGCCTCTCCTAGATACTCGAGTCGATGTTCAGGCTTTTTAAAGGTTTCAATTGCCTCCAACACTTGGGCAAGATTCACTCCCCATTGCTTGCAAATCGCAAGAGAAAAAACTGCAGCTTGTTCGTCCTGTTTTCCCCAGTATCCTTTCTCTCCTGTTAGATGTAAATAAGAATCAGGACCTAAAACTTTGACCGCAGTTTCCTTAGCAAAAAAATGCGCATACTCCATGACACTTTCGGTCACATATAAAACTCCGTCTGGAGTCACCAAATCACTAATTTTCCCCTTTACCTTGGCATACTCTTGCAAGGACCCATACCGGTCAAGGTGATCAGGAGTAATCGAAGTAATCACAGCAGATTTAAGCCTTGCACTTTTGAGAGTTTCGAGCTGAAAAGAGCTCAGCTCCGCAACAACAATCTCATCACCCTCTAAATCACTCACTGCTGTCGAAAATGGAACCCCAACATTTCCGAGTGCTCGTGCCTTCTTTCCACAACGATTAAAAATATGGGCGAGCAATAAAGTAAGGGTCGTTTTCCCATTCGTCCCCGTAATTCCAATCACAGGATTCTTAATCTGGCGAAATGCCAGCTCTGCCTCACCAATAACTTCTATCCCCTCTTTCCTTGCACGTGCTGCAAGCGGATGTTTGGGGTGAATGCCAGGCGAGATCACTACGAAATCAAATTCGAAGTGAGGGAGCTCTTCCCCCTCCATAAAAAACTCCGCCCCATCTTTAGGAAGGCGATCAACACCAATCACATCGTATTCCAAGCTTCTAAGCAGCTGGTATGCCGCCATCCCACTTTTCCCTAAACCGATGACTAGAGCGCGCATATTCCCACTTCCTACTGAAATTTAATCGAAGCAATACCCGTTAGAGCTAGAATCAGCCCAATGATCCAAAAACGGACGACAACCTTTGTCTCGGGCCATCCCTTAAACTCAAAGTGGTGGTGAATCGGCGCACATCGAAAAACCCGCTTTTTATTGCGAAAACGGTAGCTAAGCACTTGAATAATCACTGAAAGAGCCTCTAAAACAAAGACGCCCCCCACTAATGCGAGTAGTAGCTCCCTCCTAAGAAGCACAGCAGACACTCCAAGAATCCCACCAAGAGCTAAAGACCCAGTATCTCCCATGAATACTTGCGCAGGGTAACCATTATACCACAAGAAACCAAGGCATGCTCCAGAAATGGCGCAGAGATAGACTGCCACCTCCCCACTCCCCTCTATATAGGGAATATTCAAGTAGTGAGCCATCTCGATATGATTCGAAAGAAAGGCAAAAACACAGAGGACAAGGGCAACAAAGAGCACACATCCCGCCGCGAGGCCATCGAGTCCATCCGTCAAATTCACAGCGTTCGAGGTCCCTGTCACGACGAAAATCGTGAGCAAAAAGGCAACGATAAGGCCACCACCAGAAAGCACAAATAGCGCCCCTTTCTTAAAGGGCATGTAATACCTTCCATAAGTCTCTTGCGTATGATGATTCTCCACCTCACCGTGTTGCACAAATTCCTTAGAAACAGGCGGTGGAAACCAAGATTTGCGGTGCAAACTTTCGGTCAGTGGCGACCAGAACAAATAGAGTGCAAAGAGAGCAGCAAACAGAAACTGCACACCAAACTTCTTCCGCGCTCTAAGCCCCTTTGAATTCTTAAACTTCATCTTTAAATAGTCATCAAAGCCCCCCAAAAGTCCGAGAACAACTGTCGTCAAAAACAGAATTAGAGTAAAAACCGAGTGGAGATCCATCCACAAAAGGAGTGCAATGACCATCGAAACCAGAATTAAGACTCCCCCCATTGTAGGTGTCTCTTTTTTCTTTTGGTGAAGTTCTGCAAGCATCGGGCAATCTTCAGTTCGAATCGACTGCCCAGTATTTAAAGCATAGAGCCGATTGATCAAGCTCGGCCCCATCAAAATCGTGATCAGAAGTGTTGTCAGCGCTGCAAGCACCATCCGCGTTGAAGAGTACCAAAAAACGGCAGGTAACTTTACATGAAAAAAATCAGTTAAGAAATGGAGCAATAAAAGTAACATAAGTCAAGCTTAAGAAAGGGTCAAATAAATGCCAAGACTATTCCAGCAGCGTCCACATCTTAAGAAAATTCCCCCCTTTAATGAGCACAGTGTCTCCCTCTTTCACAAGCTCTTTCATCCGCTTTTTCACTCCACTAATTTCAGTAAAAAGCTCTGCCGGTTTATTCCCTGCAAAGACCTCCTGCATCGGCTCGGTTTCCTTCCCTAAACAAAGTAAGTGATCAACAAGTGGAAGCGCATGGAGTGCAACTTCTCGGTGGCTCTCTTCAGAGTACTGACCTAGTTCAGGCATCGTCCCAAGGACGGCGACCACTTTGCCACCTGGTTTTGGTTTCGGCAGGTGACTCAGCGCTGCGCGCACAGCCTCCGGGCTCGCGTTGTAAGCATCATCGATATAAGTGACTCCACCCTTGACGATTTTTTCGAAGCGGTGCGCCTCACCCTTTATATTGGAAACCCCTTCCTGAATTTCCTCCCACGACATCCCAAAATAGCGCGCAATTACCACCGCTCCTCTAAGATTCTCCAGCAAATGCTCTTCGGTAAATGGCAGCGATAGATTCTTAAAAAGATCCTCTGATCCATAAGCGATTTTCTCACACTTCAACGCTTTGACTGCATCGAACCCCAACGTCTTTTCATAAAAGAAACCCAGCTTTGTCTTGCTGCTTTGGAACATTTCGCATTTTGCCCTAGCAATCCCATCGATATCGGGAAAGTTCTCTGCATGGACAAGAGAGAGGTGTGTGAGGACTCCAATATCTGGAGGGGCAATCTCAATCAACCTTGTCATCTCACCAGGAAAACTCATCCCCATCTCAAGAACCAAAATCTCTTGCACATCGACCTCATTCAAAATCGTGAGGGGAAGTCCCACCTGGCTGTTGGCATTTCCCGGGGTTTTCCCTACGGAGAATTTCACCGCTAAAATTGTAGCGAGAAATTCCTTCATCATCGTCTTTCCGACGGTTCCCGTAATGGCCACGACTGTGCCCCGGTACTTATTAAATTCTGCGCGCGCTAAATCTTGAAGCGCCTGTCTCACATCAGCAGCGGGGATCAAACTCATCCCAAAGCTTTCCCCCTGATATCCATCACTTACGACAGCAGCCACAGCTCCAGCTTTCGCCACCTCCTCTAAAAAGGAGTGTCCATCGACTTTCTCCCCATGCAAGGCAAAAAAAAGAGTTCCAGCCTTCACCTTCCGGCTATCAAAAGCCACATGAGAAACGACCCGGCTGTCCTCTCCCGTTTTTCTATAAAATTTTAAAATGTCTGTAACACGTCTCGGCTGCATCTTGACTCCAACTTTAATCCATACCTTTTCGCAGGTCAAATTAAATCATATTAATAGGTGGACATCAATCGATCCACATCTCATAATTTTCATGGTTTTTAAAAGTTATTATTGAGAGAAAAACATGGCATTTCCTACACCACCAATCTCAAAATCTAGTGCAGCAGCTGCTTCCCAACTCTCAGAACAAAATCCAACTGCTCAAGTCGATCCGTTTAAAATAATGCTTGCACATGGCTTGTTTAGTTTTGGAGTATCTATTCCAACACTTGCAAAATGGGAAATAGATCCAAATAGTGACGCGGTTTTTCAGACACTCTTTGGCAAGGTCCAGGAACAATTTCAAATGTGCATCGGCTTTGATCCTGCGCAGCAACAGCAAGACCTAAGAGATGCCTTTCACACGCATTACGAAAAGACGCCAGCACCAACCCCTCTTCCACCAATCGCAAATGAGCTTCAAGAGGCAGATAGCGGTGTGAAAAGCAGAATTCTTGCACTCGATTTGCCAAGTGATATTGCAACTCAAGCTCTCAACAATCCTCAGCGCATTTCAGTTCATCGGGTGATTTGGTCACAATTAGCAAATAAAGCCTCAGATCTTGCCTCAAAACAAGTCTTGAATGCAGAAGAAGACCAAGCTCGTGAAAATAAAATCATTCGCGATCTATACATTGAATACTACACCCCTAAGCCTGAAGCGAATGATAAAAGCCGGTTGCAACACTATAGTCTACCTCCTGAGGTGTCAGAGGCCGCGCAAAACGACCCAGATTTCGATAATGTTTACTTGAATTGCCTGTGCTCACTCCTTGCCGACCCCAAATTCGATGTCGAAAGCAAAGAGCTTGGAAATAGCCGGAAATCTCCGCATGAAATTCCTGCAGCTAAGATCGAGTTTGAGAGACTTCTAATAGAGCACTACACCTCGAAACAACACCCAGGATCCATCCTACTGACTCATCCTCAAAGTGTGGATCAAGTTTTAGAGTGTCTTAAAGCTTTGGACCTCCCACCAACGATCTATGAGGAAGCACAGAAAGACCCTAACCTATTGCCATGGTACATGGGATTCTACCAAAAAGCGATTAGCACTCTATTTAAAACCCCATCTAATCAACAAGAAACGCAGGAAGAGGTCATATCTAGAATCAAGACACCCCTGCGCGAATATCTCATTGAACACTATGCCCCAAAAGCGACTCCTGTCAAAAGCGATGATGATGATATTGATGCCTTCCTAGATGCAGCTTATGATGAGTATGAAGAACAACAAACTCATGCTGTAGCCAAGAGGGATCCCATACTAGAAAAACTCCATGAACAAGCGAAAAGCGATCCTGAGCTCGAAAAAAAACGTGCTGAAGCTTTTATGCAACAACAAGTCCAGGTTAACTTAGGCAATATGATGAACCTGCAAAGTGATGAAGAACTCTTATCCGGATATAATCAAATACCCCATCTCCACATCTCCCAAGATATGCTGGAAAACTTCCTAACAGCTCTTGAGTTACCTAAAGCTATTGAAAAGGCCGCAATTGAAGACCCAGAGTTTCATAAGTTTCATCTTGTTCTGTGTGGAAAAAAACTCCTACAAGCCATGACAGCGCAAAACATTTCCTGGGACGGAGAAGAATTTGCAGATTGGCAAGAGAATTTTTTTAGAGAAGAAATTACCAAACGCTACCAACAAAAGTAGACAGGAGCTCCTCTATTTCTACACCCAACACTACAGCTGTTCCCACTGACCAGAAAACGTATGTCTTGAATATTATCAAGTTGCAATTTACTACCGCTGAAAAAAGGAATTACAAGCTAGGTAAAGAAGCTCAGGACAAAAGTTCGTTAGACACAATAGTCAGAAATGATTATGAAGCGATCAAGCAGCGTATGGAAGAGCTAGCCCTCAAGTGGCGTGAAGAGAACGATCCTTTTAAAGCCACTGCCAAAAGCTGCAATAAAATCTGTGAAGGAACATCCCTTCTGAAAAAAAAGGTAGTGTGGCTCACCCTACCCTTACTGACAAGTGCTACTTTTTTCTTTTCGCAAAAGTTATTGCGGATTACGGCGGCAGTTTTTCTTGTCGCAACAACTGTGATTCTGCGAGAGATCAACCTTGTAGAACAAACCTTCAAAGAGATTGAAAAACTCTGCTATAATCCCCCTGAACAAGGAACTGTTGGAGAGGTTGTTTGTGAGAAAGTCAAGAAACTCACTCAACACACCCGATTCTTCCATTCTTTGGTTCCTGTTGATACGAATTCAACAGAAAGCATTACAAAACATATTACCGAGCTAGAAAAGTTAGGTTGGGACCTAATTCTAGTTGCAAAGAACGAGAGAAACATCTTATCGCACATTCATGGCAGCTTCTTTCCGAAAAACTTCATGATCAAACCGAAAAATTGGAACGCTCAGTTTGAGCATATGGGTCGTATTCTCGATACGATGAAGAAAATCTCTTTGCTCGCAGCTGCGCTATTTGGACTCGCCTCAATCGCACTGGGCAAGAAGCCCTGGGTTCAAACTGGGTTAAGGCTGAGCGCGCTCTTCTCCCTTTTTGCTTATCATCGCTTCCAAACAATGCGAAGGAGTTTCTTAGATCATGAGAAAGAGGTGGCTGCTTCAAATGATCAAAAAGAAGTCATTAAAAAATTTTTTAGGAGCCTTGATGAGGCTAAGGGTTGGATTGGAGCGCTTCCCTTTCCCGAGCTGATAGAAATAGAGCACGGAGCTATAAAGGCAGGTCCGCACTATCTAAGTGTTTGTCTTGAAGCGGGAATTAAACGTTGGGAATGGCTAAGCCCGTCGACTCAATCCCCATTGCTTCTGTTGGCTTCACCTGAAAGGGATTGACTTAAGGAGCTTTACCCTTCATAATCAGCCCGAATTCAAATTTTGGTGGCATGGCCAAGTGGTAAGGCAGGGGCCTGCAAAGCCTCTATCCCCAGTTCGAATCTGGGTGCCACCTTTCACTTAAGAGCAATATGCTTTATCTAGTTGGAACTCCCATTGGCAATTTAGGTGACATATCTCAAAGAGGCATTGAAACACTCAAAAATGTCAGCCTGATCCTATGCGAAGATACGCGAACCAGTGGTAAGCTTTTAAAACACTACGGAATCACCACAAAGACGCAATCCTTTCACAAGTTCAATGAAAGAGAGAGAGAGAGCCAAATCATTGACAAGCTGAAGTCGGGAGAAGAAATCGCCCTGATTTCTGATGCAGGCATGCCCACGATTTGTGATCCCGGCGCTGCAATCATACAGCAATGTCATGCAGAGGAAATACTCGTGCAAGTGGTTCCAGGTCCCTCTGCCCTCATCGCTGCTCTTTCTTTAACGGGATGGAGCTACGACCGCTTTCAATTCCTCGGGTACGTCGAAAAAAAAGAGGGGATGGCAAAAGAGCAACTCCTCAATATGCTCACCTTTGAAGGAGTCTCCATTGCCTACGACACACCACACCAAATTCTGAAAACTCTCACCCTACTCAACACTCTGTTTCCCCAGGCAGAAATCTGTATTGCGCGAGAGCTCACCAAGCTCTATGAGGAGTGTCTAAAAGGGAGTCCCTCAGAACTCCTCTCCCACTTCAAAAACCAAGGAGTGAAAGGTGAGATTGTCCTTATGATACAAGGGCATGAGCCCACCCTAATTGGAGACCCTAAAGATTGGGTAGAGTTTTTAAAGACATCTTTCCATATTAGTAACAAAGAAGCACTCTCTTTAGCCGCAAAGTGGCTAAAGCGCTCTAAGAAAGAGCTATACAATTTATTTCATAATTAAATGAAGTCCAACACCGGCATTTTAAAAACTTAATACTTTTACTCACAACAAGTTAGAAGGTTGATTTTCTCTCTGCTTTCCCCTACAATGTCTGTGCTAAGCAAACCCAACATGGGACTGCTTAAGAAAGTCGCTTTTTGCAGATTTTGCAGCAATTTTTGAGAAAAATTGAAAGTTTTGAAAATTCGCATATACCTAAGTATAGGGAATTTGAAAAACTTTTGATTTTACCAAAAAGTGAGCAAACACTGTGAGAATGGACTTTTCCAACAGTCCCAACATAAGTAACAAAAATGGTCAGAGAAAGACGGATTCAAAATTGTGCAAAAATCATGATGATTCTGGTACTGTTTTTTTTACATTCCCTCCTATTTTCAACGACTCCACCAGAACAGGACCAAGAAACAAAAGGCATTCAACTCGTGAGCTGGCTAAAAGAGAGGGCTCAGCCGCTCCCTCAGACCGAGCATTGTCACATAGAAGAGTTAAAAGTGGTTCTTGAAAAAGGGGGCACTAGAGAAAGGGTCGCGACTATTTTCTCTAAATTTTTTGGAGAAGAGCTCACGAATCGAGCGCTTTCCATGGGATTTCCTGAGAAGCTAGATCGAAAATTAACGATCAAATTTTTAGCATCAATCGGCAGTCAAATAAGATTAGACGATCTCGAGAATGCATTCCAAGAATTGAGAAATGGGAATAAAAGGCGGCTCATTCTACACTTTTCCCCTATTTCTAAATTAGAGCTTTGGACGACCAAGTCAATCTGTGATCTTTCACCGGAAAGTTTTGAGCACTTCTTAGACCTATTCCGAAATCCTCTACAAATCGTTGATAACAAATGCCAAAAATCGCTTGGAGATCTAATTGAAGAAAATGGCTTAAGTGATGTTGAAGCACTACTCCTCACATATCACGATGACTTGACCCGGAAGCTTGCAAAGGCAAAAAGTAAGACACGTCCAGAATTGACATTGGCACCTCAAGAACTTCTATCGAGAAACATTGCCTACCTTTCGCCTACTCACCTCCAAAAAGGAATGGTGATGCGTTCATACGACTTCGACTCAAAGCAAACCTTTATCTATGTTTTGAAAGAATCAATTCAGTATAAAGGGATCTATGGATACCTTTTTGAGCCTGTTTATTCAGGAAAACATCCCATACAACTCATTTTTCGCGGAACCTATTGTAAAGAGAGTGCCTATCGGAATTTTGACCCCAAAGGGTTCGGGAAAAAAATATTCGATGAAAAAGCTAAAGAGCTCAAGTCAAAGCTATCTTCAGTAAACGGAAATCGCCTTGTCATTAGTGGCCACTCCCTCGGAGCCCTCGATGCTCAGAGAGCAGCGGTGCTTCTTACAACCCCCAAGTCACCGTTAAATTACCAGTCGCTAAAAGTGTTTGCCTTTTGCTCACCCAACTTAGATAACCCTGCCCTAAAAAAGTGGGAAGAGAACTTAAATCATCTTGCCCAAAGAGAAAATAAGCCATACATCGAGTTAAACTTTGCATATCATGAGAAGGACATCATTACTTTGTCAGAATATGAGACCCTTTCCAGTTCTCCTAACTTTTATATTCAAAGAAATTACTTAGTAGTTAAATCAGACTCGGGAATTTGGAATACGAAACAACATCACATGACTCCCTTTTTCAAAAATGGTCAGTTTGATGCCTCTGTGGATCATCGCACTTTTTCCTTTTATCAAAGCGTTTCAGAGCAAAAAATCATCGAATACAAAAACAGGTTAAAAGCAGCTAGAAATAGCTTGCCGTTGTTACGAAATTTGAAGAGTTACTTTGTTGACGTAGATCACCCTGAAGAGATCAAAAGGCATCTAAAAAAAATGCAAGATCAAAGAGAACAACTAGAGGACTATTTAGAAGAAAAAAAAGCGTCTTGGCTGTTGTGGACAGCTCAAAACACAATCAATTACACACTCCCAATACGATCTATTATTTCTCCCATTTTCCGATGGTTTGCGGGAATCATAGAAGAGCAAAAAGACGAATCTTCTGTTATGGCGTTCGAGAGCGATTGAATTCAATCCGAATTTCCCATATTTTTTTGGAGTAAGAGGTGACTATGGATATTGAAGCGATCAATTCAAGTGCTGCAAGTGCTGAATCTATTCCTGAATGTAGCCCTGATCTAGTGACAGAATTTAAAGAAACCCTCCAAAATGGCGGAGACAAAAAGCAGATAATAGCGCTTTTCTCAAAGTTTTTCGGAGAAGCTCTTGTCTCTCGCGCTCTCCCAAAAGGTCTACCTGATCAACTCGATAGAAAAGCTGCTATCAAGCTTCTCGGTGCGATAGGCAGCCTGGTCACAATCGATGACATTCATGCAGCTTTTAATGAACTAAAAAATGGAAATAGAGAACGTCGCATTTTGGAGTTTGCACGTCTCTCTTATTGGGAGCTTTGGTGGGCAAAGTCTGCAGCAGATCTTCCTTCAGAAAGTTTTGGATACCTTCTCGATCTTTTTCGCAACCCCCTTCAAGCAATTGATTCTGAAACTCCAAGGTCTCTTGGCGCAGAAATTGAACAAAATGGCCTCAAAAAAATCGATGTGCTCTCCTACACCTATCATGACTATTTGACGAAGGAGCTTTCGAAATCCGATCCCTTAAGGCCTGAGTTCTACTTGGCCCCTCACGAACTTTTAGCGCGGAAAATTGCTTACTTAGATCCTCCATTAATCCGCAGCGGAATGCTTTTTCGCACATTTGATCCAGAATCAAAGCAAGTGATTACATATGTCCTGAAAGAATCGCTCCAATACAAAGGGCTCCATGGCTATCTCTTTGAGCCGCTTCATGGAGGGAATCATCCGGCCCAGCTGATTTTTCGTGGGACTGACTGCAAAGAGAGTACGTATCGAGATCTCGACCCGACAGGCATCGGAAAAAAGGTCTTTGATGAACATGCAAAAGAGCTTAAGTCTAAGCTCACAACGATGAATGGGAAGCATCTCGTTATTTCTGGTCACTCCCTCGGCGCTGTCGATGCGCAAAGAACTGCCGTCCTTTTAACTGATCCAAATTCCCCTTTAAAATTCAGTTCAATCAAAGTGTTTGCATTTTGCTCTCCTAAACTCGACCACGCGACTGTGAGTCAATGGGAAGAGAACTTAAAAAGTCTAGGTTCTAAGAAAACTAAGCCCTATATCGAACTCAATTTTGCTTATCACGAGAGCGATATTATCACGCTAACAGAGCACGCTTCTCTTGCAAGCTCTCCACACTACTATGTGCACCGCAACTATTTAGTGGTGAAATCCAATTCAGGCTACATGAACACAAAACTCCACCACATTGAGCCCTTTTTTAAACATGGGCAGTTTGATTTTGAAGTGGACAATCGCACTTTTTCCTTTATTCAAAGTGCCTCGGAAGAGGAGTTAGTAGCATGCGAAGAGATGCTAAAAGCAGCTCAAAACACTGCCCCATGGTATCGAAATCTAAAAAGCTACTTTATTCAAGTGGATCATCCTGAAGAGATTGAAAAGCGCCTCCAGCAACTACAAGAGAAGAAAGAGCAACTCGAGCAGCATCAGAATGAGAAAAATGGTTCTTGGCTTGTATGGTCAGCTCACCACGCGGTAAGGTACACACTGCACTTACGCGCGATTGCATCCCCAATTTTCCGCTGGATTGCTGGGATTACAGAGAAGCAGAAAGAGGAGCAGACCTAAGTAAATACTGCCCATACTCGCTCTTGCTTTGGCAATCAGCTAGTGCTTGGAGACCCTCTTCAGCAATCCACCCTTTCTCGTAAGCGATCTCTTCAATACAGCCAATTTTGATCCCTTGCCTCTCTTGAATCGTCTGCACATAGTGAGCGGCCTTTTGGAGGGCATCGCAAGTTCCTGTATCAAGCCAAGCAAACCCGCGGTCGAAGAGATGTACATTGAGCCGCCCTCGATTTAAGTACTCTTGATTCACGTCTGTAATTTCTAGCTCTCCTCTTTCTGAAGGAGTCAAAGTCTCCGCAATGGAAATCACATCGTTGTCGTAAAAGTAGAGTCCAGTGACTGCATAAGATGAGGGGGGCATCTGAGGTTTTTCAATGATGCTTTTGACCTGTTTATGATCATCGAAGGCAAGAACTCCATAGCGCTCTGGATCCTTAACGTGATAACCAAATACTAAAGCACCCGATTTTAGGTTCGTGGCTTGCATCAAAATGGATTCAAGGTGGTCCCCATAAAAAAGGTTATCGCCAAGAATCAGTGCCACAGAATCTTGGCCAATAAAAGACTTTCCAAGGATAAAGGCTTCTGCAATCCCTCTCGGACTCTCTTGCTCCACATAAGAAATAGAAATGCCGAGCTTTGAGCCGTCTCCAAATAAGCTCTGAAATCGTGGAAGGTCGGTGGGAGTTGCAATCAACAAAATCTCGCGAATCCCCGCTTGCATCAGGTTCGCAAGGGGGTAGTAGATCATGGGCTTATCATAAATAGGCAGGAGCTGCTTGCTCATCACCTGTGTTAAGGGAGATAAGCGCGTGCCCGATCCCCCTGCTAAGATAATCCCTTTCATTCCCTTACTCTTCGGTTTCAGTCCCTTTCCCCAGCTGGAAGTCACACCCTTCATCAGTGAGGCCATCAATAAACCCTAAGTCATAATCTCCAGAAAGGAACTTTTTATGTTTCAGAATGTATTGGTGGAAAGGAATTGTAGAGTCTACACCACCGATATGAAACTCCCTAAGAGCTCGCTGGCTGACACGTATGGCATCTTCCCTGTCATGTCCCTTAACAATGAGCTTAGCAATCATTGAGTCGTAATAGGGGGGAATGCGGTAGCCGGGGTAACATGAGCTATCGACACGCACATTTGGCCCTCCAGGAGGGATGTAATACTCGAGCTTTCCAGGAGAAGGCATGAAGTTCTTCGCGGGGTTTTCTGCATTCACACGAAATTCAAACACGTGCCCTGTGAAATGAATGTTCTTTTGCTTATGGATGAGTTTTTCTCCCATCGCAGCTTTGATCTGCTCCTTTAAGAGATCAATACCAGTGAGCTCTTCTGTAACCGTATGCTCCACCTGAATACGAGTATTGACTTCCATAAAATAGAAATTCTTTTTGGAGTCAACCAAGAACTCAACAGTTCCGACTGTATGATACTTTGCAGCTTTAACGAGATTGACCGCCGCTTCACCCATTTTTTTTCTAAGAGCAGGTGAAATGTAAGGACTAGGCGTTTCTTCAATCAGTTTTTGTCGTCTACGCTGCACTGAGCAATCCCGCTCTCCTAAGTGGACGCAGTTTCCATGCTTATCGGCCAAGACTTGGATTTCAATATGGCGGGGGTTAACCACCATCTTCTCTAAGTAAATGTCGGGATTTCCAAAGGAAACTTCTGCTTCCGCTCGCGCTGCAGTGAACTTGCGAACAAAGTCGTCTTTATTCTCTGCGATGCGGATCCCTTTCCCTCCACCTCCAGCTGAGGCTTTGATAAAGACAGGGTATCCAATTTTTTCGGCTTCTGCCATGGCGTCTTCGACGGTTTCCACAACTCCATCTGAACCGGGAATTGTCGGACACTTCACACTTTTAGCAATCGATTTGGCGTGTGCTTTATCACCCAGAAGTGCAATCGTCTTTGCGGAAGGACCTATGAAGGTAATTCCACAGCTTTCGCAAATCGAAGCAAAATTCGCATTTTCACTCAAAAAACCGTAACCTGGATGAACCGCATCCGCGCCAGTAATTTCACATGCAGAGATGATGTTGGGAATTTTGAGGTAAGATTGGCTAGAGGGCGCTTCTCCAATGCAAATCGCTTCATCTGCGTGAAGCACATGCAGCGCTTCAGCATCAGCCTCTGAATAAACCGCTACAGTTTGGAGCCCTAAATCATGGCACGCTCTAATGATGCGAACTGCGATTTCTCCTCTATTTGCCACTAAAACTTTTTTCATATTCTCTCCTCCTACTGATCCTTAGGATTCGATGATGAAAAGTTTTGTGCCAAACTCAACTGGAGAGGCATCATCAAGTAGAATTTTCTTGATCATACCTTTCTTTCCAGCTTTAACTTCATTCATGACTTTCATCGCTTCAATGATACAAACAACAGTATCTTCGTCGACCTGATCCCCCACCTTGACGAATGGAGGGCTTTCTGGAGAAGGCTTAATATAGAATGTTCCAACCATGGGAGAAGAAATGTCCTCACCTTCTTCCTGAGGAGCCTCTGGAGCAGCTTCTTGTGGCGCGCTCGCCATTTGGGCAGGGGGCGGTGGGGGTGCAACATGATGGTGAGAAACTGGAGGGGGAGGCAAGAAGCCAGAGTCCCTTTCAAGCTCGAGTTCAAATCCATTTTTATCCTTGAGAACAAGCTTGGTAATCTTTCTCTCTTCCATCGCTTGCATCAACTGCTTTACTTTTTCATTATCCATTAATTCTCTCCTGGGAACTTAAATCCTTTGAACGAACTCGCCAATATGGGTATCAACTTTAATGATATCTCCTACCTCAATAAAGAGAGGGACTTCCACTTTGGCACCCGTTTCTAAGATGGCTATCTTACTCGCGTTCGATACGGACACTTTTGATTTTAAATCTTCAATTTTTACGATCATGAGTTCAAGGAACTGAGGGAGCTCAATAGAAAAAATCGTATCTCCATAAAAAGTGGCTTTAAGCTGTGCCCCTTCTTTTAGGTAGCTCACTTTTTCACCAACAACATCACTTGAAACTAAAACTTCTTCTAGGTGATCGATATCTAGAAAAAGGTATCCTTTCCCTTCTAAGTAGAGGTATTCTAAGCTCCGTTCACTAAGGGAAACTTCCTTGACCTCTTCATCGACTTTAAAGTTTTTCTCGATCACTTCATCAGACATCAAGTTTTTCAACTTTGTCTTGATAAAGGGAGTCCCTTTAGCAACAGTGACCTTTACACTATGCTCTACTCGATAAATTTTTCCACCGATTGACAGTGTCATACCAGGAGAAATGTGATTACTAGTTGTCGTCATAGCACCTTCAATTCTTCAATAATTCTTTTTAATTCGCGTACAGATGAAATGGTATAGTCGACATCGTTTTTTAATCCAGCATTACCTACGCCGCGTCGACGCTCAAGCTGAACAGTTCGAAACCCAAGCTCCTTAGCTGGAGTAAGATCAAACAGAACTCGATCTCCACAAGCTAATGTAGTTCTTGAAGAAACTTGTTCTTTTTTTTGAATTTCTTTGTACGCTTCTTTCTTATTCCATTTTTTACAGAAGTAGAGATGAGAAAAAAGTGTTTCATCAATTCCTGCGCGCCCCATTTTTTCCCTCTGAACCCCTTCATCTCCTTTTGTTACAAGAGCTAAAAGATGGTGGGTAGAGAGCTCTTTAAGAAGCTCAATAGCTCCTTCCATTGGATCAACCCTATCTGGAAGGGTCGGTTTTTCATAAATTTCTCTCATGCCAACTCGCATACAGTCAGCTGAGGCCTTATGAATCTCTATAAACTCCTCGAGAGCATCTTGAGATGTTTTATGGTAGTGACTCATGCGGAGGAGTTGAGCATACGCCTCATCGGGATCAACACAAGTAAGCCCCTTACTTAGCATCGCTTCGACGGCATGTTTAAAAACCCAAGGTTTGATCGAACCAGTTGTGTCGATCAATGTGTCATCGAGATCAAAGATAATTAACAATTTTTATTAACTCGTTGGTGACTTGTTTTGCATTGTGCCGAATTAAGCTACGTGTAAGCAAAGTATCGCTCTGATCTTTTTCATGAAGATCTCCAAGTAGTGGAGCAGAGACAACTCTTGCATCTTTCATGTCATTCTCTATCAGCTCTCCCTCCTTTGCATAGCGTTCAATTAAGCTTTTATCCGGTGTTTGATTGTTGACTAGGATGTAGTCAAAGATATCCTCGCCGATATAGCGAACAATTTCTCGATGGTGATCACTGACCTTGTAACCTGTAGTCTGTCCTTTACGATTCATCAAGTTCGAGATATAGACTTTTTTTGCATCCGTTTTTCTAAGTGCTTCACTAATACCATTAACAAGGAGATTGGGAATAATTGAGGTGTGCAGCCCTCCAGGCCCCATGACAATGAGGTCGGCATGCATAATCTCCGAAATCGCGTGGGGGTTTGCCTCAGAATAGGGCTCTAAAAAAATATCGTCATAACCTTGATCAATCTCTTCTGAAAGATAAATCTCCTTTTCCCCTTCGAGAACCTTTCGATTTTTGAGCACCATTTTAAGGCGGACTTGGTGGGTTGTAACAGGAATCACCTTCCCTTTAATAAAGAGGATACGCCCCACTTCCTCAACAGCCTTTTCAAAGCTTCCAGTGACCTTTTCTAATGCAGATAGAAGAAGGTTTCCGAGACTATGTCCTCCAAGCCCTCCATTCTCAAAGCGGTAGTTCATCACACTGCGCATCAAACGAGAGGAATCAGAGAGAGCAACAAGGCACTGACGGACATCTCCAGGAGGAAGAACCCCAAGCTCATCCCGAAGAATTCCCGTACTCCCCCCATCATCTGCCATCGAAACGATAGCTGAAAGGTGTACAGGATGATTTTTTAATCCACGAAGAACAGCAAAATTTCCTGTTCCGCCACCCATGACAACAATTTTCTTCAAACTGCATCCCCTTTCAGCGTGGCAATTTTTTCTCTCATGTTCCCCCCCTTAAAGAGATAGGTACCCGAGACTAAGTGATTCGCTCCAGCATCAATACATTGCTGAGCCGTTTGATCATCAACTCCCCCATCGACCTGAATATCAAATGGAGGAAGATCTTCCCCTTCTTTAGGCACAACTCCCCCTTGCCTCACATTCAATTTGTCACACAAATTTCTTGTGAACTGAATCTTGTCTAACACTTCGGGGATAAATGCTTGTCCCCCAAATCCTGGATGGACAGTCATCAGAAGGATTTTGTCACATTTGTCGAGATATTTGGGAATAATCGATTCACTTGTTTCGGGACAAAATGCGAGACCCGCTTTCACGTTGCATGTCCGGATATAGCTGAGAACGTCTTCAACATCTTCTGTCGCTTCTAAGTGAAAGGTAATGCAGTCCGCACCATTTGCAACAAGCTCTTCTATGTAGTGAAAGGGGTTGTAAACCATGATATGGACATCCATAAAGAGGTCTGTTGCTCGGTTGAGAGCAGCAAGTGCTTTTGTGCTTAAGCTCAAATTGGGAACAAAGTGACCATCCATGATATCGACATGAATGGCATCAGCTCCTGCATCCTCTGCTCGCTTTGCTTCATCAGCGAGCTTTCCAAAATCTGCAGCTAAAATGGAGGGCTCAACAAAGATCTGTTTTGATTTTTTCATTGCCTTAAGTAGGGTTAAACATTTCCCCCTAATATATAGCTAGGTAGACTAAAAATCAAAATTCAATTCTTTCCTTGATGCGACATAGCAGCTGATTGCGCTTGGCTCGATCTTTATTTAAGAACATATAGCCCAATATTACCCGTTCATCTCTCTCGTGAACAAACGAAAGCAAATCATGGGGAGAGAGCTGTAAGCCCCTAACTCTCGCTTGTACAATCTCCTTATCACTTTTCGACTTTAGTTCAACGACAATGCACAAAGCCTCATCGCGTTCTTCCACCTCCAATTGATTTTGATAAAAGGAGAGATTTTCAAAGACCTTGAGAAAAACCAAAAAAAATTGGCGCAGAACATCTACTTTGACAAGACTGCGCCTTTCAACAGGGGTAATACTATGAAAGAAGTTTTCTAACAGAAACTGTTGCCTCGGCCCTTCAGCACCAAGACTTTTGAGAAGCGCATCTAGTGCCTCATTCTGTTTTGAAATAATCCCCCCATTATAATCCCTCAAAGGCCCAAAAGCCTCCTCCAAGCGCTTAAGCACATCATGGCGTGCCCGGTAGAGATCAATCGAGTGATCCTCACGTAAAAACTCATTAACAGGTAGTTCGACTTTGAAAACAAGCGCCTCTTTTGGGTACTTATTACGCAAGTGCCCCAGCTTTTTATTGCGATCCAACCTAAAGGTTGGTGTGAGCATATCGACGATCTCAGAAGATTCTTTTACATCTGGATGTGCTACACGAGCAACAATAGCCACAAAATGCAATGAATGCCCTGTCTGCTTTTCAAAATGAATAACAATTTGTGGGACATCTCTTGAAAACTTGAGCTCACGGCCAAGTGTCACGATATGTCTGAGGACTTCTTCTTCATTGCGCGGCATAAATAGAGGGTGTTGCAACTGCTCAATACGCACCTGAACCTGGTGTGAAAGGCGTTCTTTTAACCGGGATATGTCCTGATTCGAGAAGCGCTCTCCCCCCTCTTTTTCAAACTCAAGATAAAGGAGCTGTAAGTTGTGATCGGGGTCAATATAAAGGAGTTCACTCTCTTCTACTAGAGAGAGTGATGCATTCACCGTTTGAACTGCCTTTAAAAGGTGCTCTTTCCCAAACTTCTCATTTTCTCGAAGAAAGTTCACACCCACAAGTATCCCCAAAGCAGAGCGCGTTCCAAATGGCAAATGCAAGGATCGACGCACGACCTTTATACATACATGACGTCGAGCTTCCTCCTGATCTCCCTTCGCAAAGAGTTCCTTTTTCATTAAATAGAAAAAAGCGAGATTTGCAGAGAACTGCTTGGTCTCCCGACTCCGTAAATACTCTCCACTAAGTGAAAGAAAAAAATGATGAAGTATGGAAAAAATATCTGTCTCAAAACGATTCGGAAAACGGTGAATCATTTGCACAATGCGATCCTGCACAAGAAGGCGTTTCTCATCGGTCGAGAGCGCCTTCATTTCCATGAGCCGATTCGCATGATAGGGTGAGCTTAACCCCAACTCCAGCTCTGCTTTGAGCAAATCGAAATGACTTGCAGCAAAACTCCTCTCATCAGGATTGGAAAGTGAAAGCTCAATTTCCCCCATCATGTACACCTCTTCACGCTCATTGAGAAGACAAGGAGTCATGTACAATCGAGCAAGAGGCAATCGTTTTGAGGGGATGAGCCATCTTGTCACCATTTCACTCAAATACTTCACAACGTGGGACTGCCTTCTGCATAAAAATATTAACGAAACGGCTGAAGGGCGCTGAGGATCTGTGATAAGTTTTACAACTGGTGGAGAGAGTCTCTCCGTTTGTAACTGTTTGAGAAGGCGTTCAAATAGGTCTTTTTCTTCTATTTTAGGATTAATCGGCTTAACGTGTGGCCGCGCACTTGACTGTGGAATTGGGGATAATTTCATAACAAGGCTCACCTCTTTTTCCCACCACCCCATCTGAAATATGGGTACCGGGAAACACTTTAGCCCCCTCCCTGAATGTTAGTACGTGTAAGGGTAACCCATTTTTTGAGGCAAGAGAAATTGCACGGGGGTGAAGGATAAAACGCTCTCCCTGGCAAAGCTTCTCCGCTTCTTCAAACGTCAAATGGGGGTGTAGAGTGGCCTCTGGGTTACTTTTTGGGTCTGCCGAATACACCCCAAAAACTTCTTTATAGAACTCTACTTTTTCTGCCTCAAGAGCCACACCCAAAGCCACAGCAGTCGTATCAGACCCCCCTCGACCAAGCGTGGTAATTTCTTTTTTTATGCTCACTCCTTGAAAGCCTGCAACAATCACCACACGGCCCTTTTCAAGCTCTTCCACAACTCTCTTGGCGCGCACATCAATAATGAGAGCCTTTGAATGATCTTCAGAGGTGACAATCCCCGATTGACTCCCCGTTAAACTGATCGCTTCTTGTCCCCGATCCCTCAGCGCCATCGCCAAAAGAGACATACTGATCCGCTCCCCTACTGAAACGAGCATATCGTGCTCTCTTCTCGAAGGTTCCCGAGACACCTCACTTGCCAACTTCATCAGCTCATTGGTCATGCTCCCCATTGCACTCACCACAACCACAACCTGATCATACTGGCTTTCACGCCCCACAATGAGGTCAGCTGCACGAAGGATATGAGAAGGCGTGGCAAGCGAGGCCCCACCAAATTTCATTACGAGTGTTTTCATACCTGTTAAAATAATCAGAACCCCTGATTTTATTCATGGAATTTATAGTTTATAAAAAAGGTTTTACAACACTTAGGACTATGAAAAAATTGGGGCTCTGCCTAAAGGTCCTGTTGGGAAATTCCATTCCCACATCTTTTGCTCATTTTTTGGCAAAATCAAAAGTTTTTCAAATTCCCTATACTTTGGTATATTCGAATTTTCAACTCTTTAGATTTTTCTCTAAAACTGCTACAAAATCTGTAGAAAGCGACTTTCTTAAGCAGGTCCTAAAATAATGGCGGAAATTTTGAGACGGTTTAGTTATACCTGAAAGCGAGTCAATGAATGTCAAATTTATCTTTAGTTTATCCTCATCAAAATCAACTTCCAAAGTGGGTTGAGCCTGCAGCCCTCTGCTCTGTAGCTTTCCTTGCAAGTAAGAGTCGCATTTTCACGTGTTTTGCAGACATTTCCCCTTCTTCCGCTCTATTAGCAGTCAGCAGCGCATGTTTCCTATCATTGGCCAACCCTACCTCGGATTTAGATTCTACATACATAACTGCAAAAAAGGCAGCAAAAATTGGATGTTTTGCCGCTTTTTCACTATATCAAGTAGGTAGAATTCAACCACCAAATATTCTTACTCTATTTTTTAGTTTCATCAGTTCTATTTCACTCTCTAAAACAGATAACAAATTTCTAGCCCCTGAGCTTTTGATCGCTAAGGTCATGGCAATGTGGATTTACATTATTGGCATGCCTCAGTTAGGGCACACATTCATTAGGAAGACTGAATGTATAATTGAAGGTGCAATATCAGCTAGGCTGTTTGAATCATACGTTTTATTAGATAAAGAGGTCATGCGAGATATTAATAAAGCTTGTTTGTGTCTGTTTGGAGTAGTGCCTTTTGTGTTTGTCCTTTCAACATTGCTTTACATGACAGCTTACAAATGCACATCCGTAGTAATTAGTTATTTGGCTACTGCACCTACTATCAAATACTTTGAAGCTTTCGTTGAACATAATTTATCCTTAGTTTGGGCAAGTAGATGTCAGCCAATCTCTATCGTTAGCGCTATGACTTATGGAGGTTTTTTAGCAAGTGCTTTGGTCATCACAAGATTAGCGTCAAAATTAGTAGCAAAAGACTATGCACAGGGAGATTCTATTCTAAAAACCAATCGCTACTTAACTCCCTTGGAGTTCTCATTATTTAATGGCAAGAATGCGATACCAATGGCACGTACCTTACAGTATTTGCCCCCAGAATCTTTTCAAAAACTCTACCATTACCCCGTTCCTAGATCATATTTGGAGACTTGCATGGACTCAGATGAAGGCATATATCACTTGCAAGAAGTCTTTGGACTAGAAAATTATCCCCTCTTGAAGGGAAAGTTTATTAGAAATGAGTGGTTTTTTCGCCTTTGCTCTGAGCTCTACAATACAAAACTAATTTTTAAAGACCCAAAGTATGTGTATGAACAGCTTCAAAAGGATATATACCCTAGCCGTGGCATTTACGAACATGACATAAGGCTTTCTCTTATCTATGCGCTAACTTATTGTCCTGCTCAATCTGAAAATATAATCCTGAATTCAATGATCTCTTACAAAGAAGTGTCACTATTTGACCAGAAACCGATACCGAAAGGCCGACTTGATTTCTGGTCCAAATTCCCGCATCTAAATTCAACTAAACTTCAAGGCATCATTCAACAAATTTCTTTATCGAAAAAGATTTAATCGGATTCAGTGTGAGAAAATTTTGCTAGATCGTATTTGTCCTTGAGTTATTCTTATCAATCGCCTCATGTAGAGAGGACTCCCTTGCTTTTATTAGGAATTCTTTGGTAAGCTTTCTCCATACAACTTTTACGTTGAAACACGGTAATGTTAGTCGATACTGCTTTACCCATTTTTTTAAACATGGAGCAACCCTTAAATGTCCAAAAACCTAAACTACGACTGGAACGAAAGTAAGATTATTGATGATGTAGAGTTTGAACCACAGGACGCCAAACTTTTTCATGATCTACTGAACAACAAAGAATCCTCTGCAGAAGAAGGCTCAATTTCCTCAATGGAAGTTGGTCAAATTCTGAAAGGGCAAATCATTGAACTCACACCCGATTTTGTCGTCATCGATGTCGGCCTAAAGTCTGAAGGCCTCATCCCTATGAGCGAATTCCAGAAAAGGGACGAACTTAAGCTCGGAAGTGATGTTGAAGTGCTTTTAGACAGAGCAGAAGGTGAAGATGGACAGATCGTTCTTTCTAGAGAGAAAGCGCGAAGACAGAGACAGTGGGAGCACATCCTAGAAGAGTGCGAAGAGGGATCCATTGTTCAAGGGAAAGTCATTAAGAAAGTCAAGGGTGGCCTGATGGTCGATATCGGGATGGAAGCCTTCCTACCTGGATCACAAATCGACAACAAAAGAATCAAGAATATTGATGAGTTCATTGGTCATGAGTATGACTTCAAGATCTTGAAAATCAATATCGAAAGAAAAAACATCGTCATTTCTAGACGGGAACTCCTCGAAGAGGAAAGAAGCTCGAAAAAAGCTGATATTCTCGAGACAATCCAAGAAGGAGAAATCCGCAAGGGAGTCGTGAAAAATATCACAGACTTTGGTGTCTTTCTCGATCTCGATGGAATTGATGGTCTTCTCCACATCACAGACATGACATGGAAGCGCATTAAACACCCATCTGAGATGGTCGAGCTCAACGATGAACTCGAGGTCATGATCCTTGGTATTGATAAAGAAAAAGGGCGCATCGCTTTAGGGCTTAAGCAAAAAGAACAAAACCCATGGGAAGAAATCGAGCAACGATACCCTCCAGGAACAAAAGTTTCAGGAAAGATTGTCAACCTTGTTCCCTACGGTGCTTTCATCGAGATTGAACCGGGAATTGAAGGTCTCATTCACATCTCTGAAATGTCATGGGTCAAAAATGTGACCGATCCGAGTGAAGTTGTGACAAAAGGTGATGAGCTCGAAGCGATTGTTCTTTCAGTCCAAAAAGAGGAGGGAAAAATCTCACTTGGAATCAAGCAAGCTGAGCAAAATCCTTGGGAAGACGTAGAGAAAAAGTACCCAGTTGGAAGCGTTGTCAAAGCTGAAGTGCGGAACCTAACAAACTACGGAGCTTTTGTTGCTCTAGAGCCTGGAATCGATGGCCTGATCCACATTTCTGATCTAAGCTGGATTAAAAAGATTTCCCACCCATCAGAACTCCTTAAAAAGGGAGATTCTGTCGAGGCAATCATTCTCTCTGTCGACAAAGAGAGCAAGAAAATCACTCTTGGAATGAAGCAACTCGACAATAACCCATGGGAATCGATCGAAAAAACGATGCCAATTGGAACAGTTGTTAAGGGAACTGTTAGCAAAATTACTGCTTTTGGAGCGTTTATTGAGCTCGAAAACGGCATCGAAGGTCTTGTTCACGTTACTGAGCTTTCAGACCAAGCATTTGGAAAAGTAGAGGAAATTGTTTCTGTCGGTGATGAAGTCACAGCTAAAGTGATTAAGATCGATTCTGAGCACAAAAAAATCTCACTTTCGATCAAAGATTACATGGTTGAGAAGAATCAAGAAAACCGCGATGACATCGTCGTTGCTGGTGCGAACAAGAAAAAAGATGCTGAGCAGGAAGGTCAAGAAGACTAGAAACAGTTTTCTGTTAGCAAAACACAAATAAAAAGGTCAAACTTAGAGCATGAACAAAGATTTAGTAGCGATTTTCGACTACCTTGAAAGAGAAAAAGGGATCAAAAGGGAAACCATCATCAGCGCGATTGAAGACTCCCTGATCGCGGCAGCTCGGAAAAGTGTCAAGGGTTCAGGCACCATTTCAGTAAACATCGACTCTAAGAATGGTGAAATTGAAGTTTTAGCCGAAAAAGAGATCGTTGACTCAGTGACCTATCCAGATGAAGAGATTCTGCTTGAAGAAGCCATAGAAATGGATCCTGATGCAGAAATTGGAGACTGGATCACTGTGCCTGTAACACCTTCAGACTTTGGACGTATTGCTGCCCAGACTGCTAAACAAGTCATCTCTCAAAAAATACGTGTTGCTGAACGTGACGTGATTTATGAAGAGTTCAGACATCGCATCAATGAGATCATTTCTGGAACTGTAAAACGTCTGGTTAAGGGAGCAACACTTATTGTCGACCTAGGAAAAGTTGAGGCAATCCTCCCTGAGCGTTTCTATCCTAAAACAGAAAAGTACTTTGTTGGTGATCGCATTCAAGCTCTACTACTAGAGGTGCGTGACACTGATAACGGAGGAGCAGAAGTTGTCCTCTCTCGCAGTCACCCTGAAATTGTCGAGCAACTCTTTATTCAAGAAGTTCCTGAGTTAAGCGATGACACAATTGGAATCAAAAAGATTGTACGTGAAGCAGGATATCGAACAAAAATTGCTGTTTACTCAAATGATCCAAAGGTCGATCCACTTGGAGCATGCGTTGGTGTTAGAGGAACTCGCGTCAAAAATATCATCCGAGAGCTCAACAATGAAAAAATAGACATTGTGATTCATACGGAAGATACCGTCCAACTGCTTAGAAGCCTACTCCACCCTATTGAGCCCAAAAAGCTCAATTTTGATCGTGAAAAAAACACTATTTTCATGGTTGTTGAGGATGAAGACTATCCAATTGTCATTGGAAAAAAGGGGATGAATGCTCGACTAAACGCAGCGCTAATCGGAGCTGAGCTGGAAGTTAAGAAGATGTCTGATTATCAAAAAGAGGTCTCTTTCGAACAAAGGCAAATGCAACTAGAAGAAGGTCCAGAGCTCGATATTAAAATCGAGACAATGGAAGATATGAATAAATTTGTCGTCGACTCCCTAGTGGATGCTGGCTTTGATACTCCAAGAAAAATTCTCAATGCAAACCCTGAAGACCTTGAAAAAGAGACAGGGATGAGCAAAGAGATGGTTGAAGACGTCATGGAGAAAATCCGCAACATAAAGGCATAGGTTTGGCCAAAAACTTAAAGCTAAAAATCAAAAATACGCAGCTAGCTGAAGTTCTTAAGCAAAAGCAAAAAGCGAAAGAAGAACCAGAAAAGCCAAAGAAGGCTGTTGCTAAAAAAGCAACGGCAAAAAAAGGTTTGCTTAAGAAACCTGGTGCTTTAAAGAAAGAAACTCCGGTTAAAGTTGCTGTACCACAAAAACCTGCTGCAAAGCAAGAAACCCCTGCAGCTCCAGAGAAAGTCGCGCAGGCGCCGGCAGTAGAAAAAGCCACAGAAAAACCCGCTGCAAAGGTTGCTAAAGAAGCCCCTCAGCAAAAGCCTCCTTCTAAGTCTGTCCCTAAGGCAAAAACAATGGCAGTAAAAGACAAGCCTGGAACAAGTAGCAAACCCTCTTCATATCAAGACATTACAAAAAGAGAAAAAGGCTCATTTCCACCAGATAAAAAGGAAGAGGGATTTCGTGCGCAGTTTTCTCGAACCTCTAGGGACTTTAAAGCGAAAAAACTGGAAGCAAGACAAGGGTCTAGCTTTGATGCAAGGGATCGTCAAGGCCTTCGAGTTGGAGAAGAAAATGCATGGCGCAGAAGACGTAAGCCAAAGCATTTCCACACAAAAGAACAGATCGAAATTGTACGCCCCAAGACTTTATCTGTCCGTATTCCCATTACAGTGAAGGATCTGGCTCAGCAAATGAAGCTCAAAGCATCTGAGCTCATTGCGAAGTTCTTCAAACAAGGTGCGATCCTTACGATTAATGACTACCTAGAAGATGAAACAACAATCCAACTTCTTGGACATGAATTTGATTGTGAAATCACAATTGATACAACTGAAGAAGAGCGCCTAAGGATTACTGACAAAACGATTCAAGAAGAAATTCAAGAAACTGACACCAAAGAGCTTAGACCGCGCGCCCCTGTTGTTGCATTCATGGGACATGTTGACCATGGGAAAACAAGCCTTATCGATGCTATTCGAAAAAGCAATATCACAAGCTCTGAAGCAGGAGCGATTACACAACATATTGGCGCGTTCCGTTGCCATCGCGAAAGTGGTGACCTCACCGTCTTAGATACACCGGGTCACGAAGCCTTTTCTATGATGAGGCAACGCGGCGCAGCAATCACGGATGTCATTGTACTCGTTGTTGCTGGAGATGAAGGCATTATGCCTCAAACTGAAGAAGCAATGAATCAGGCAAAAGAAGCTGCTGTTCCAATGATTGTCGCAATCAATAAGAGTGACAAGGCCTCATTTGCCCCTGATGAAATTTACAGACAACTCGCAGATCGAGAGCTCCTTCCTGAGGCGTGGGGTGGAACAACCATTACAGTGAACTGTTCTGCGACAACTGGAGAAGGGGTATCTGACCTACTGGAAATGCTCATCCTTCAAGCAGACATCCTTGAGCTCAAGGCAAACCCCAATACGCGAGCTAGAGGAAGTGTCCTAGAATCTCAAATGCACAAAGGACTTGGACCTATTGCAACCATTTTGATCCAGAATGGAACGCTAAAGAAAGGGCAAGCCATTGTCTTTGAAGATGTCTATGCCCGAGTAAAAACAATGCACGACGAGAATGGACAAACAATAGAAGTTGCGGGACCTTCTACTCCCGTAAAAATTACTGGCCTTTCAGGTATCCCCGATGCAGGATGTGAATTCATCGTTGTGGATAATGAGAAGGAAGCGCGAAAGCTGTGTGAAGAAAGAGCTTCTTCTGGAGTCAAACGGGCACAAATCTTTAAGAAGAGCGAGTCTATGGAGCAAGTGATCCAAAGACATCAAGAACGTGTTGAAAAGAAAATACTCAACCTCATTCTCAAAGCAGATGTCCACGGCTCAATTGAAGCAATCAAACACTCCCTATTTGATATTAAGACTGAAAAGGTTGAATTGAACTTTATTTCTGAAGGGGTTGGAGAGATTTCTGAGTCTGATGTCGAGCTAGCGGCAGTTTCAAATGCTCCTATTATTGGATTCCACACAAGCATCGAAAGCCATGCAGCAGAGCTCATCAAAAATAAGAAAGTGATGATTAAGCAATATGACATTATCTACCAAGTCATAGATGCTGTAAGAGAGCTGATGTTAGGCACGCTTGATAAGCTCCGAAAAGAAACTGAAGTCGGTACATTCACAACGCAAAAACTCTTCAAAGCTTCCCACATTGGTGTCATTGCTGGTGGACAAGTTGCCGAAGGAGTGATCAAGCGCAGTCAATATGCAAAAGTCCTCAGAGATGGAGAGGTCATCTGGGAAGGAACGATTAACTCAATCAAGCGTGGAAAAGAGGACGCAAAAGAAGTCAGCAAAGGACTTGAGTGTGGAATCGTTCTGAACAATTTCAATGATTTCCAAGTTGACGATCAAATCAAAACATTTGATGTCACTTATGTTGCCCAGGAACTGTAAAAAACTTACCCAGTAAATACGACTGATAAACTATGAGTGAAAAGCGGATAAAAAGGCTAAATTCACTTCTTAAGGAAGTGATCAATGAGGTTGTTAGGGATGATGTTCGCAACCCGAATATGGCCTCCCTAACTTCGATATCTGAAGTAGAAGTGTCAAAAGACCTCCACCACGCTAAAGTCTATGTTAGTATTATTGGCTCAGAAAAGGAGCGAGATGCAACACTTGATGCACTTCAATCTGCTGCGGGTTACATCTCTGTTTTATCTTCTAAGAAAGTGACCCTTCGCTACTTCCCCACCCTTACATTTTACCTAGATAGTTCTGTTGACAGGCAAATGCATATCGACTCTCTTTTGAAAAAGATTCATGAGGACAGGAAGGAAAAAGAGGGAAATGAACACGAACCAAGCTAAAAGCTGTCCCATAAAAGAGGGAATTCTGCTTGTTGACAAGCAGCGTGGAAAAACGGCGTTCTACCTCGTCCACTTACTCCGAAAACTCTCTGGAATCAAAAAGATCGGTCATGCTGGAATTCTAGATCCCTTTGCAACAGGTGTCATGGTCATGTTAATCGGCCGTCCTTACACAAAGCTATCCGACCGCTTTATCAATCATGATAAGGAGTATATTGCGACGTTAAAACTCGGTGAAACAACTGATACGTACGACTGTGATGGCACAATCTTAGAAAGCAGCAAAGTGATACCCTCGATGTGTGAAGTCGAATCTGTGATTGCGCAGTTTCAAGGGAAAACCACACAAGTCCCCCCCATGTACTCAGCAAAAAAAATCAATGGGCAAAAGCTCTATAAGCTTGCAAGGCAAGGGATAGAAGTTGAGAGAAAACCGATCGACATTGAGCTAAAAATAGAGCTATTGGACTACACATATCCCTATTTGAAAGTCAAAGTGAGCTGCTCAAAAGGGACTTATATTCGTGTGATTGCCCACGACATGGGAAGCCTCTTAAAAACTGGGGCCCACCTCACCGAACTGATACGCACGCGAAGTGGCAAATTTCACCTAAAAGATTGCGTTGACGCAAAATTGCTGACTCACCCATCCTTCCCCTATACTGAGTTTGTGAGGCATCTCGCATGAAAGTAGTTTACGATATTAACCAGATCCCCGAGCTTGACTCTCCTATTGCATTAGCCATGGGGGTTTATGACGGCGTCCATATTGGCCACCAATCGATTATCAAAAGGCTCCATAAATTCACGAGAAAGGGAGGAACACGCGCGATCCTCACCTTCTCAAATCACCCCACGCAAGTTCTTGCACCCAATGCTGCTATTCCATTGATCTGCTCTTTGCCCCACCGTTTAAGACTATTCCAGGAATATGGAATCCATCTCGCGATTGCCTTGCCCTTTACAGGAGCGCTTGCAACACAAACCTATGAAGAGTTCATCCAAAACCTCTACAAAAAGCTCCCCTTTTCCACACTGAGCCTTGGTGAAAAAACAACATTTGGAAAAGGAAGAAGGGGCGATGAGCCTCACGTGCGGCAACTGTCGGAAAAAATGGGTTTTGAAGTTGAGTATTTAAAAAAAGAAAAGAGCCACCGAGAGGTCGTGTCGAGTGGGCGCATTCGAAAAGCAGTTGAAGAGGGAAATCTAAAAAAAGCGAAAAAGCTTTTAGGTCGCCCTTACTCCATTCAAGTTCCCTTTAAAAAAGATGAAGTTGTCCATCAAAACGATACATTTTATCAGTGGTCCTACTCGTGCAGTGGCCTCTGTTTACTCCCATCCGCGGTTTACGCAGTGCATATGGAAGGAGAAGAGATGATTCCTGCTGTCGCCCATGTCGATAGCCAGATAGGAATCACAGGAGAAACAGAGTTGAATCTTTCTCTCTATTTCGAGAAAATCCCCACCACATCAGAGCTGAATCTTGCATTTGTTGAAAGGATGCATGGCTCCCTCTCCCCTCACCTGCGCTCTCCATCTTTTCTTCTTCAAAAACTCCTACCAGAACCCACACTATCATAGGAAAGAAAATGAAAGGTCTCTCTTGCGGAATCGTTGGTCTTCCAAATGTTGGCAAATCTACTCTCTTTAATGCTCTGCTTAAAAAACAAAAGGCAGGAGCCTCGAACTTCCCCTTCTGCACAATCGATCCTAACGTTGGAGTCGTCGATGTTCCTGATGAACGCTTAGTTACACTTTCAAAGCTCTCAAATAGCCAGAAAATCATCCCCGCAACAATGACCTTCGTAGACATTGCTGGCCTAGTCAAAGGGGCAGCGCAAGGCGAAGGGCTGGGGAACAAGTTTTTAGCCAACATCAGAGAAACTGATGTCATCATTCATGTGGTTAGATGCTTTGAAGATGAAGAAGTGATCCATGTCGAAGGAAAGGTTGACCCCATTTCAGATATTGAAGTCATCAACCTAGAGCTAATCCTTGCTGACCTGCAAATGACAGAGAATATCCTGCAGAAATTGGAGAAGCAAGCTAAAGGAAATAAAGGTCTCCTTCCCGAAATCGCAGTCCTCAAAAAGGTTCACGAACATCTCAATAAAAACCAGCCCGTTCGCTCCCTCTCTTTAACAAAAGAAGAGGCAACTCTTATTAAAAGTCATCACTATCTCACAGAAAAAGAGGTTATTTACGTCACAAACGTTGCAGAAGATGATCTCCAAGCACTCAGTAGTCCTCACTATAAAAAAGTGGTCGAATATGCTGCAGAAGAAGGGAGCCAAGTGATCCCCATCTGTGCAAAACTTGAAGAGGAACTAGCCCAGCTAGATGGTGAAGAAGCCGCAGAATACCTCACCGATCTAGGGTTAGAAGAACCGGGATTAAGCCGAGTGATCCGCCTCGGTTTTAAGACACTTGGGCTCATCACCTTTTTAACCACTGGTGAGCAGGAAACACGCGCCTGGACAATCAGAAGTGGTGCTTCTGCACAAGAAGCTGCGGGAAAAATCCACACCGATATTCAAAAAGGGTTTATCCGCGCTGAAGTTGTCACCTTTGAAGACATGGTGGAATGCAGCGGAAGAGTCGCTGCCAAAGAAGCAGGAAAAGCCCGTTCTGAAGGGAAGGAGTACGTGGTTAAGGATGGAGATGTCATCCTATTTTTTCACAACTAAGCTAGTATTGTCATAAAGGGACTGCTTAAGAAATTCCATCCTCACACATTTTGCACCTTTTTTGGCAAAATCAAAATTTTTGCAAATCTCCTATACTTAGGCATATGTAGATTTTCAACTCTTTCGATTTTTCTCAAAAACCGCTACAAAATCTGCAAAGAGCGACTTTCGAGAGCAGTCCCATAAAGTGCTCATCTTACGACTTCGAGAAATCTTTATTCTCTGATTTCATTTGAGTAATAGCACCTTAGCAAACTCCTTTCTTTTTTCAGCAGTGAGTCCCAAATTTTCACAAACATTCAGCCACTTTTTCTCAATCTGAGTTGGGTAAATTTTCCTGATGATCTCGACAAGTGAGTTTAACTGCGAATTAATGAGCTCATGGTTTTCGGATCGGCTTAGAAAGGCGATGCGTTTAATATTGGTTTGATAAACCTCAAAAGCAAAAAGTGGATCAATCTCTTTTGAAAGGTTTCCAATTCTTAGTTGTAGCTCAACAATTTCCCAACGATATTCAGAATTGTAAATCGACTTAAATATCTTAATGCTTTTCTTATACTCTTCTATTGCACGCTTGGGCTCAGACCGTTCAAAAAAAAGGGATGCATATTGCATGATCAATATGGCCTCACATTTTTTGCTTCGAGCATTCATCCCTTCGAGCTGCCTTCTGAGTTCAAGGCTTGCATGAAAGTAGACTTTTTCTCTTTTGAGAAGACCGAGCTTGTGAAGAAGTGTTGCTTTTGAAGCTAGGTCAATTTGGGGATTTTCGATAAGAGTTTGATAATAGTCGCTAGCTGTCTCACGTTCACCCAAAAGCTGGTACGCATCTCCTAAAGATTCAGTTAAAGCATGTTCTTGAGCTGGAGTTAAACCCTCGATGGCTTCGAGAGCGTATTCCATAACTTTTAAACCAAAGGTGAATCGTTTTTGTCTGAGCAAAATTCTTCCTTTTTGATAAAGCAAATCGATGTAGCTGCTTGATTGCTCTTGAGAAAGTGTTGCTAAGATTCCCTCCTCAACATGCCTTAAAGCACGGGAAAAATCCCCCATCTGGTAGGCTAACTTTCCTGCTCGCAAATGAGATTGTGAAGAATCAGCACTTTGTTTTAGTTCTTGAATCACCTGCTGGTATTTAAGAGTGAGTTCAAGAGGATGTTTTACATCATGAAAGAGCTTCGGAACAATTGGAACATCTTGACATAGAGCCGACCCTAATGCGTCTAGGCCTTGCTTGACCAAGATATCGTTAAAGTCGATTTTACCCCCAACGATATCTGAAAAGGCCATTACCCCCCTAACCTCGGGCACTTTTTTTAATAAACTGGCAACTGTTTGAGCGATCTTCTCCGTTGCTTCAGGACGAATACCATCGTTGTCTAAAACTCTAATCACCTTTTTTGTACACTTAGGAAAGCAAATCTCGTCAGGACCAGCAAGAGTTGCAATGATTGCAAAGTTCCCTTTAATTCCATAATGTAGACGAACACTAGGAAGCCTTACGATCGCCTCTTTCAAAGTGAGAGCTTCTTCCACTCCCTCTGTAATAAAAACAGTTTCCGGATCCCCATCAATATGCGCTAAAAAGAAGGCTCCTGGAGCAATCCCACGCGCACATTTAGATTTGAGTTGAATCTTGCCCTTCTTTGGTCGTAGTTGATGCCCACTTTCTTTGTGAAAAGTACGGTGAATCTGCGTGACACTCGTTAGTAGAATGTCGTTATAACGGTGTGGGTTCTTGACTCTCTCGCCGTCTAGAAGCTCGATCTTGATACTAATTGAAGAATCTTCAAGCGTCAAAAGGATTTCTTTCTCTGTTCTTACATCTGATGCAACCACATACTGATCCCCTTTAACTTGAATACGAAAATACTTTAAAGATCTGTGCTCTTTGATTGCTGATAGTAGCGGTAGGTTTGAGTATTCATTGATCCGATAATGCCAAGACCTAGCATATAAAATCAGCGAGGTAGGATGAAGCACTCCATTGTTAAGATCGGGGTGAGGTAGCCTAGCACACAAAATCGTTGGAGGAAGAGGAAGAGACAAAGATCTGAGATCTCGATAGTAATGGATAAGAGTCCACACAATAGGCTTTATTTTTTCGAAATCTTTAGGCGGCCAAACAAGAGGCTTTGCATTCCGGAAAAAATAGTAGGCAGCATTTGCTCGGGAAACGAGTGACTCCCTTCTTTTCGACCGAGGCGTCTGAATAAGTTCTCCCGTACGGATCTCCTGGATCAACTGAGTCACTTGCCAATCTTTCATGAGAAGCTCTTTTCTGCTATTCGCTTCGACAGCATTTGCTATTGTTGTTGAAAAGTTGGAACGCCATTTTTTTCGCGTTTGACTTAAAGAATAAAAACTTGTTTTCTCTTCAGCATTCTCTCCAAATGGAAGGTTGAATTTAACTTTGCAGTTTTCTTCAACAAAGTACTTGATAAAGCTAATGAGTCTCCTGTTCGCCTCATGATCAAAGCCTGGGTGATTAAAAAGAATGAGAACATCTACTTTTGGGGTTGGAATATCCCAAGGATCCTTCCCATTAACACAAACAATCTCCCAAGTATCAGCTTCCAAGCCATGTTTTGTCCCACTTTTGAGGACTTCATCAAACACCTCTCGACTATTAGGATCATCAACCATAATCAATGTCTTGACAGTTCTTGGCTTAGACTCTCGTTCAGGAGTAGCTATTTCACAACTAGAGCTGTCCTGTGTGGGCAACTGCTTTTGTCCCTCGTTCAAAAAGTTCAAAAGATGGGGCATGACGTAGGTGTCTTGGTCAGAATAGATCCTTAAGTTCTCTCGAGTGATTACCTGTCTTTCTGGTGACTCTCTACAAAGATTTCGGTAGGCTTTGCTCGCTTGTTTTCCCTTGGAAATAGGGAGTCCTTTGAAACTTAAATCGGGAACAATTTCATCAGCAAGCGTTTTCAATGAGCAAGCCCCTGCAGGACTGGCAAAAGGACTTTGAAGATCTAAGATGTGTGACTTTCTTAGCTCGAGTGCGGGCTTAAACTCTGGAAATAAGATCGTAAAAATATCGAATACGCTTTTTTCAAAGGAATCATCATAGACCATCAAACAATCATCTTCCTTAGTATGCTTCAAAACAAATTCAGCGAGTTCTTTACAGTGAAAATATACTGCTGCTTCAATGGAGCTAAGTGTATTGCTTAGATTCAAAGTCGGAGCCAAATAGTTATAGTGCTCAGCCTTTGCTTCAGAAAGAAGCTCACACTCTGAGAATACTCGATGAATAGAGACTTGGAAAGGGAGTGTTTTTTTGGAGTGGCACTGCATCTCTGGATAGTTTTTGAAGAGATTTTGATGCAAAAAAAAACCCTCAAAATCAATAAAAGAAATGGGGTAGCTCACTCTTTTTAAAAACTTCTCAAGAGTTTGTCGGCTTTTCCTTCTTATAGAGGGAGCTTTCAACTCTGTTTTCTTCTGATCAAACCTATCAGATGCTAGTGAGGCCTGAGTATTCTTTAAAGATGGGGGGAGCGGGTTTAAGGTAATTGAGGAAGTCCGATGTGCTGCTGGTGCAGGGGCAAATTTGGATTCAGCCTCTTCACTCTCTTTCTCTTTGGACACAATGAGCGCAGTCTTGGGCTCTATTTTTTCCTTATTCGGTGACTTTCGAATAACAGGTTGTTGTTCAGCAAATAATAAGGCACCATTTTTTATCGGTGGAGGGGTTGGCTTTATAGTCTTCTGTGAAGGCTGCCTAACTAGTGGAGTTTCTTTTCGTTCTGTCTCTGTAATTTCTTTGAGTTGAGACCGAAATAGATTTGTTGTTCTCTCATTGATGTCAGAAGCTGGTAAACGTTTTAACTTTTGTACCGCTTTTGATGGGAACTGAAACTGTTGAAATAACGAAACTCTTAACATCACTCAAACCTTGGCCCTGAAAGTATATCATGGGACTGTTGGGAAAGTCCATTCTCACAGCGTTTGTTCATTTTTTGGCAAAATTAAAAGTTTTTCAAATTCCCTATACTTAGGCATATGCGAATTTTCAAAACTTTCAATTTTTTTCAAAAATTGCTGCAAAATCTGCAAAAAGCGACTTCCCCAACAGTCCCATCATGAAAAACCATGAAGACCAATGATTTAATTTTTATTTCATATCCCAAATAAAAACTCACTTTCGGTAATCTAGCGGCATGGCTGAAAAAACCGAAAAGGCAACCCCGAAGAAATTACGCGACGCCCGCAAAAAGGGACAGGTTGCCAAGTCTAAAGACTTTCCTTCTGCATTTACCTTTGCAACGTCGTTTGCACTCATCGTGATGTCTGCGGGGTTTTTCTATAAAAACTTAGCAGGATTCATGATCACAGCATTTACAGCTGTCCGTGACGGCAAAATGATTTTATCTCACATTCCCGTTCTCGTAACTGTCGCTTTTGAAGTCATCTTTAACACCTCTCTCCCCTTTATGGCACTCATTTCCATTATCGGTGTCCTCGTCAACTTCCTGATTATTGGCCCCCTCTTTTCGCTGCAAGCAATGAAGCCCGATATCAAACGACTCAATCCCATCACCAATTTGAAGGGAATTTTCAAAATCAAAACCTTTGTCGAGCTCATCAAGTCGGTCTTAAAAATCACGGGCGCAATCGTTTTAATCTATTCGGTGATTAATGATAGCCTCCCAACAATTGTGGGCACTGCTGCGATGCCAATACTCGGAACCACTTTGGTATTCAGTGAGTTCTTAGTCAAAGTCGCCGTGCGTGTCAGCATTTTCTTCCTCGCTGTTGCCATTTTTGACCTCGTTTTCCAAAAGAAAAACTTCGCTAAAGAGATGAAGATGGAAAAGTTCGAGATCAAGCAGGAATTCAAAGATACGGAAGGAAACCCAGAAATTAAGGGAAAGCGAAGACAAGTAGCTCAAGAAGTTGCTTATCAAGATGGCCCCCAAGCAACTAGAAGAGCTCGCGCTGTGATTACCAACCCCATCCATGTTGCTGTAGCGTTAGAGTATGAAGCAGAAGAACATCCCGCACCAAAAATTGTTGTTATGGGAAAAGGAATCACTGCAGACAACATTATTAAAGTAGCTCTTGAAAACAATATTCCTATTATGAGAAACATTTCCTTAGCTCAAGAGCTATACAACAAAGGCCAAACAGGTCATTATGTACCCGAGGAAACCTATGAAGCAATTGCCGAGGTTCTCAAATGGTTAAGCCAAATTGAAGCGAAAGATGAAAAGAGTGAAGAATACAACGTGGAGATCTTTAAATGAGAAATAGGGGGCTATTCGGCTTTCTTGGCAGTTCAAATACTTTGGGTTTTCTCAATAAATCGAGTGATGTTGTCTTAGCAGCTTTCGTGATCATCATCATCATGATGATCATCATTCCTGTTCCCCCTCCGTTTATTGACTCGCTGATTGCTGTCAATTTAACACTTTCGATTACTCTTCTCATGGTCTCTCTCTATATCCAGAAGGCGGTCCATATTTCAATTTTCCCCTCCCTCCTTCTCATTACCACACTCTTTAGACTGGGTATTGAGATTGCAGCCACAAGGCAAATTCTGCTCCATGCTGACGCCGGGGAAATTATTGAAGCTTTTGGAGAGTTTGTTGTCGGTGGTAACTTCATCGTCGGGGGCGTGATCTTTTTGATCATTACCATCGTACAGTTCATCGTCGTTACTAAGGGTGCTGAGCGAGTTGCCGAGGTAGCTGCGCGCTTTACCTTGGATGCGATGCCTGGAAAGCAGATGAGTATCGATGCCGATATGCGAAGTGGCGTCCTCGATGCCAACCAAGCCCGTGAAATGCGTCTTGCCCTCCAAAAGGAAAGCCAACTTTACGGAGCCATGGATGGTGCCATGAAGTTCGTAAAAGGAGATGTAATCGCTGGGATTGTGATTGCGATTATCAATATCATCGGCGGTCTCATTATCGGGGTTGTGATCCATGGCATGACGGCCATGCAAGCAGCTAAAATCTATAGCCTCTTATCCATTGGTGGAGGTCTCGTTACACAAATCCCCTCCCTCATGATTTCTATCACTGCAGGTATGATCATTACCCGCGTTTCTAGTGAGAAAAAAGGGGGCAACCTCGGGAAAGACATCTCCTCACAAATCCTTTCCCACTCTAAGGGACTTATCCTTGCCTCCCTTGTAACCTTTGGAATGATCTTCCTCAAAGGCTTCCCCTCCTGGATCTTTGTGATCCTGACTGGACTTTTGTCTTCAGTAGGGATTTACAACATGCTCAAGGAAAAAAAACTCGCCGCCAAAGCAGCAGCTGGCGTTATGGGAGGAAGTGGGGCAGTCGAAACAGATGTAGAAGGACACTCCGTTGTTGGAGGGGGGCTTGATGACTATGCTCTAACTGTTCCTGTGATCATTGAAACAGGGAAGAACCTCTCTACCATCATTCGCAAGGAAAAGGGGGGAAACACCTTTATAGAAGAAATGATCCCTAAAATGCGCCATGCTCTCTACCAAGATTTAGGGGTGCGCTTCCCTGGGGTCCATGTCCGAACAGATTCACAAACACTCGAGCCGAATGAGTATTCCATCTTCTTAAATGAAGTCCCCATCATGAGAGGGCAGGTCGTAGAAAGCGCCGTCCTGACAAACGAAACAGAAGAGACACTTAGACGCTATAACCTCCCCTTTACCATGTCGAAAGATGTGATGAACAGACCGGCATTCTGGGTAGACAACACCTACAAAGAGGTCCTCAAAAAAGCGGGCATCAAGTACTGGGCGCCTTTAGATGTGATGATCCTCCACCTCTCTCACTTCTACAAACAATACGCAGCGGAATTCATTGGCATCCAAGAAATGCGAGCCATTCTGGAATTCGTAGAAAAATCATTCCCAGACCTATCAAAAGAGGTTACAAGACTCGTTCCCCTCCAAAAACTTACAGAGATCTTCAGGCGCCTTGTCCAAGAACAAGTCTCGATCAAAGATTTACGTACCATTCTCGAATCTTTAAGCGAATGGGCACAAACCGAAAAAGATACAGTCCTCCTTACCGAGTATGTCCGATCATCGCTCAAGCGCTATATCAGCTACAAATACTCTCTTGGGCAAACAGTTCTCTCCGTTTACTCTCTCGACCCTGAAATTGAAGACATGGTCCGCGGAGCCATCAAGCAAACCTCAGCAGGTTCCTATCTCGCTCTTGACCCCGATTCGGTACAGCTCATTCTCCATGCCATGAGATCCACCATTGTCCCAACACCTCCTGGTGGTCAGCCCCCAGTGATGATTACCGCAATTGATGTGCGCCGCTTTGTCCGCAAACTGATCGAAGGAGACTTCCCCGATCTCGCCGTCGTCTCCTACCAAGAAATTGTCCCTGAGATCCGCATCCAGCCTTTAGGTCGCATCCAACTCTCATAGTAGAGATAGTTATCTTCTTTTCAAACTAGCTCCTAGGTGGAATGACCAAGGAGTCGCTATTAATAAAAAAAATATGGAAGAAGTAACGCAAAGAAATTACATTTCAAGGCACTCTTGTCTAGAGTACTTCCTCCCATTCACCTCAACCTCTTGCCCAGATTGCAAAATAATCCCAAGATTATTCCAAGCCATACTGTTTTTCGGATCTAGCTTCAGTGCTTCTATATAACACTCTTGCCTAGAGTATTTCTTCCCATTGACCTCGACTTCTTGCCCAAGTTCCAAAGTTGCCCCAAGATTATTCCAAGCCATACTGTTTTTCGGATCTAGCTTCAGCGCTTCTAAATAGCACTCTTGCTTAGAGTACTTCTTCCCATTCACCTCAACCTCTTGCCCAGGCTCCAAGATCACCCCAAGATTATTCCAAGCCATACTGTTTTTCGGATCTAGCTTCAGCGCTTCTATAGAGCACTCTTGCTCAGAGTACTTCCTCCCATTGATCTCGACCTCTTGCCCTGACTCCAAAGTAAGCCCAAGATTACCCCAAGCTGCAAAGAATTTCGGATCTAGCTTCAGCGCTTCTAAATAGCACTCTTGCTTAGAGTACTTCTTCCCATTGACCTCGACTTCTTGCCCAAGTTCCAAAGTTGCCCCAAGATTATTCCAAGCCATACTGTATTTCGGATCTAGCTTCAGCGCTTCTATATAGCACTCTTGCTCAGAGTACTTCCTCCCATTGACCTCGACTTCTTGCCCTGATTCCAAAGTAAGCCCAAGATGCTTCCAAGCCCTACTGTTTTTCGGATCTAGCTTCAGCGCTTCAATGAAGCACTCTTGCCTAGAGTACTTCCTCCCATTCACCTCAACCTCTTGCCCAGGCTCCAAGATCGCCCCAAGATTATTCCAAGCTTCAGTGCATGTTGGATCTAGCTTCAGCGCTTCTATATAGCACTCTTGCTTAGAGTACTTCTTCCCATTCACCTCGACCTCTTGCCCAGGTTGCAAAGCATTACCAAGATTCTTCCATTCATCACTGTCTTTTGGATTTGTCATTCCCCTAGTTAAATCGTTATATGCAGATCGATCCACAAAATGCTTTAGAAATCCTAGTGCAAATCCAAACGCTCCTGCTGCAGCCACTGATGTTTTGGAAACACCCCTTTCGAATATAGAGCATAAGGTAGCGTTGATAGCCGCAGAAAGTAAGATTGGGGTTAAGCTTTTATAGCGAGTGAGAGAGTTAAATCCTGGGGGAAACGCGAGCTGCGTCGCAATGGAGGAGAGCGCAAGTGAGGAGAGCTGGCTGTTCAACTGTGGCACTCTATTCGGACAGTACTTGTGTGCAAGCATGCATGCACCTCCAATCACAATACTTCCAGCAAAAAATACCCCATGATTTTTGATTGACGCCTGATCCATAACTAGCCTCCAAGAATGAAAGGAAATATTTTACATAAATTCTGAATAACAATACCAAGGTATTTTACTTCTTGTGGGAGCAATACAAAGTTAAAATGTCACCCTCAGGATTAACCCAAAGGGGCAAGAATGGAGAAAAGAATGAGTATCGAGGAAGCAAGAAGATACGGAGTGATGAAGGAAGTAGATAAGAAAAAGTTGACTTTGCTAGAGGCAAGCGTCGATTAAGCAAGATTTTTTCTGTAAAATTTGAGATCCATTATCCCTAAGTTCATTTTGTTTATGTTTTAGCCTAAGCCAAGCCTCCTGCGCACATCGCAGGGGGGCTTGGCATCTTACTTATGCTTGGTTCTCCATTGTCA
>JASBRR010000035.1 GCA_030149435.1 Simkaniaceae bacterium
CAGAAGCGATTCTATATCCTTCCATTTCACGCTGGATAACGGAGTAGAAGTGAATATCGAATTGAGAATGCGGTCGTGCTTTCTGCTCATGCTAAAATGGTACCATATATAGTACCAAATGAACAATTCAAATTTTCAAAAGACCCTATCTAACTAATTAAGAACAACCTATATCGATATAAGTGCGGTGTCAGGCCTTTAGTTAAATCAATGGCTCATGATGCTTAGAGTACGTTTTCGTTCCATTGATTGTCTTGCAGCAACTTAAAGATCTAGCTCCGGAGTGTTTGAATCTTGCCGTTTTTCGGGGTTCGAGGGTATGAAGTCATCAATATAATTGTGATTGATTTTTTCTTCTAATATTTCCTTAACATGTAAATAATCAATCGGTTGCGTTGATTCTGATAATTTGATATTCTTCCACAAAAAAATAGGATCATTATGAAAGTTATTGGGTATATTGTTTTAGGGGTTTTGTGCGTATGGTTTGGAAGCTGGCTTGTTATTGAAAAGCGTATTGAAAAAAATGTCGAAGCCTTTCGTGAGGTGCTTGCTTCAAAGGGAGGAAGTTTTGATTCATTTTCATACAAGATCTCAGGCTTCCCCTTTTCCTACAAACTCCAGTTCAATGATGTGGAGTTTCATGCCAGTTCAGAATTTACTGGGTGTGTGGCTAAAAAAGTCAGTTACGCCATGTCCAGAAAGTTCCTTACTGAAAATCAAGCAAAAAAAGCATTAGACCAAGCAGGTTTAGTAGAGAGCCCTGAAGCTTTTGTTAAACTTAAATCTTTTAGCGTATCCAGTAGTTTCTTTTCTCCCTTCAAACTCAGGATTCATGCTGAAAAAGCAAGCAGCTCTTCTAACTCCACCCAGACTGAACTTGAAGATGTGACGATAGTAATGAAAGCCAATGAGTTTCATTCTTGCGCTTATAAGTCTTTTAATATGAATAACCCAGAAGCCTCAATTGAATCTCTAGAAATGGCACTAATAAAAAACAATGGAACAGCGTTCAGGTTAGGACCTTGCTCAGTTGTCATTAAAACAGGCGAGCAAATAGATGGTGTTTTAAAATGTGACTCTATCCTCTGGGAGAACGGTCTTGAGGCTGTTGATTCAAAGCTACACATAGGAAAAAGTCAACTGGATTTCCTCAATAAGGATTCAGGAGATAGCAAAATTTCAGTAAATGAAATTGCATCTAAGGATGTTTCAGACTTGAACCAAAATCTCATGACTTTATCAAGAACTATAACCATTAAAGGGATCTCCCTTGGTAAGGAGCAGAACGAACAGATTGATTCTGTTGAGATTTCAGGTAAAACTTCGTGCATGAAGGATCAGCTAGACAAGTGGCGAAATTTTGATCAAACTTACGATAATATTAAAGCGACATGTATGAAAAGCCTCAAGCGAGGAGTGCAAAACGTTCCTGAACTTAAAAATCTTGTCCAAGATCTGGAGCAAGCAAAGATACAACTAAAGTTTAACTTAAACATTCTCCATCAGGGTAAAGAAAGCTTTTGTAAAGGAAGCTTGGGCATTGATGACCTCTTCCCAGAATTGGAAGTAAGCTCTCTCTTCGTTGAAGACCTTGCGATCCTTTTCCCTCGTTTAAAGAGTCTATCCTCGTATGGAGAAACTACATTGTGTCTAAAGGACCGCACCCTATTTTCTCAAGGAATACCCATCAACAGCTTTGAGCCTATTGCCTGGGATGAGCTCCAAATATTGTCAGAGTATGTTTGTGAGCATTTTTTGGGAGTGAGTCCAGAGGAATATGGAATGTATATTGGTCCCAAAGAGGATCCTAAGTCAAAATTGCATAATGAAGAGCTTCAGTTGAAAAATGAACTAGAGTAACGTTTTTGGCTCTTTTTTCTGCTTATGTAGGGCCATTAATATCCATTAGCAAGGCCGCACCTCTAGATCCTAAAAGATATCCATCCCAGCGTCAAATATGAAAGCCGATTTTCATCGTGTCTTTGATTTTTCTGGTAGAAAAGTCTCAGCTGCTTTCTTCGCAGCAGTAAGCTTAGCTTCTCTTCTAAAACATTTTGTTTGGTGCTCTTTGCGTCGGTTGGTGACCTCAATAATAGGGGCACTTTCATCTGGCCTAACCCAAATCTCTACGCCTGATGGTGTCTTATAGAATTCTGAGTCTTTTGGGTTAAATGTACGGCTAGAACAGCGTTTATACTTATAGTCGAAGGCTCGATTGACATCATAAAAATCCTCTTGCTTGAGCTTGTTCCTATCCATCCACACTAGGATAGAGTAAATCTTGCCTTCATCATCAAATTCAAGAGCGATATGCCTTAAGGGAATTTCTGTTCCCTTGTAGTAGTTGCTCTTAAGTGACTGTATGTTTGTTTCTTCGAAGTGGTCAACTTGATATTTCGCATCTGCTTTTTTAAAGATCTCAACAGCTTCATCGAAAGTCGTTTGTCCAACCACAAAGCCAAAAAACTCATCCTTTGGAAGTACTTTGCCTGGATTGTTTTTCTGATATTCTTTCTCAGAGGCAATATATTCTGGTTGATTCAGGTACGTGACAAACCATACAAAAGCGATAAGTCCCAGAAAAATCATAATCGGCTTTGCTGAAGCAGCAGCAAGGAGAGCTGAAGGATCTCTCCCCTTTTTCTTCATGACTAATGCAGTAAGAAGAACGCCCACCAGGCTTCCCGTGCCTAGCAGTCCGATCACTACTCCTACCACTCCAAAAAGCCACATTGTGAAAAAAATAGACAACAGGGCCAAAATAAGAGAGATACGCGCCCATTGCTTTAAAGGTCGATTTTTGCCTGAGTTCTCTTTCGGGAATACCTCATCTACAAGATTATCCTTCTTCATACACATCCTTCCTTTCGAACTCTTCTAGCAGGTTCAAGTCCTCGATAGATACCATGGCAACCTTGTTTCCCTCTTTGCCTTGAAGCACAATGCGCTCTCCTGAGTAGCAAGCGCCGCTCAAGAAGCCTTCGACCTTCTCCAAGAAATCTAGATCCTCTTGAGGGACCAATGCTGCTTTTCCTCCTTTTTTCCCTTTTAAAACAGCGCGTGCTCCTGAGTAATAGGCTTCTCTTACGAGACTTTCTATTTTGCTTTCATAGTCTTCTTCTAAAACGACAGCATTCATAACATTCCTCCTATCGACTTAAGCCTCGAGAGCGATCTTTCGCCAAGGCTTGTTGTTTTTCTAATTCTTGGGTTTGGACCATAGCGAGCTCTTCTTGCTTGGAAAGCTCCACTATTCCAGCTTGAACACTCTTCTCAAACCCTTGTTTGTTTTCAGTGAGAGTCGTGTGCCCTTTAAGGGCTTTTTCACATGCCATTTCGAGCCCACGATCAATTGCTAGTTCTTTAATGTCTTCAGAAGCTGGTTGATTTTTTATGAAATCTAGGTCCTTTGTGCGACATTCAATGGTTTCCTTCATGACTAGAACTTGGCTTTCATTGGGAAGCATTTTGTTCTTTGCTTCATAAAGCTGCACTTGATAAGTCAGCCTTTCAGCCAGTTTCCCTGAGGCGCTCAACCTTGGATCTGAAGTGATCATCTCGCGGACGTCCCCTGCTTGCTTGATAAACTTGGCTCCTTCCACACCGTATAAACGCCAAAGCTCATCTTTTTTCCGGCTGTGGATATCTTGATTGAGCATTTCTGCCATCTTATCCTTAGTGCTTTGTTCAAAGTGATAAAGAAGGTTAGCGACTTTAAGTTTCTTTGCAACTGGTGCTTTGTCTAATCCTAAACGAGAATATACTTCCTCTTGCAAGCGGTCTTTTTGATTGTCCATGAGCCGGTAAGATAGTGAAGATGCTCTCACGTCTTTGGGTAGAGGGTCAGCTAAGTCCCACTTCTCAGGCAACCTTGCAAAAAGCTCTGGTCTTTCGACCATGCAAACCTTTGAAACACAAACCTTTTTCAATTCCTCGCAAACTTGCTCTGCCGCTTTAAAGCCTGCCTCATCGTTGTCTGGCCAAACCACAACCTCTCTCCCAAATAAAGGACTCCAGTCTGCTTTTGATACGCTGCTTGCTCCCCCAGACCACGTCATACAAATTAGATCTCTATCTGGGATCTTCTCTAGGGCTTTATCAGCGGTCTTCTCCCCTTCCACAATAAGCACCGGAGCGAGAGGTTTTTCTTTTAGCTGATGAAGATTATAAAGTGGTCGTTTTCCATTCTCATCTTGATAACCTCTACGCTCCCAAGAGCATTGCTCGGGATTGTCTTTGAAATACCCATAACTCAGAGGTGGAGTAATTTTTCGTGAAGGATCTTTCTTGTCCTGTAGTCGAGTCACATAATAGAGAAGATTACCTTCTGCATCATGATAGGGATGGCGTGTCACTTCGTCATAGTAGTAGCTTAATTTTCCTTGCTCCTCAAACTTAGGAGCTGGAACTTTAGTGTCTGGCTTAATGCTGACCCAATCAGACTCTTTCTGGTAAGACACCTCAGGCTTTTTAAAGCTCGTAGGCGGGGTAATGTCGCTGGCGATCCCCAGGAACTCCCCTGCCCAGCTCTTTGCTTCCTGAGTGTCTAGTTTCAGCTCTCTAGAAATGAGCTTAAGTAGCCCTCCACCCTCTTGTCTTTCAAAGTCATAGAACTGCCCAGCTTTAGAACCGCTATGGGTCACTGACAATGATCCCTTAGCTCCAAATCGGAACTGTTTTGCCGTTTTAGAGCTAGGACCATCAGGGAAAAGCTTATACAGTAAGGGTTCAACCTGTAAGGAAAGTTGCCCCTCCAGATCTTTCATCGAGGAAGTGCGAAGTGACTTCTCAGCCTGCGCTTTTAAAATGCTTTCATGCTTCTGTGCGTGCTGTTCAATATAGTAAGCTGATTGAGCTCTTATCGCTCCTTTGCTTTCTTCTTTAGCTAAGAGAGGTTTCAGTTCATGAGCTGCAGCATTTCGCTTGCCGCAGGCCTTTTGCCATGCTTGATAATGCGCTGACTCTGAGGCTGTTCTTAAGTCTTCTCCACATTCTGCTTTGACCACCTCTCTAAGTTCTGAGGCTTTTGAGGCTGCGGAGAAATAGGCGCTAAGGAGTTTTCTCTCTTCTTTAGGAAGGCTTTGCCAAGAAGACGGGCGCTTCTCGAGGCTCTGAGTAGTATTCGATGGATCTGTCTCTTTTTCATAAAGGTCTTTTTCGATTTCCTTTGCGGTATTCTCCATCTTAATCCCTTCCTGTTTTATCGCAAGAGCATGATCCTGCTGAGCAATTTTTTCTACCACTTCCTGAGGGGCAATCTTCTCCGCTGCGTCCCCAGGCATAATACTCAGTTGCCTGATCTCCTCTTTAGAGACCTCACGCACTTCAGCTTGAACCGTATTTCTCATATCTTCCTTAACATCAAAGAAGTCCTTGCTCGGCTTTCGGTCATACTTTTTCTCGATGTATTTGTAGGTCGCCTGATTAAATCGATCCCATAGCTTAAGCGCTCCGCCTTTGAGCCTCTCTGTGAACTGGTCAGATTCCTTGAGTTCGTCAATTTTCTTGCTTCTGTCTTTTTGAGCAAGGTGCCATTCCACTTCTCGAGTATTTGTGTAATAAAGTGTAGTAGACTTCGAACCGTCTCTTAGAGCATGCCTCTTAAGATCAGACAGGTTTGCTGCATCTTCTTTTGCGATAAAGTAGTCAACGCTCTCAATATGTCGTGTTAACCCAACATAGGCCATCTGCTTGTTCAAATAGGGAGAATGAAGGACGTAGCCCTTTTGGATTGTTTGACCTTGAGCCCGGTAGTTTGTGACGGCATACCCCAGCTGATATTTGTGATACTCTTGGGGGTTAAATGAGACAATACGTGTCTTTTTACCCCCCTCTTGAATAGCAACAGAAAAACGATCCTTCTCTGCCTTGATCAGCACCCCAGAGGTTCCATTACAGACTCCAAGCTCTTGGTCCTTTTGCCTAAACTCAATGCGGTCTCCTTCACTTACGTAAATCTTACCGTGAGCCGTTTGGCATGCAAATTCCCTATCGCTGATCTCTCCACGCCCTTTACGCACCAAACGTATCATCTCGTTCAAGACTCGCACTTCGCTATTTGTGCTTGCAATAACAAGACTAAAGTCTGTTCCCAAAACTCTCCCAGAATCTTGATGCTGGTGATCTGCTGCCCACTTAAGAACTAGGGATTCAATAGCTTCTTTACGTGTTAAGCTCCAAGACAGGGATCCCATGCTTACGAGCTTATCAAGAGCCAAGCCAATTTCTCCCTTAGCAAGGTTTTTGGCCATCTCTCGTGCTGTATCTTGCTTTTGCCTTTGGATGTCTTCTAAAACCTCAGAACCATAATTCTCACAGAATGTCTTAAAGACCCCGCCTCTCTCTACTGGTGGCAACTGACTGTTATCCCCTGCTAAGATCACTTTCGCACCCTTAGTTTCAGCAAGCTTCAAGAATTCTAGGAGGGGTTTATTTCCCAGCTTCCCTGCTTCATCCAAGACCCACACTTCAAATCCCTTATGTAGATTCCTTAAGCCATGCTTATGACTAAACAGGAAACGGTAGATGTTTTCAGAACTAGAAAACCCTTTCCCTTGGAGAACCTTTGCTGTAGCATTATCAGGACCAAATGATCGAACAATAAGCCCTCTCTCCTCATAAGCATCTTTCAGAGCTTTAAGAAGATAGCTCTTCCCTGTTCCTGCATATCCCTGGATGCATGAGAGCCCTTTTCCATTAAGAACATTGAGATAAGCCTTCTCTTGCTCCTTTGATAGTCCCTGTGAACATCGATCCTGAATAGGCTCAGGCACTTTTTTAGTTTCATTCCTGTAAATACGGCCAGCTAGACGGAGGATTTGCTCTTCCTCTTCAATCACTTCTCGAGTACTAAACTTGGAGACAAATTCTTGGGTTTCAAGAGATCTAAGCTGAACCAACCCTTCTAGCTTCCAGAACCCCTCTCTTACCTCCTGAATTTTATCACTAGGCACATGCTTGAGCATAAATCGCTCCACATCATCCTTAGAAAAGACGCTTTGTCTCTTTGTGATGGCATTTAAGATATTAATGGGATCACTTGAAGCGATTTCATTGAGCTCTAAGCGTTTTTCATGCTCATTTAATAGAGCGAAAGCGCGTCCTCTCATTCTTACAGGGCCCAAGTGCTCCTGTGGCACCAATCCATTGTCATCAACCCTGAGCGCTAAACCTTTAGACAGAAAGAACTCGTTTTGATGCCTTGCCCAGAGCTTCCCAACGTCAGGGCCACTTACCACCTTACCCTTTTTGACAACAGGCATGAGATCCAAGGCTTTCTTATCCTCTAGGTCTTTTCCATTATCCTTCAGTCGCCTAGTAGTAAGTTGAGCATGGGCGTGCCAATTGTGCTCCTGAACGGCAATTCCGGGGCACTTGACTCCAACCTCTACATAAGGATTAGCTCTTACCCCTGTTGGAAGTGAAACGATGTAGCTACCCTCTTTCTCCTCCATAACGGTTCCTATCGTCCTCTTAGGAATCCCAAGGGCTTCATTCTCCTCTACGAACTCGATCTTTCTCTCAGGAGGGTGGATGACGCACTCAGCAACAAGGCCCTGGTAGTGCTTTTGGATAAAAGTTCTTGTCAGCTCAATGCGATCTTCTAAAGTAATCTCTTTATCATCAGGCAGAGCTAAGACGAGGTGCATGCTAACCTGAGCATCTTTGCGCACCTCTTTCCTTTCTGCTAGATTCCAAAGCACTTCAGGGATATTTAGATTCTCATCCGCTCCCTCTGGGAGGATAATCTCATGATGAGAAACGTTTTCTCGATGGCTAAAATCGTATTGTCTTGGCTCAAGAGCGCAGTTCCCTTCAAAATAGACGCGTGAGCGAGCTAAGTATGCAGAAAGCTGACAGGAATTTCTCCCTTCAGATCGCTTTATGAACTCTACTCTTCCAAAACCAATTGCCATTTTCTGAATTTCGTATTTTAATTTTTTGATTTCAAATCTTAAACTAAAAATCCAGATTTTGCAAGTGAAATTCAAAGCAAGTGTTGGTACAACACATATTGCGTCTAAAACTTCTACGCATGGCTCAGTTTTTAGAACGCTGTAATATATCTTTTATTCAAATTAGAGTTTTGGTATCTTTAATATTTATGTTGCAATGGTTTCTTAGAAACCTCTATTGGGAAGCTATGTTTTTTAATCACTCTAAAGATATAATGACGCTTGATTTTGATATGAAACTATAAAAGGAAGACATGGAATTAGACCTAGAAGAGGAAAAAAAGAAGCTAGCATTAAAGAAGTCTCGCATTGAAGCGAAGGAAAAACGCCTTAAGGAAAAAGAGCGTAAGGCTCGTACCAGGCGTTTGATCGAACTCGGCGGCTTGGTCTCTAAAGCAGGCGTTGAAGGGCTCAATAACAATGCCCTTCTAGGCGCGCTGCTCTACATAAAAGAGAAAGTCAAAGACCAAGAAACGGTCAAAAAGTGGAAGGACAAAGGCTCTAAGGCCTTTGAGAAAGATAAGTCTCAAAATGGTGAGGCTTTGATCGTCTCCTTTGAGACAGAGCCTTCAAAAGAAACTAAAGATATTCTTAGAAATTCTGGTCTTCGATGGAATCGCTTCCGCAGAGAGTGGCAGGGTTATTCTAAGCTTGAAGCTCTAAAAAATAAGCTTGATGGCATCGAAGCAAAGATAGAGACAGTAGAATAGCATGAATTTAAGGCAGAATCTTTTTTTAAACCGTTTCTTTTTCGTCAGTTTATCTGTAGGGATCGTGGCAATCGTAGCTTCGCTTTTGGCTGCTACCATTTTTGGACTCCCCCCTTGTATGATGTGCAAGATTCAGAGAATCCCCTACGCCCTAATGATCGTGAATGCTCTTTTTGGACTCTTAATGGCTTACAAGGAGCTGTTCGTTAACATCCTTATGGGAGTTCTTATGGTTGGGGTCTTGCTGGGCCTGGTTCACTTTCTCATGCAAGTGGGAGTAATTCCAGATTTTTGCCTAGCCAAGAAAGGCTTTACATCCCACCAAGAGCTATTGAATTACATTAACAAACCTAAATGCTCTAAAGTCTACTGGTCTATTTTTGGGGCGCCCGTCTCCCTTCTGAATGCCTTCGTTCAAGGAAGCCTTTTGGGAGGTTTTCTCATTCTGAGATCAAAAAGAGAGTATCAAGGAGGTTGAATATGAAAATGGAAGTCTTCGTAAATAGATTCTACCCTGAAACGTTTAAGCGCAAAGCTGATGCAGAAAAGTATCAGTCCAAAGGGACATGTGAAGTGCATCTTCAGCTAGGCCCTATCGAGATGGACCTTAAAAATATCACCTATCGAGTCAGTCACTCAGGAAGTGTTGTTTTGAAGCCTCCTTTCAGGGTGCATTCAGATAAGAAAGCTGGGAAGAAGCCTAAGCTTGTTCCTTCTATAGTTTTCAAGGAAGGTGGAGTTTGGCCTCTGATCGAGAATACGATTAAGATGGAGCTTTCAAAGCACAAAGATATCAAGACTAAAAGAACAAAGGATTTTGTTCAGTTGGAGTTTTGGGATAATTCTCTTTAACGTAATCTTGACTGCTGCCGGTATTAGCTGACTACTTTTAAGTGAAAGCATGGTTTTGTATTCTTTCAAGCATGTTTTTCTGGGTAGTAAATACTTACGCAATAACACACCGAGAGCCTTGCTGTTCCTTAATTTCATTTCCCTGGCAATCAAATTTTTGCACTTTTTCACCTCCATACTTAAGATGCCATTTAGTTTGAGTGTATGAGCCATCTTCGTTAAATTTCCTGTATACTTGTAAACCATCTTCCGTGGTTGACTCCTCTATCTTTTTGCCCCTATCATCCATTTTCATTTCACTACGATATCCAAGACTAGAGTGAACCACTTTCTTTGAACCATCTTCATAAGTACTCTCTTCCCTGACAGTTTTGAGAGCTAAAGTTTCTCTGGCTTTCGAAGATATCTTTTCTACAGGATTATCGTAATGCTGGTTGGCTGTTTCAACAACAGAAGCAGCAGCAATGCCAGCACCAACAGCAAGATCTGGCCTTCCATTTTTAACAGCTAAAGCTGATGCAGACGAAAAAGCAAGTGCATCAGCTGACTTTACAGCTGCCTTACTTACGAATTTATCAACAACATCAATGTCTGAGCTTGTCTGGACACTTTTGGGCTTTGCATGTCGGTCTTGACACATAAATTCTTTTTTTGCAACCGTTTCATGATTAAAAGTTTTATTTGCCTGGCTAGGGGTATGAGTATAAACTCTGTCGCTGGATACTTCGGTGTTTGTTCCATTTTGAGAAAGCATAGAGAAGTCCATTTCTATGTCTCTTAAGGGTCTCACTATTTGTTCCACTGTCCTACGACTGTTGTCCTCAACTATTGTAGATAGGTTGTAACTATTGTTACCTACATTAGCACGCCATTCATGTTTACCAGAATCATCAAAACTTAAACCAATTGACCAACTCGACATCAGATACCTCCTGAAATTTAAAATGCTATTGTATAGCATAAAGTTTTTTTTAAAAAAAGTTCCTTCATCCAGGGAAGTATTTTAGGAGGTTTTCTCATTCTGAGACCAAAAAGAGAGAATCAAGGAGGGTGGAGTTTGGCCTCTGATCGAAGATAATATTAATATGTAGCTTTCAAACCACAAAGATAGCAAGACTACAAGGCCAAAGGATTTTGTTCAGTTGGAGTTTTGGGATAATTTTTAGTTCGAGCTTTCCAGGTTTCTTGTTCGTTTGCGCATTTGCAGTTCTGAATTTCTCAGCTTTTTTCCATTGGTTTCTTCAATCTAATTCAAAATCCTTGTCAATTAGCTGACTTTTTTGATAGTCATGGGTTAAGAGGAAGACAATGTTTTCATGAAATTAAACCTAGGCGGGCAAATAGGCATGTTATCAGAAAATCAAAGAAGAGCTCAAGATCTTTACGTTTTAGCCATCCAGTCTGGTGATTTAAGTGGCCTAAAGAACTGCCTTGGTGAAAATAGCAAAAAAGAAATTAATACCCCAGTCGGGAAATTAGGTCTAACCCTTCTTCATCTCGCTGCAGTTTTTGGTCAGGTAGAAATATCTAGGTGGTTGCTTCAAAATGGAGCTAAACCTCAGAAAAAGGAAAATTTTAGTGGGAAAACGCCCTTGCATTTGGCAGCTTACTATGGCCATAGCGACCTGATTCAACTCCTTCAAGCTCATACTAAGCTCTACACCCCAGATAACGCTCGCTGTTTTCCCATCCATTATGCTTGTATGGGAGGTCATGTAGACCTCGTGAAAAAACATTTTGTGATTAAAGGTCTCTGCAATGGAGTATCTGAAGTAGGTTCTCCTTTGGACATTGCTATTCGAATGAGAAACTTGCCACTGGCTGACTTTTTGTCTAGCAATATCGGCGTAACTTGTGTAGAGCCAGAAGACATCCTTGAAGATTTTGAAGAAACTCTAAGGCGAACAGACGGTTTATCTCCAATTCACCTTGCTCTATCAATGGGTGAGATAGAAATTGCAAAAATGCTTCTAGAGAAGTTCCCTCAGTTTCCTTCTGCATCCCTCAAAAATCATTGGGGAGTTTACGAGGTAAATAGCAGGTTTTTTGCTACACGTGGAAGAGAGCGATATTTAGAATTGTTCTTCTCTTCAGATGAAAGAGAAGGGTTTGTTGGAGAATCAAATGATACGGTAAAATCCGACTCCCTTATTGACCCAAAACAAAAAATCAAATTAGAGATATGTAGAGCTATTCTCAATGATCAGATGGACAAAATTAAAGAGATTGTCAGCCATGTGGGATTAGAAACATTAACAAGCCCAATAGATAACTCGTGGCATGCCAAGTTTTCGTATGCAGTGTATACGCCGTTTTCGTTTGCAGTTGATCGCTGCTATTTTCCGTTAATGGAGTGGTTAATTTCAAAACGGGCATTTCTAGAGTCGGATACAAAAAATGGGTTTTTTCACTCATGGAGTTTCATGGAGTATGAGCAAAATGCAGGAGGTTTTTTCCAGCTGCTAGCTTCTGAGCTGGAGATTCTTACAAGAAAGAATTATGTGGCAGAACGCTAAATATGAAGCTGATAGAGGAGAAATATAAGACATATAGGAGAAAGAATGTCTTCGAAAAAGAGAAGTTCAAGGTTACGTCCTTTAGATTGGTCCGTGATATTTATTGTCTTTGTTGCACTGCTAGTTGCTTCCTTGTTTTATTTTAAGCAAGATTCTTCAAGACAGCTGTCATGCCCCAATAGTAAAAGCTCTATTCTTGTACAGCGAGAATATTATGACCTATGCTTTAACAAAGAAACAAAGCAGCCAAACTGGGTTTTACAAGTTCTCCAAAATGAGTATTTTGCAGTTTCTCAGGAAAAATCTATCGCAGATTTTTACCAGGACCTGTCCATACCTACAACCGATCAGGCCTCTTCTGCTGACTACATCGGCTCGAACTGGGTAATTGGCAACTACCTCTTCCCCCTTATTAAGAAAAAAGAGGTTCCTATGAATGAAGAGAATAGCAATGCGAATGATGAATATCTATTCTCTGTGACAAGCCCTCAAAATAAAGAGTTCAATAGGGGGTATTGGGAAATACTTAGGAAGCGTGTGTTAGCTTTGGCAGAAAAACCAGGGGGAGTAGGTTTTGTGGTAGTTCTCTCAGGGCCTTTGTTTTGGGATGCCGATAGGGCTTTCTTAGAGCCAGGACACATACCAGTCCCGTCTCATTTTTTCCAAGTAATTGCTCCTTCTACTAATACTAGAGACATTGAGGTATATGTTGTTCCTAATAAAAATATTGGAGCCTCAACTTCTCTCGATACATTCAAGATGTCGGTAAAGGAATTTGAAAAAAAGACTGGCATACAAGGAATCACAACGCTTGGCGGCTTTATACCTGAGTCCTGGGCAGGTTCTCCGACTTTTTAGAGCCTTTTGAAATAAATTTGCATTTTTACAGTGGTTACATTGACCTCTCTTGCCTGCAATTGTTTGTATAGCGTTGCTTAGATTGACCTGCTCCCCAAAAACTGGTCCACGATAAATGCGAAAAATCTCATTATGGAAATAATTTAAATCCGGAGGTTTTTGGATGAAGAAAAGCAAGTTTACGGAAGAGCAAATCACATTTTCCCTAAAGCAAGCAGAAGGCGGAATACCTGTAGCTGAGATTACAAGGAGGCTGGGGATAACCCAAGCGACATTCTATAGGTGGAAACAGAAGTTTGGGGGATTAATGCCCTCAGAAGTCAAGAAGCTCAGGCAACTAGAAGAAGAGAACACCCGTCTTAAGCGTCTTGTGGCAGATTTAACACTGGATAAGCAGATGCTCCAGGATGCCGTATCAAAAAAGTGGTAAAGCCTGATCTTCAAAGGAGAACAGTCAAGCACTTGATATGTGCCAATAAGGTTAGTGAAAGAAGAGCGTGCCAAGTGATTAGAGTGTCCCGTTCAGTTCAACGGTACGTATCAAGTGGGAAAGATCAGGCTTTTATTGCGAAGCGCATCAAGGAGATTGCAACCATCCGAGTAAGGTATGGATACCGAAGGATCCATATCTTACTGAAAAGAGAGGGGTGGCAAGTCAATCATAAGAGAGTGTATCGGCTATATAGAAAACAGGAGCTGCAAATGCGTTTAAAGCCTCCAAGGAGAAGAGTAAGCATTAAAGTTAGGGAAGAGAAAACTCTAGCGACTAGAAAAAATCAGTGCTGGAGCATGGATTTTGTAACCGATGAATTGTTCAACGGCCTAAGAATCCGGATCTTAACGATAGTCGATAACTTTACCCGCGAGAGCCTTTGTGTGAGTGCTAATTTTCACTACAAAGGGGTGCATGTTTCTATGGCTCTAGACGA
>JASBRR010000044.1 GCA_030149435.1 Simkaniaceae bacterium
TGAGATATTTAACTATATAGAGTGTTATTATAATACGAAGAGAAGGCACTCAACATTAGGGTATGTTAGCCCAGCAAAATTTGAAGAAAAACAACAGAAAAGTCTATGTTAAAACCGTCCACAAAATCGGGGCAAGGTCACCATTCATTACGAGGCTCCTTTGTTTTTTGGTTTAAACTTTGGCTGTCATTTTGACAGCCGGAGCCACATTTTTCAATTTCTAGTTTCAACTAACTCTGGGACATTCTCAATTTTTTGAATGAGTGCAAAAGTTATATAAATGAGGCAGCGAGATCCTCTGAAGTTCCTTGGAGTCACTTTCGTTTATTATTGGACTATCTCCATTGCAAGGCAGTGGGCTCTGAGTCTTTGCCACAAAAATCTTGAATTTCCTTTCTGCTTGTGGCACTTTCGTTTCTCCGTAATTTCAGGTTAAGTGTTGGAGATTGAAATGAAAAAGCTATTTGTATTTTTGAGTCTGATCTGTTGCTCTCTTGTTTCTTCGGACGACGTTAAAAAGCCGGTAAGAGTTTATGTTGATGTCGTAGGGGACTTGTTTCATGCAGGCCACGTACAATTTTTCAAGAATGCCCGCGCTTTGGGAGATTATCTGATTGTAGGGATTCATGATGATGCGGAAGTTGTTGATTATAAGAGACAGCCTATTCTTTCAATGGAAGAGCGCAGAATTGCAATCGAAGCATGCCGCTATGTCGATGAGGTGATTGTAAACACACCCTTACGAATGACTGAAGAATGGATTGAGAAGTATAAGATTGATCTTGTAGTGCATGGAGATGATTTTTCTGAGGAGAATAAAAATGCTCACTACGCTGTTCCTGTTAGGCTAGGTATTTTCAAGACTATTCCGTATACGAAAGGAATTTCAACATCAGATCTGATTGAGCGCATTAAAAACCGTCAATTTGATTGATTATCGTGAGGTCGTTACTGTTCTCGAGAGCTGTTTTTATATTCCTTGCTTTGCTGTTAACTATCGAAGGAACAGCTAGGATTAAAGGAGTAAGCGTAAATGCACGTGGAGACCGTTACGGATCTAATGTGGTTGCATGGATCCCGGCTATTATAATCGCGCAAGAGCTTGGGTTACCGCTGTATCATCAGTGCCACATTTGCAGGTGGAGACCTGGGCTTCGCAATGTTCACAAACGCGATCTGACAAATAAGGTGTTTCACAAGATTCTTAAAGACTCTTGTAGCCAAATAGATAGCCACAAGTTTAAGTCCTATATTAAACGCAGACAAATCTTGTCATTAGATCTATCTGGCAATGATTGTTTTCTTGCGATCCAAAGGGAGTGTAATCGTATCATTGGGTGCAGCATTCGAGATAGACTTGAGAGTTCAGGCTTGAAAGAGAAGTGGTACGCTTATTTTGAGGATGCAGCAAGGGAAAATGGTTGGTCATTAAGATGGAGACCTGAAAATAGTGTCGTGATTCACGTGCGTTTAGAGGATGTAAGGAATCAATCTAATGGCGCTTGGCAAAGCTATATTGGCGATGACAACCTACAAACCCTTGTTCAACATTTGCACAAGCGTTTCCCAAAACATGAATTGCACCTTGTCACAAGCCCACATCAGCAAGATATCGATCGCTGCAAAAGGTTGATGGTAGACTTTCCCTATGTTGCTGGAGTATGGGGGGATCGATCAGAGGATTATGCACTCTGGCAAATGATGAACTCAGATGTTCTGATTTTATCTCATAGCACTTTTCCAGTTGTATCAGGACTGCTTCAGCAAGGGAGACATACTTTTATTTATGCAGATAATATCATCTATTCTGAGCTGCATAAATGGGAAAAGCTCGATTTAGAATTTTAGCAGTCCCATTAGGGGACTGCTTAAGAAATTCCATCCTCACACATTTCTCGCCTTTTTTGGCAAAATCAAAATTTTTGCAAATCTCCTATACGTGAGGTTATGTAGATTTTCAACTCTTTCAATTTTTCTCAAAAAACGCCGCAAAATCTGCAAAGAGCGACTTTCGAGAGTAGTCCCCTTTAGGTGTGATGTTTATTATGGCGTTTGATACTCTCATTGATTTTAAGTCTTTTAATGTGGTGTTAACACTTTATGATAAAACGAGTCATTGATCTTCACTGCGATCTTTTAGACTATTTAGCTGAGGGAATGGGGCGCACCCCTTTGGACGCTGATTCTAATTGCTCCCTTTTGCAGTTAAAGGAAGGGCATGTTGGGATTCAGGTTTTTGCAATTTTTTCAGAGACAGTGCCTGGATCTTCTAAAGTGGGAGAAAGGCAGCTCACGTGTTTTGAAGCGATGTTAAAAGATTATCCAGAGTCTGTTCGGTCAGCTTCAAGTGACTATAAGCTAGCAGAGGAGTTAATAGGGGCTCTAGCGATTGAAAATGGCTCGGCATTTCTGGAAGAGAAGGAGCCTTTAGACTTTTTTTTTAAGCGGGTGGAGCGCATTAGAGAGCGCTTCCCATTGGCATATGTTGGGTTGACGTGGAATACCGAGAATCGTTTTGGAGGGGGATGTCAAACGAGGGTTGGTCTCAAATCTGATGGGGCGGAAGTGCTAGATTACTTGGCAAATGCGGGGATTGCCATTGACCTAAGTCATGCCTCGGATCAGTTGGCATATGATATCCTAGACACCATTCATAAAAAAGGGCTTGCATTGACTCCGATTGCCAGTCACTCAAATTATCGCGCCGTATTAGATGTGCCGAGAAATATACCTGATGAATTTGCAAGGGAGATTTTTCAGTTTGGTGGGATTGTTGGGTTGAATTTTTTTCGCGCCTTTTTGGGGAAGAGCCAGCAGGCAATCGTTGAGCATCTATCGCATGGTCTTTCATTAGGTGGGGAGAAAGGGATCTGTTTTGGAGCAGATTTCTTGGGGGCGATTGTCAGCTCGACACTGCTCTATCCAAAGCCTTTTTACATTGAACCCTTTTCAAATTCTAGCAGCTATCCTGAATTGTTAGAATTCTTGGGTGAATACTTCTCTGAAGAGCAGGTAAAAGGGATGGCTTTTGACAATGTACAGCGCTTTCTTACAAGAACTCTCTGATGAGTTCCAGCACTTCGGTAGGTTTTTCAACATGGATCATGTGTCCTACATGAGAGAGTGTTTTCAATGTAGAGTTTGGAAGGTGATCGTGGAGGTGCTGAGCGCAAAAAAGAGGTGTGGAGAGGTCTTCTTCACCAGCGATTAATAAAAAAGGCGTTTGGATTTTTTTGAGTTCTTTTGAAAGGTCACACCCTTTGAGCGCTGCGAGCTGCCCAGCGTACCCAAGAGGTGGTTGAGGATGTGGGTTATTGACCATTCCCTCAATTTGTTTCTGGACACGTGTTGGATCAGACAGAAAGGTGTTGCTGAAAAGCCAGGGTAAGATGTTTTCGAAGACAAGGTTCATAGGTAGTCCTGCCTGAATCAACTTTGCTGTCACCTCAGCTTTCATCACAGATGAAGTCGGGAGCTTTGCAAAGGGGGTGACAAGTACGCCTTTGTCAATTCTCTCAGGGTGTTTTAACCCAATGGTTTGTACGATGGTGCTTCCCATCGAAGCGCCGATCATATGTGCTTTTTCGATGTTTAGATGATCAAGCAAGGCAATGACATCTTGTGCAAGTAAGTCTATCGAGTAGGGAGGAGGGGTCGCACTTGACTGCCCCGATCCTCTGTTGTCCAGTGTAATTGTGCAAAATTGGTCTGATAATGCCTCAGCAAAGGCATCCCAGCTGCGACTTGTACTTGCAAATCCAGAAATGAATACGAGTGATGGGCCTTTGCCACGCGTTTCGAAAAATAGGTCTGTTCCATTTAGATTTTTGATCGGCATAGGTGAATTTTCAATGCTTTTATCGTCTGTTTCTGACTATAGAGGAAAAGTTTCTGGGAAGTAAATAAAAAAAAGCTTTGGATAAAAAGAGCAAGGCATGGTACACGAATAGGTAAGTGTATAAAAAATAGTGTAAACAAAGTACACGAAAATTCCCCCTTCTTTTGCCAGACCTAACGGTCTGGCCCCCGGCCGTCGTGTGAAAGCATGACGGCCTTTTTCATTTACACAAGGGGACTGTTGGGAAAGTCGCTCTTTGCAGATTTTGCGGCGTTTTTTGAGAAAAATTGAAAGAGTTGAAAATCTACATAACCTCACGTATAGGAGATTTGCAAAAATTTTGATTTTGCCAAAAAAGGCGAAAAATGTGTGAG
>JASBRR010000001.1 GCA_030149435.1 Simkaniaceae bacterium
CGCTCTTTGCAGATTTTGTAGCGGTTTTTGAGAAAAATCGAAAGAGTTGAAAATCTACATAACCTCACGTATAGGAGATTTGCAAAAATTTTGATTTTGCCCAAAAAGGTGCAAAATGTGTGAGGATGGAATTTCGAGAGCAGTCCCCTTATGGACTGAAGGAGGCCAAGCAGTTCATAGAGATATTCGAGCGAGATTGACACAAACGTCTGGTAAATAAATAGATAAGTCTGTTGGTGTCAAGTCTTTTTTCCATTACTTAGAAAGTGTAAAAGATCGAGCTCAGTTAGATGAGCATGCCCTCATAGACACTTTAGTCGTCGATGTTCAAGGAGATGAAACCCATTTGGCTGAATTAGAAGTGAAAGATAGTCAAGTCACGCTTTATAGCGGAGAACTCACTGCACAGCAGCGTAAAGAAATGATCCCACTTCTGAGGGATGCGATGGGTAAAAACTCTGTAAGGGCCTGCTCTCGAAAGTCCATTCCCACATCTTTTGCGCTTTTTTTGGCAAAATCAAAAGTTTTTCAAATTCCCTATACTTAGGGATATGCGAATTTTCAAAACTTTCAATTTTTCTCAAAAATTGCTTCAAAATCTGCAAAAAGCGACTTTCTTAAGCAGGCCCTGTAATCATACAGAAGTCCTGCCGATCTGGAAATAAAAGCGTCGATTCTATTGCTGCGGTACTATCTAGAGAGCTTCCTTATGCAACAATACTAGCGCCACAGGAAAATGTTAATGGCTATATGTCATTCACATTAGATAGCGGAACCCATCAAGTTAGAGATGCAAGCATGATTACTGACCTTGACAAGGTTCTAGCTAATGATCCGTCAGGTATATGTCGGCCAGCTGAATATCGGAATGGCACAGAGCTGACAATGCAACAAGCTGTGAAGCGTCCCTCAGAGGCTTTTGTTACTGATACGCCTAAAGAGGAAGCTAAAGGTAGTGTAAATTTTTTTCTTCTGTGATGAATTGTCAAGTTAAAACATACCGTCCTCCAATATTGTTATTGGTGCTCTTTGAACGAGACTTCGTTGTCTATCTTGATTCAAGCTCATCTTGATGGCCTAGTCTGCTATTCGTGGTTATTTTCGTAAAAACGCCACATGTTTCCTATTCAAAGAGGTCACTTGCATCCTGAACTGTAAAACGTGGTACACTTTTGTCCACAAGAAAAAACTACAAGATCACAAGGGACCATTTCTCACCAAAATGTTATGCTACCTCCAGGCGTTGAGGGCTTCTAGAATATTCTTTGTTAGTTCTTAGACATGCTCTAGTGTGGCCTATCATTCTCCTTGTTACCGCAACTATCGCTCTTTTCGCCCCAGCTCGAGCTTTAATGCCTTTGTATGCTTCTTTCATTACCTTGTCATGTCTTATGGCTACCCAACTGCATTGTATAAGATTCTCCTGAGCAAAGGCTTTCCTTATTTAGTAATGTGTCCTTGCAAAGCTTGCGGCTACCGCACATCAGCAGAAAACGAGCCTGAATTCGTAAATCAATGAGTGCTTAAAAAAAGCAGTTTCTTAGTGCAGAAGACCTTCTCCGCCAACGTCTGATAACTGTGTTTATGTTGTATAACATCCTGAAATAGAGGTGATTAAAGTAGGGTCAGTTGTTATCTCTTCCCAACTAACTTGATCGGTTAAGCTTTGGTCTTTCATTTTTCTTTTAAAACCTGTAAAACATAATACATAACTCTTAAGCTTTGGAGGAATTATGACAACAGCAGTAGCTTCCCATTCCCAAGCAAGTGAAGTCCATAGCTACCCTGACACACCTGTAAATCATCATGAATCTCATTTGCAAGAAGCGATTGAAAAAGCCTTTCAGATTTTAGATACAGATAGCGAAAAAATGATTAAGCTCTTGCCAAAAGGCATTACGATTACTGTTACCTTTTTTGAGGCTGTTGAAGATGCGTGGGAGCAGTTTGTAAAAGACAACAATCTTGCCGATGTATTGATCGAAAGCAAGGACGATTTTTTGTATGACACCCTAGATAGTGGAGCTGGCGGGAGATTATTTTGGGATTATAAGCACTCAAATAAATAGTACAAGGAAGAACGTGTCGTTTTATACTATTAATCCAGTAAATGAACACTCCGTTGTAAACAGCTTTCATAGATATTCAACACCAATAGCTTACTCTAAATATGAAGCGGTTTCTCAGGGGACTCGAAGCAAAGTAGCAGGAGGGTGCTGTACAGACGATCAAGCGCAAGTTACGCAAAGTAAAGTTATGTTTTGTTTCTCTTGCATGTTTGATTCGCGATCAATTGCTTCGTCTACACTTGTAGGAAGGGATCTATCTCAATCTGATATAAAACATGGGGCACAAGCCTCGTACCGGAAGTCCCCTGCAGTAAACTGTTATGCTTTCGCGTGCGGGCGTGTTCCAGAAAAGGTAGGAGACGACCCAGTTCCTGGTGCTTATTTTCTTGAAGATAGAATCAGAATTGGAATTGTTCGAAGCATGGCTTTAAAAGAGCCAGGCCTTCCCAAAAGCAACCCACAACTTCTTCAGAACAAAGAAGAAGACGTAAGAAAATTTCTTGATAAAATAGGTGAAGACGTTAAGTGGAAAGAGCTTGCAAGCGATATTGACCACTTTGCGAGAACAGTTTTTAACAAAACTTTCAACGGACTTAACACTGAAGAAAAAACAACATTTCTGAAATTTCTTACCACAAGTTTCCAAATCCCCCCAGAACTCATGAACAGTGAAAGGTTAGATGCGCAGTTAAGGCTAGATGGGTTAATTCCAATTCACAACGCTAATGTTGATAAATATGAAGCAGGTACACATTTACTAGCGGCTTTTGTATCTCCTGGTAATGACTACCACTTTATGCGTTTTTTTAAAGAAGGTTGGTTTGAACGAAAAGGGGATATACTACGTCTAAGAGGCCACATACAACCAGACAAGCTGTTCCCTATTGCAGACAAAGATTCTTTCCAGCGCAACTTTTGTTCAAATGAAAATGGAAACGACTTAAGTAGCTTCGAGTTTGTCGGTTACTATCTGGTTCCTCCAAACGCCCAGCTAGCAGATAAAGTTGGTAGAAACTATATTTTAGAAGGCCATAGGATAGCATTTAGACAAGGCACCTCTAGTTCTACCTCTTCTGTTACTTCAGGATCTAGTGGTAAGTTTCGTAGCGTGCATTCACGTCAACCTCATGCCTCCAAAGACGCTATGCAAGGTGGGTCGAATCTGGAAGAAACAGGAGCAGCCGCTGCTGCTGCATCCAGTGAATAAAATTATTTTACTCATGTGAAGACATCCTCTCGATGAGCATTTGTGAAGGCCGTTTCTAACCCTTAGTTTTTCATAAGCTTCTATGTTCCCAAAATTAGATCTTTAAATTCTTTTTCTTTAACATCGCACAAAAGAACCTTTAAAGTGAGATTTTTTGGAAGGTTTAACAGGATTTCTAGAGTCAATTGTCTTCTCCAGTGAAGAATCAGGGTTTACGTTCGGAAGGATAAAAGCTCCTCGATTTCAATACCTGGTTATGATTGTGGGGGCTCTTCCAGGAGTCGGTTGTGTAAATTTTTTTTCTGCTGTGATGAATTGTCAAGTTAAAACATACCGTCCTCCAATATTGTTATTGGTGCCTTTGAATGAGACTTCGTTGTCTCTATTGATTCAAGCTCATCTTGATGGCCTAGTCTGCTATTCGTGGTTATTTTCGTAAAAACGCTACATGTTTCCTATTCAAAGAGGTCACTTGCATCCTGAACTGTAAAACGTGGTACACTTTTGTCCACAAGAAAAAACTACAAGATCACAAGGGACCATTTCTCACCAAATCTTTCGATTTTTCTCAAAAACCGCTACAAAATCTGCAAAGAGCGACTTTCGAGAGCAGTCCCTGAAATGCTTCCTTTGATTGACATCGACAATGGTCGAGTAGAAGCGGTCTGTATGGCGGACGAGGAAGGAGAGTTGCAGCGTGCTGCAGAATTTGTTAATGGTCAGGAGCTTACAGGTCAAGCACCTGCATATTAATAGTTTTGCTTCTGTTATGGAGGGCCAAGGTGTGAAGGTCCCAATGCTTTCTAAGGAAGAAGATAACACATCTAAGGCTTAACTAAACTCTTTTTTCAAATTTCTTTTAATACGCTCTTATCTCGCTTACAAGCTTTCTTATTACTATCTATTTAATAATTAATAACATGCAATTAGTTATTCTTAATGTATAAATTTATGAATATTATAATTATAATTAATTATGTTATAATTAAATAAAATAATAGATAATAAATAGTTTAATTATGAGTGTTAGTGCTGTAGATGCTGCGTCTTCTGCTGATCTCGAACAGTTTGTTGGAGAAGAGGCCTCTATTTCTCCTCAAATGCTATCTACCGCAGATAAAACCCAAAAGGTTGCTGTGGTTTGGAGTAAACACCTTGCAGATCCTCAAGAGGATAAAAAGGATGTTTTTTCTAGTCATGGGGCTCTAAAACAACGTGCGATGCTTGAAGATCAAATGAAATGCTATGGAAAGCAGGTTGTTAAGTGTGAAGATGCTGGTGTGTTTTATAACTACCTGAGATGCGTCAACCAATCAGCAGCTTCTCGTGGAGTAGGGGAGACTCATACAGTTCAGCAGATAGATACTCTTTTGATTCGCGCTCATGGAAACTCAAAAGAAGTGGGTGATATGTACATTGAAGAGCGCCTATTTTCGAAGGATGAGGTTGTAACAGACAGCCCAGAGCTCCCAGAAGCAGCGCGCTCAGATTTTATGAGTCAGTTAGCTCAAGCAATGAAGCCAGGTTCCGTTGTCATTTTAGATAGCTGTCAAGCTGGTAATAAATCAGTGAATAATAACTTTGCTGCTGTACTCTCAAGGCAACTTCCAGGAGTCAAAGTCATCGCAGCACAGGAAAGTATTATTCCAAGGTATACAAATGGAACTGGAATCAGATTAGAGATGGACCGAAAAACGAAGCAAGTCGCTCATGCCAGAATGACTGCTCAAAAGGATATTCCTGGGACTAATCAAGCCAATAAGTATGATGTTCAAGCTGTCGAATATGTTGATGGGAAAGAGTTAACAGGTCAGGAGCCTGTCCATACAACTCCTTCCACTCAAAGCGATAGTGCAGAATCGTCTAAGTTCCAAAAAATTCTCAGCTTGTTTCGCTCTTAGTTTTTAATCCCAAAATCTCTTGATTCTATCGAACTGCATCCATAAAATTTAGCGGATGAAAACCCGCATTTTTCAATATGTCCAAAAGTTTTTAAGCCTTAGGCTTGAACCTGGCAGCAAGCTGCTACTGGCCTTGTCTGGTGGACCCGATTCCCTTTGTTTATTTCACCTCCTTTTAGAGTGTCAAAAGCTTATGAGATTTGAGCTGCATGTAGCCCATGTCGATCATAGATGGCGCGCTGAAAGTCGAGACGAGGCTGCAACACTCAGTCGAGTCATTTCCTCCCACAAAATTCCCTTCCACTTAAAAGTATTAGATCGGATTCCTGATTCTGATCGAGAAAATTGGTGTCGGCAAGCGCGACTCAATTTTTTTCGCAATTTGTATGATGAGCATGGATTTCAAGCTGTCCTTTTGGCACACCACGCAGATGACCAAGCGGAAACTGTTTTGAAGCGAATTTGCGAAGGAGCGCATATGCGTGGTATGCGTGGGCTTCTAGAGGAGCGCTCGTTGGGTGGTTTGCCTATTTGGCGCCCATTACTGAATATCCGCAAGGGAGAAATTGAAGCCTATGTCGATCGGTTTCACCTTCATCCCTTTGATGATGAGACGAATCGAGATACAACTTTCTTAAGAGGGCGGATGCGTGAAGAGATCTTCCCAACCTTAGAAGAGCAGTTTGGAAAACAAATAGGGCGCAGCTTTGTTCGGCTTGGTCAAATGGCTAGCGAGCTGAGTGACTACTTTGAAGAGAGAGTCGTGCAGATTTCTAAGCGATTGATTCGAGGACCGATAGGGTATTGTCTAGAGCTACAACCTTCATTTCATCCATTGGAGGTGAAGTGCTTTATACAGAAAATGGCAGAGGAGCATGGAGCCCATCTTTCCCATGAAGCATGTGAGGGAGTGGTCGAGTTAATCAAGCAGAATCGGTCGAGCCACTCGGTTGATGCAGCGCCTCTTTCGTTCGTTGTCAATCGCTCCTATCTATTTATCATCACTGAGCTTCAATTTGACTTCTTTCAGGCTCCTGATCAGTGGAAACAGGGGAGACGTGGGTGTTGGAAAAGTTTTTGGCAGGGTGAGGTGACTTACCCTGAAAAGGTTAAAGAGATCATAAGGCTTGATGAGCTTACCCCAACACTCAAGAAGAAGATGAGGAATTGGTATAGCTCTCATAAAGTCCCGCCATTTCTTCAAGCGATCGCACCGGTTTTTGTAAGGGACAATCTAATTGTTGGTGAACCCTTGACAGGCCACGCTTTGCGAGAAAGCATTTCTTTGAATAAAACAAAAGATCTTTTAAACTTCTAAAATTGCTAAAGGTGCTTTGCTTAAATGCCTTAAGCTGACATTGAGCAGTTAGCGTGGGAAATTAACGCATCCTATTAATTACCAGAGAATTAAAAATTGCTCACTATGTTTATCTAACATAGCTGCGCATTTTAATTCACTGGAAATGAATAAACTACATTTCTTTTCTCACTCTATCTTCTCAATGTCAGCTTAAGGACCTTCTCTATAAATTTTAGTTGCTTAGGAATGTTCATGTCGGTAATAGAAAAAAGTAAGAGGCCAAAAGGGCCAAAGAAGGATCTGGGAACCCTCAAAAATAGATTTAAAAAGAACATGGATAACCAAAACCAATCACAAGAGCCAAAGAGAAGGCTGCCTGGAGGATTTCTCCTCTTTATCGTTGCAGCGATTCTCATTATATTTACTGTCCAAAACCTCTCTCATGAAAAGAGTGGCAAGGTTGGATTCAGCCATCAGGTTGAACACCTTGTGAACCTTGGATTGATTCATAAGGATGAGAGCAATAAGACGGCGCAGAATGACAACCTCGTGACCTTTTCTGGAAAGTTTAAAGAGAAGCTTTCTGATGATTCAAAGGCGCGCTTCCGATTTCTTGAGCTGCTGAACCAGAATCAAGAATATAAAGAAGGAAAAGAGGAAGTCTCTCGGGAGCTGTCGACGCTTCAAGGGCAAGTGCAAGAAGCAGGGGCTCGGTTTTTGGCTTTAAGTGGTCTTGCGATCCCAAAAGGGGGCTATGTTGTTGTGAGTCCCGCCCTTGATACGAATGAAAGGGAAAATGGAGTTGTGATCAGGCAAGTGCCTGAAGCGGGTCAAATGAATCTCGCGCAGCTTAAGAATAACTACCGCGCTGTTATAGATAATCCTTCAAGGGAGAATGTTCGAAGCTTTGGGCAAAACCTTGAGTTTTTAATTGCGAGCTTCCGCTCACCTTCACTAGGCATTGGCAGTGAAAGTATGAAGCAGCAACTTCGGGAAATCAATGGCAAGGTCGCATCGACTTTGAGGAATGAGTCTTTAGCTCCTCGGGAAGCTTTAGCTCACTATGACACAGCTCTTGGAAAAATGAACCAGATTGTAGGGGATTTGAATCAAGAGAGAAACAATGTGCGTCTGGATACGCTCCGAAGTGTACGCAATTATATTGTTGAGCTTGAGCAGTTTAATGCTCTGGCGTTCAGCATGAAAGAGAATGATGCTCAACTCAATAAGGCTAGAGAGAGTGTTGCTGACACGACTTGGTTCTTTAATAACAAAGAGCTCTCTACCAAGGCACTTGAGAAGCAGAGTCCTGAAGAATTTACACTATGGTTTGCTCAAGCTAAAAAGGAGTGGGAAAACTTTGGTGCAAACAAAGGAATGGCATTTGAAGCGCCTGATCAGCCGCGCAATCTTGTTCTAGAAAAAACATTCAAGAGCAAAGAGCCCTCTCCAAACTACTTTAGCTATATCTTCTTGACAATTCTTCCTGTAGTGCTCGTGATTCTTCTTCTCTACTTCATCTTCTCTCGCCAGATGAAAGGCATGGGGGGGTCGAGTGCGATGAATTTTGGAAAGTCTCCTGCGAAAATGCTTAATAAGAGTACGCACAAAGTGACTTTTAAGAATGTTGCTGGTGTTGAAGAAGCAAAAGAAGAGTTACACGAAGTCGTCGACTTTTTAAAAGATCCTTCAAAATTTACTGCTCTTGGAGCGCGCATTCCTAAGGGAGTGCTTTTGATCGGTCCTCCAGGAACAGGTAAAACCTTGATTGCAAAAGCAGTTGCTGGTGAAGCGGATCGCCCCTTCTTCTCTATTTCAGGATCTGACTTTGTTGAGATGTTTGTGGGTGTGGGAGCGAGCCGTATTCGAGATCTCTTTGAACAAGCGAAGAAAAATGCCCCATGTATTGTTTTTATTGATGAAATTGATGCTGTGGGACGCCATCGTGGCGCTGGGATTGGCGGAGGCCATGATGAGCGAGAACAGACGCTGAACCAACTTCTTGTGGAGATGGATGGTTTCGAGACAAATGAAGGTGTCATTTTGATGGCAGCGACAAACCGTCCTGATGTTCTCGACAAAGCGCTTCTACGACCCGGTCGTTTCGACAGACAGGTAGTTCTTGACCTTCCTGATATCAAAGGGAGAATGGAAATTCTTAAAGTCCATGCACGTCGCATTAAATTGGACGAGACTGTAGATCTTATGGATATTGCAAGAGCAACGCCAGGTGCTTCGGGTGCAGATCTAATGAACATCTTGAATGAGTCTGCACTCCTTGCTGCTCGAAAAGGGCGCTCTGCGGTCACAAAGCCCGATACTTTAGAAGCGTGTGATAAAGTACGCTACGGGAAAGAGCGCAAGAGCCTTGAGCTTGATCAGAAGGAAAAGCTTCATACTGCATACCATGAATCGGGTCATGCTATTGTAGGGCTTACTGTCGAACGCTCAGATCCTGTCGAGAAAGTTACAATTATTCCTAGAGGGATGTCTCTGGGTGCAACACACTTTATTCCAGAGAAGAACAAAGTGAGCTACTGGAGAAAAGAGCTGATCGATCGCCTTGCTGTTTTGATGGGTGGCCGTGTTGCTGAAGATATGTTCATAGGAGATATCTCTAGTGGTGCTCAAATGGATATTTCTCAAGCGACAGAGCTTGCACGTAGCATGGTTTGTAAGTGGGGAATGAACGAAGAGCTTGGTCCTGTCTTTTACAACGAAAGCAGTGATGAAGGTTCTTACGCACCACCAAGTGGTCCAAAAAACTACTCCGATGTGACTGCGCAACAGATTGATAAAGAGGTCAGAAAACTTCTCGATCAAGCGAATGCACATGCAGTACGTGTTCTGGAAGAGAATAAGGAAAAAGTTGAGCTGATGACTCAAATGCTCATGGAGTTTGAAGTTCTAGATAAGGAAGATGTCCATGCAATTATGGATGGCACTTGGGACGCTGATAAGAAGCGGCAGAAGCTGAAAGCGATTAACGATGCTCATAAGAAGTCGCCGCCACCTCCTCCAAAGAAGGAGACTCCAAAGTCAGAGAACGGATCGATTGATCCAACACCTAAGCCAACATAAAGGCAATAGGTACAAAAAAAAGGATGGGTATAACCCATCCTTTTTTGCTCTAATCTAGTTGCTTGATTAGCTCTTTGTTGCTTCCTCTGGTTTTGGAAGCAATACTTTGTGGCTTAGGCGAATTTTACCCATCTTATCGATGTCTAAGACCTTCACCTCAATCATATCACCCTCTTTATAGTGATCATTGATATTATCAATGCGAGAGTGAGAGATTTCTGAGATATGGCAAAGCCCTTGTTTACTCAAGACTTGAACAAACATTCCAAAGTCTTTAATCGTTACGATCTTCCCTTTATAGGTCTCGCCTAACTCAACTTCTGCAGTGAGGTCATGGATGATTTTCTTTGCCTGATTCATCGCTTCCATCGAGGTTGATGCGATGCTAATGCACCCTTCATCATCGATATTGATATCCACTCCAGTCTCTTCAACGATGGCACGGATTTGCTTCCCTCCTGGCCCAATCACAGTGCCAATCTGGCTTGGCTTTACTTGCATTGTCTCAATGCGCGGAGCGTAGTCTGAAAGTTGTCCCTTAGACTGAGGGCATGCCGCTAACATCTTATTGAGGATGTGTGTTCTACCCTGCTTGGCTTGCGCAAGGGCTGCAGCCATAATCGTTTTATTAATCCCTTCCACTTTGATATCGAGTTGGAAAGCAGTAATTCCACGGTCATCACCTGTGATTTTAAAATCCATATCTCCAAGAGCATCTTCAACACCTAGGATATCTGATAGAATCGCATAGCTTTGATCTTTTTCTAGGATCAGTCCCATCGCGATTCCCGCTATTGGTCTGCGAATCGGAACACCTGCTTCCATAAGAGCTAAACACCCTCCGCAGACAGATGCCATAGAAGAGGATCCATTTGACTCTGTGATGTTAGACTCGAGTCTGATTGTGTACGGGAAGCTTTCCTTTGAAGGAATCGTTGCCATGAGAGACTTTTCGGCGAGCTTTCCATGTCCCACTTCGCGTCTTCCCGGAGGGCCCATTCTTCCCACTTCTCCGACACAGAAAGGAGGGAAGCTATATTGAAGGTAAAAGCGGCGCAGGCCGTCGTGGTCTAGATCCTCAAATCTTTGCCCCATGCTTTCTCCACCTAGCGTACAAACGGCAATCGTTTGCGTTTCACCCCGAGTGAAGATGGCGCTTCCATGAGTTCTTGGAAGAGGGGACATATCGATGTAAATGGGGCGGACCTCTTCTTGGGTTCTTCCATCACATCTGCGCTTATCTTTTAGAACCATTTGCCGCATGTGGTGTGCTGTGGTTTTCTTGATCGCAAGCTTAATGTCTGCTGGGTTGAATTTAGGCTCTTCGCCTTCAGGCATGAGCTGGCTAATCACCGTCTCATTGATCCCGGAAAGAAGTTCGTCTCTTTTCCCTTTTTCTGTCACGCGAATCGCATCTTGGAGAGGAGCTTTCATAATACCGTCAACCTCTTCCATAAGGGCTTCTGGAATAGCGCGAAGGTCAGAGCGATTCTTCGGTTTTCCGATTGTTTTTTGCCAGTCAGAGAGCTTTTCGCAAATGGTGCGGATCGCTTGATGTCCTTCTTCTACGGCTTCCATGATCTGCTCTTCAGTTAAGAAGTCGCAGTATCCTTCAATCATGAGGATGGCATCTTCTGTACCTGCTAAAACAAGGTCAAGGACAGACTCTTCCATCTCTTCTAGAGTGGGGTTCACGACAAATTCCCCATTGATTAATGCAACGCGCACTGCTCCGACAGGCTTAATCAGAGGAATGTCAGAAATCACAAGAGCTGCAGATGCTCCACAAATAGCAAGGGGATCTGGAGTGTGAATGCCATCGTATGAGAGGACTGTGCTAATGATTTGTACGTCGTTATAGAACCCATCTTCAAACATTGGTCTAAGTGGGCGGTCAATCAGACGGCAAATGAGTGTTTCTCTTTCTGTTGGTTTTCCCTCGCGCTTAATGAAGCCACCGAGGGTTTTCCCTGCAGAAGAGAATTTCTCTTGGTAATCAATACGTAAGGGAAGAAAGTCAGCTTCTGGAAGGCACTTTCCCATGCACGCTGTTGAGAGTAGCATGGTGTCTCCTGAGCGCACCATCACAGCACCTGAGGCTTGCCTTGCGATGTTTCCTGTTTCAAAAGTGATTTCACGTCCCCCGACGGAGACTGAAATTGCGTGTGATTCTAGTTTTTCCATGTAAAGAAAAGCTCCTACTTATGTTGTGTTGGAGGGTGCAGTAAAGAAATGAGTGCTGAGAACTTAGAGTCTCGCTTACCCAACAAACCCTTAGGGCTCAACCATCATTTGTTTACTGCAGCCCAAAAGTTTTTTAAAAAAGAAGTGTAACAAGATGCACCAATAGGTGCAAGGATAGAGAAAAGTGTTGGATGTATTGGAAAATTTACATGCTGAGATTCAATGAAAATTTTATTGAAATTTTGATAATTTTGGACGAAGTGAATAGCCAAAGTGCTATTTGCAAGGAGAAAAGTGTCAAAAGGTCTTAAGAGATTCTTGAAGATTAGCGTGTAAATTTTAAAATGCAGACAAAAGTAAGGGATTAGGGAGGAAACCTAATCCCTTAAAGTAAAAATTTTACTTACGGAGATTGAGACGGTTGATCAGAGTCTGATACCGCTTTGTGTCTGTTGAATTTAAGTAATCCAGTAGCTTACGCCTTTGTCCAACAAGCTTAAGGAGGGCCAATCTAGAGGCATGATCCTTAGGAGCTAGTTTAAGGTGGTCAGTAAGTTCTGTGATTCTTTCTGTTAAAATTGCAATTTGAACATCAGCGGAACCCGTATCTTTCTCGTGCAGTTGAAATTTTTTAGTAATTTCTTCTTTAGTACCTTTATCTAAAGACATTACGCTTGTTCTCCTGTAGACATGATTTTATAAAAAGGATTTAGACATATAATTTTGCCATATAGCTTGGGTCCATTTTATCAAATGGAGTTAAATATTTCAAGAAAGGGCATCTACTCTGCCTTCCCTTTACCTGAGGAAAAAAGATTAAAAAAACTTTTACGAGATTTCGTAACAGTTTGGCAGGCAACCTCGAAGGGTTCCTCTAGAACAAGGATTTTGTCTGTGTAGCCGAGTTTTTTTTCTTGCTTTTCTGTCGATGTTCGGAAATATGAGATTTTCCCATTACTCAAAGTGACACTATGCATCGATCCATCCTCATAATGCGATCCCAAAGATTTCTTGACAAAATCCAGATGTATATTTAATCGACTAGCAGAAAATGGGTATTCAGTTAAATAAGGTCTTATTTGTTCATTTCGGTTGATATCATTCAGGAGTTCCTCAGAAATACTCATCATTAGTTTTCGTGCATTTTTGAGGTTAGCTTTTCTTTTGGATACAAACTTAGCTCCGATTATTTCAAGATTGTTGGGAGCCACTCCACCAAGTGACCAACAATCGAGCCTTAACTCCATTTGTATTTTTTCCCTGTAGTTTGAAAGAAGATCATCATAAATTTCTTCTGAAGGATGCGATTTATGAATCTCAGGATTAGCAACAGAATCAAGGGCATTTTGCTTATTTGCTTCGTCATAGGATTCTTTACATAGAGTAGTTGAACCAAATGTATTTGGGTCAAATGTCAAGTATGAAAAGACACCCTGATCATTTAAACATTGGGGATCAGATGCAAAAAAAACTGTGTGGATGCTGCCATCGGAGTGATGTCCATATTTTCCCTGAAAATAAATAGTTAGAGAAAGTTGCTGATGCGTAAGTGGATAAGTTTTTAGATAGGGGCGAAGCTGCAGTTGATCATTAGCTATTTGGAGAAATTGATTAATAAGAGCTAACCCTAAAGCTCTAGCTTCTGCAAGTGTCGCTCTTCTGGGGGCATTAATGTGCATATCAAAATGATTAATCGGAAAAGCTTCACTTTCTGTTGGCTCTGAGCAGTAAACTTGGAATTTTTCTTTCATTTGTGAATAAATCACATGCCCCAAGTTTCTTCGGATGTTTTGGAACTCGTTTGAATCTTTGGATAGACTGTATCCAAAATTGCTTATCAGTAAAATTGGAGCAATTAATCGGGCAAACGTTAACTTCAGTGCGATACTCATTGAATAAACCCCGGCCCTCTATTTCTAAAGATATCAAAATTTGATTTTAGGGCATTCTGATAGGTCGAGTCTAAGAAACCATGATCTCCTTCGAGTTTAGGGGTGCTTCTCGAAGTGCTCTTTAAAAGTGTGATCAATATTTCTTCATTGAGATTTCTGTAAACAAAAGGGTAAGGATATTCTTCTGATTTAATTTGCTCTTTTTCTTTCCATTCCTCTCTCAGAGGTTGGGCCATATCTTCTGGTTTGGGCACTTTTTTTGTAATGTATTGAGAAGCAAAAAAATGGAAAGTAATGTCTTTCACGGAATAGTTGTTTATAGCTTGTTTAACTTGAGAGTTGCGAATGACATCTAGCCCCCCATATGAGGCAATAATCAATTGGCGTTGTAGAGTACGAGAAGATTGGTTTGCCAGTCCCCATTCGGATTTTGATAAGCAATTATATGCTATTCGTACACCTTCACTATGGGCTATGTGGAGCCACGACATGTAAGGTCGAATGTCACTGAGCCTTTTTCCCATTGTGTAGAAGAGCTGACGAAGGGTTAGGGAGGATATTGGATTTAGAACCCACTCATTTTTCAAACGGAATAGGTCAGATTTGATATTAACGATCTTACCATGGGTTTTATTGTAAAGACCGATAAAGAGAGGTTTTTCCAATGCCAGTTTATCTAAGATGGATCGACACATGTCTTCAAAGTCATTGATGCTGTTTTGGATGCCGTTTTGACACGTAACTAGCCCGATTCCTCTTCCACTTCTAGGAAGAAGATCATCAAGGTGCTCCATCAGATCAATTTTAGATTGTGTTTTTTTCAAAAGTTGAAAGAGTTTGTTTCCCCCTGCTACAAAACATGGAGTTTGAACTGTACAATTTCTTCCTTCGGGTGAAGCTAAACAAGCGACCGCAGGGATGGGTTTGTATCGAGAGTCGTAGTGTGAAATTTTCTCTGGAGAGATCCATATCGATAAATTTGTTGCTTGATGCAGCATTGCAAGGTGCCCACTCAGCAAGATTTGGCGCGCTGTTGGACTAAAGTCAGCATCATCCATAATCGAAAATTCTTGATCACCTAATATGGTGGGAGATTGGTAAGTCATGTATCTTCCTCCAGGCCTGAAAGTTGAAAAATTTATAAATCCTGGAGAGTGTTTTTGTCAAAAAAAGATTTGAATCCCAATTAAATGCTGTTGATCACTAAAATAATTAAAATATGCCAGACTCTCAAAATGACCACATTTTTATGAAGTTAGCTCTTGATGAAGCTCAGCGGGCTTATCGAGAAAGTGAAGTGCCAGTTGGAGCGGTCCTTGTACACAATGGAAAGGTCATCGCAAAAGCTCATAACCAGATGGAGAGGAAGGGCGATGCAACAGCGCATGCGGAGCTCCTTGTGATACGAGAGGGCGCACGCCACTTCAATGACTGGCGTCTCTTAGGCACCACCTTATATACGACCTTAGAACCCTGCGCAATGTGCGCCGGAGCCATCTTACTCTCTCGAGTTGAGCGGCTCGTTTGGGGAGCGCCTGATCTGCGGCATGGGGCTAATGGGAGCTTTATAGATCTTTTTAAGGAAGATCATCCAACACATACAGTGCAAATTACGCAGGGAGTTCTTGCAGAAGAAGCTTCTGAATTAATGAAGGCTTTTTTTCGGCAAAGAAGATTAGTCTCTAAATAGGCGGTAGCGCTTTGTGGTTTCATCTTCAAATTCGTGAAGCGAATGGGATGTTTTCCTTCTGAAGTGAGATGATAGCTTGCGCTTAACGTAAATGAGCTTTTTGTCGATTGGATGCATAACTCTAAAGGGGCTGAGCATTTCCCAGGCCAAGGTAGCGTAAAAGTGGGCGTAAACAAGAGCACCAAGGGTGACATAGAACGAGAAGAAATGTCCGTTGGAAAAGTCGAGAAATAGATTCATGCCGATGAGTCCAAAGACGAGCCATTTTGCTCTTAGGGGAAATGCGAAGAAGAGAAGGAGCTGTGCATCTGGAGCCATAAAAGTCCAAGCGATAAGCAGGATGTAGATCGACATCGTCGCTCCGGCAAAGGGGACGGTGGAACCGGTGAGGTAGAGCGCTAGGTAGGCTAGTAAGCCGACAAAGAGTGCCCCACCATAATAGAGGCCAGCGAATGAGCGGGTTCCTTTCATTTGGACCATTCCTGTGCCGATTGACCAAAGTAAGTAGAGATCGAAGAAGAGTCGCAGGATAGATCCCAAAGAGATTTCAGCTTGCAAAATAGGCTGAATAAATAAGTAAGAGAAAAACTGCCAAAAAAAGAATTTATGGACTCCCCAGGTCGAAAGGCTCAGGAAGTAGACGGGAGAAGGGAGGTGAAGGACCTGTGTAAAGAGGGCATTGAACACAAGAGTGAAGAGTGTCAGACCCAAAGTTCCCATCAGTGTCCACTTGACAATTGGGGGGGTAAATCTAAATTGACTTGCAAATCGACCGTTCATACACGCTAGTATAACAGCTCCAAAAAAAACTTCCTACTTGTTTTTTATGATTCAAGTAGGTTAAATTTTCACTTCGTAATGACAATAAAAAGGATTTGGATTTAGATGAAAAAAACAGGTCATCCTCCCTATCAAGATATTCTTTTTGTAGATACAGCCACAGGTGATAAGTTTGTTTGTGGAAGTACACTACAACCAGAAGCTAAAGAAACTTATGAAGGCAAAGAGTACCCAGTGTACCATCTGCCAATTTCCTCAGCTTCTCATCCGTTCTTCACAGGAAGTCAGCAGTTTGTTGATACTGAAGGGCGCGTAGACAAGTTCAAAAAGCGTTACACACGTAAGGTGGAAGCAAAGCCTGCAGTTGAAGATAAAGCTGAAGAGAAGCCTAAGAAAAAAGCGGCTCCAAAGAAAGCTGCTGCTAAAAAGGCGACCAAAAAGGCTCAAGACAAAAGCGCGACCTCTAAATAATTAAGAGGATCCCCAGCGCATGGAATCCAAAGTTAAGGAGCTTCTTGAGCGTTTGTCAGTTGTGGAGACAGAGCTCGGCGATCCGGATATTATGTCTGATCGCAAGAGATATCGAAAACTTTCTCAAGAGCATGCTCAGCTTTCTGAGCTGGGTGAGACGTGGAATGCCTATCAGGCCAAGATAAGCGATCTCAAAGATAGCAAAGAGATGCTTCTTGAAAAACTCGACCCCGAGTTTGAAGAGGAAGTGAGAAGTGATATTGCTAAACTCGAAGAGGAGTGCAATGGTCTCAATGCGAAGGTTGAATCTCTTCTTGTTCCTCCTGACCCCCTAGATAATGCCAACGTTATCATGGAGCTTCGCGCAGGAACGGGTGGTGATGAAGCGGCGATCTTTGTCGGTGACTGCGTTCGCATGTACCGTCTCTATGCCGATAAGATGGGGTGGACAGTTGAGACTCTTTCCGGTGCGAGTTCTGATGCTGGGGGATATAAAGAATATGTCATGTCCTTTAGCGGTAAAAATGCGCATCGCTTTCTGCAATACGAAGCGGGTACTCACCGTGTCCAACGGGTTCCGGTAACAGAAACGCAAGGGCGTGTTCATACCTCTGCAATCACTGTCGCTGTTTTGGCAGAACCTCTTGAAGAGGAAGAGATTGCCATTGATGAGAAAGACTTAAAGATTGATACCTACAGAGCTTCAGGCGCTGGAGGGCAGCATGTCAACACTACTGACTCCGCAGTTCGCATCACACACATGCCAACGGGTGTAGTTGTCTACTGCCAGCAAGAGCGCTCTCAGCACAAAAATAAAGAGAAAGCTCTTCGCGTCTTATCAGCAAGACTTGCTGAAGAGAAGCGCGCAAAAGAGATTCAAGAGCGGGCGCAGCTCCGCTCCTCACAAATTGGAAGTGGAGATCGCTCCGAACGCATTCGCACGTATAACTTCCCTCAAAATAGACTCACCGATCATCGGATCAACCTGACACTCTATAAGCTCGAGTACGTGATGCAAGGGGATTTGGAAGATATCTCGCAGGCCCTCGTTCGTCACTTTTACCAAGAAATGTTAGACAATGCATAGTGTTCGGAAGATCGTTGGGCTTAGCTCCGATTACTTGGGAAAGAAGGGGGCAACCGCTCCAAGGCGCGAGGCTGAAGAGCTTTTGGCAGCGCTATTGGGCATGAAGCGCTTGGACCTCTATCTCGACTATGATCAACCACTCGAAGATAAACAGGTCGATGTCTACCGAGAATGGATCCGTCGCAAGGGAGCGGGTGAACCGATCGCTTACATTATCGGAGAGGTGGAGTTTTTAGGATGTAGGATAAAGGTGACTCCTGATGTTTTGATTCCGAGACAAGAGACCGAGGTTCTTGTGAATTTAGCCCTTGAGGAGCTCAAAGGAGAGGTGATCTGGGATGTCTGCACGGGGAGTGGCTGTATTGGTCTTGCGGTGAAAAAGCGCTTTCCCGATCGCGCTGTGTGTCTGTCTGACCTCTCTGGTGAAGCTCTTGCGATAGCTAAGGAAAATGCTGCAAGGTGTCAGTTGGATGTGAGTTTTCTCGAAGGAGATCTTCTGACCCCCTTTTCTGGTGAGAAAGCGGATGCAATCTTCTGCAACCCTCCCTACATCTCGGAAGAGGAGTATGCAGCCTTAGAGAGCGAGGTGAGAGACTTTGAACCCAAACTGGCTCTTGTTGGTGCTGAAGAGGGATATGACTTCTATTCCCGCCTCAGTCATGAACTCCCTCAGTTTTTAAAGCCCGGAGGGCAGGTTTTTCTCGAAATTGGTTCCCTTCAAGCCCCAAAAATACGTGAGATGTTTAACACAAGTCACTGGACTAAAGTGGAATGTAAAAAGGATTGGGCGGGTCACGACCGCTTCTTTTTCCTTGAGTTTGAATCCTAGGGTGTTATAAAATAATTCCATAATTGGAGTGCTTCATGTTTGGACAAATCTCAGAGAAATTTCAAAATATTTTTTCATCTTTAGTTTCTAAAAAATCCTTAACAGAGGAAAATGTCTCTGATGCTGTCCGTGAGGTTAGACTCGCTCTTCTCGATGCTGATGTCCACTACGGTGTCGCAAAAGAGTTAATCAAAAAGGTCAAAGAGAAGGCTCTTGGACAAGAGCTCATTAAGTCTGTCTCCGCAGGAGATCAGTTTATCAAGGTCGTTCACGATGAACTTAAAACCCTGATGGGTAGTGATGAGGCTGAGCTTGCTTTGAATCGCTCTCCCTCAGTGATCTTAATGTGTGGGCTGCAAGGGTCTGGTAAGACGACTCAGTCGGCAAAATTGGCATATTATCTTCAGAAAAAGAATAAAAAACCTTTACTTGTTGCATGTGATCTTCAGCGCCCCGCAGCGATGGATCAGCTCGAAACATTGGGCAGTAAAATTGATGTGCCTGTTGTGGTGAACCGGGATGAGAAGAACCCTGTTAAAATTGCAAAAAGCGCTCTCGATCGCGCAAATAAAGAAGCCTTTGATGTGCTCATTGTCGATACTGCAGGACGACTTCATATTGATGAAGATTTAATGAAGGAGCTCGAAAAAATCAAATCCGCACTTTCGCCTCAAGAAGTTCTCTATGTTGCCAATGCAGCGACAGGTCAGGACGCTGTGAACACTGCAGCAGAATTTGATAAACGCATTGAAATCACAGGGTCTATCTTGACGATGCTCGACGGAAACACCCGAGCAGGGGCTGCGATTTCAATCCGAGCTGTTACGGGTAAGCCACTGAAGTTTGAAGGTGTAGGAGAGCAAGTAACTGACTTCCAGCTATTCAATCCTCACTCTATGGCAGACCGAATCTTAGGAATGGGAGATGTCATCAACCTCGTCAAGCGAGCAGAAGATTCATTTGATCGAGAGGAAACGCAGAGATTAGAGAAAAAACTACGTAAAGCGACTTTTTCTTACGACGATTTCCTCAAACAGATGAATTCGATCAAAAAGATGGGTTCATTCAAAGGATTGTTACAAATGCTTCCCGGGTTTCAAGGGATGGGGGACATGGAAGTTTCGGACAAAGAGATGTCAAAAACTGAGGCCATAATTCTCTCGATGACCACAGACGAAAGAACGGGACTGACAGAACTTAGCCCTCTTAGGCGCCAGAGAATTGCAGGGGGAAGTGGGACTTCGATTGATGACGTCAATCGGATGGTCAAAAGCTTTAAGCGTATCAAGCAAATGATGAAAAAAATGCCCGGATTAAAAAAGAAGTTTCTTGGTAAGGGAGACTTAAAAGATCAGTTGGCAAAGTTTCAATAGCTGAATGTCAGTTCAAAGGCTTCGTAATTCTTTTTTTACATAAAGATTTAGAATCAAAACAGGTCCTCCTCGTTTTTTTACTATATTTTTTTTCTTTTTTCGCTATAATGCTCTCTTTTTAAAGGCTACAAATGGAGCTCAACCTATGGCACTAAAAATTCGTTTGCGCCAACAAGGAAAAACGAACCACCTAACTTACCGCTTAGTTGTTGCGGATTCGCGCCTTCCACGAGACGGAAAATATCTAGAAATGGTGGGACATTATGACCCACATGTGAAAGAAGGTGATGTCGCTAAGGTTTCCGAAGAGCGTATTCAATATTGGATCGATCGCGGAGCTCAAGTGACTGAAAAAGCTCACCACTTAATCGCGCGTTATGCACCTGCAGTAATTAAGAATATGGAGCAGAAAAAGCTCGAGAAGCGCAAGAAGAAAGCAGCAAAGAAAAAGAAGAAATAGGACTATAGCCGAAAGTGCGGTATGATATAGTCTCCCTCTTTCCCGATTATTTCGAGGGGCCTTTTACTGTGAGCATGATTAAACGTGCCCGAGAGAAAGGTTTAATCGAGATCAACCAAGTGGATATTAGGGAGTTTGGAAAGGGGAATTATAAACAGGTCGATGACAGACCTTATGGAGGCGGACCAGGAATGGTTTTAATGGCCGAGCCTGTTGTATCTGCACTTCGAAGTGTCAAGAAAGAGTCATCACACGTGATCTATTTGTCACCGCAAGGAAAGCCGTTAACAGCAAAGCGCTGTCGGGAGCTTGCTCAAAAAGACCATCTTGTCATCCTTTGTGGGCACTACGAAGGAGTTGACCAGAGAGCGATAGATCTCGAGGTAGATGAAGAAATTAGCATTGGGGACTACGTATTAACAAGCGGATGTCCCGCAGCGATAGTTTTGGTCGACGCCACATCGCGTTTTATTCCTGGCGTGATTGGCAATGAAGAGGCTGCTAACCAAGATTCCTTTGAAAATGGGAAATTTGAAGCACCCCTATTCACGAGGCCTCCATCGTTTGAAGGAAAAGAAGTGCCTCCGATTTTAAGTGGAGGTCACCACATGAATATTGAAGCGTGGAAAAACCAAGTCGCTGCACAAAAAATGAGTCGGGTTCGTCCCGATTTGGCAACTAAGGAGAAAAACAGATGAGTCGCGATGCACTCTTAGAGGAAATTGAAAGCACACAACTGAAAACAGACATCCCTCATTTTAATGTTGGAGATACGATCAAAGTTCATATCCGGATTATCGAGGGTGAGAAAGAAAGGATTCAGGTCTTTACTGGAACTGTTATTGCTCGAAAGGGGAGTGGACTATCTGAGACGTTCTCTCTCTATCGCGTTGCTTATGGCTCGGGAATGGAAAGAGTCTTTTCTTTACATAGCCCACGTATTGCAAAGATTGAAGTGGCTCGCTTGGGAAAAGTGCGACGCGCTAAGCTTTACTACCTCCGTGGAGCTCAAGGAAAGGCTGCAAAAGTACGCGAAAAAATTGGCGTGAAAAAAGAAGCAGTTAAAGCCACTCCTTCACCTAAGGGAGTTAAGGAAGAAGCTGCTCCGAAAAAGGAAGAGCCAGCTCCTGAAAAGCCTGCAGCTGAGGAGAAAACACCTCCTTCTACTGAAAAAACTTAAGTAAGATCAAAAGTGGAATCGCCGACCCATTTTGAGGAGATGGCCTATCGTGAAGGCTTTCTCCGAGTTGCAGGCGTTGACGAAGCTGGCAGAGGGCCTCTTGCTGGTCCCGTTGTTGCAGCAGCTTGCTTTATTCCTCACGACCTCGATGTTGAGGGAGTTGGGGATAGCAAAAAGCTGACTGCGCGCAAACGAGAAGAGCTCTACCATACTCTCATAAATCATCCCGACATTGATATTGGAATTGGAATTGTAGATCACTCTCGGATTGATCAAATCAATATTCTTCGCGCATCCCTTGAAGCCATGGCTCTTGCAGTTCAAAATATGTCTACTCTGCCTGACATCCTCTTAGTCGATGGTAGAGAGAAACCTCCCATTCAGATAGTTTCAAAAACAATCATCAAAGGGGATAGCCTATCTAGAAGTATTGGGGCTGCCTCCATCGTTGCCAAGCATACTAGAGATGTGGCGATGTTGGACTACCACAAGGAGTGGCCAGAATATGGCTTTGACTCCCATAAAGGATATCCTACAAAAGCTCATATCAATGCTTTAAAAGAGCACGGTCCGACCCCTATTCATCGTCTCTCGTTTAGACCTGTCCAGACCTTGACTTCCTATTAATTTTTAGGTATAAATAGCCTACCTTTATCGGCGAGAAGTTTAATATGGCCAGAAGCATGACTGCATACGGCAGGGCGAATGTAAAAACCGACCTTGGCCTTTTTTTGATCGAAATTCACTCTGTAAATCGCAAAAGTCTTGATGTTTCTATTCACCTGCCCAAAGAGCTACTCCTCTTTGATATTGACCTAAGAAAAAGGGTGCTTGAGCATCTTAAAAGAGGAAATATCTCTGTAAGGATTCAAAGAGAAGGGGCAAAGAAACTTGGTAGTACGACCTCTTCAGGTGCGATTGAAGAGCTTAAGCAGCTCTATAGTGAGTGGAAGTGTGGTGCAGAGGCATTGGGATATGAGCCGAAAGAAGCGATCCCTTTTCATGCGCTGATGAACCAGGCCCTTTCTGCAACCCCTACGATCGAAGAAGGAAAGAGTGAGGGGTTAAAAAAAGAGCTGTGCGCCGGAATGAATGAGGCTCTTGCTGAACTTATGAAAGTGAAGAGCAAAGAGGGGAGAGCATTGGTGGAGGATATTTCTCCACGAGTCGAGATCATTGCAGAAAGTGTGGAGAAAGTTTTTGATATTGCTGAGAAATCCCCTCAAAAATATCGAGAGAAGCTCACTCAACGCATAAAAGACTTAAATCTTAGAGAGGCAATTGAAGAGCCAAGACTGCTGCAGGAGATCGTTCTGTTTACAGATAGAGTCGATATCACAGAAGAGGTGATTCGCCTTCGGTCTCACTTAAAGCAGTTTAAAGAGTTGCTAAAGTCTGATAAAGCGCAGCTCGGTCGAGAACTCGATTTCTTTATTCAAGAAATCCACAGAGAAGTGAACACTATTGGATCAAAAGCCCAAGAGGTGGAAGTGACGCAGCAAGTCGTTAAAATCAAGAGCGAATTAGAAAAGATTCGAGAACAAACACATAATATTGAGTGATGACAGAGTTAGTTAAACGGTTAAGAAAAGGATTGCTTTTTGTGGTGAGTGCCCCTGCAGGTACAGGGAAAACAACACTTGTGCACAAATTGATCCAAGAATTCCCCGACCGAATCACTCAAAGTATGTCGTGCACTACAAGAGCTCCTAGAAAAGGAGAGATCGATGGCAAGGACTACCTTTTTCTAACGAAAGAGGCCTTTGATAAGAGAGTACAAGCGGAAGAGTTTCTCGAGCACGCAACGGTGTTTGAAGATCACTATGGAACACTTAAAAGTGTGGTAGAGTCGATCAGAAATGTGGGCAAACACGTTGTCCTCGTGATCGATACTCAAGGAGCACGCGCTTTAAAAGAGAAGGTCGATGGGGTCTTTATTTTTATTGCACCTCCATCGATGGAAGTCCTCAAAGAACGTCTTGAGGAGCGGGAAACAGAAACAAAAAGAGCTCAACAAACAAGACTTGAGTGGGCTCAAAAGGAAATGGAGCAGGTCGAGCATTATCATTATTCTATTGTGAATGATGATCTCGATATGGCCTACCAAACATTAAAAAGTATCGTCGTTGCGGAAACGCATCGCACAAATAACATGACCGTATAAGGAGAAACATGTCTAAAAACTCACTAACTAAAGAGGCAATTAGCCGCCTTTTCCCGGATAATTTTCAGTTGGCAGCTCACGCGATTCATATCGCACAAGATCAAATCCACGCGGGAAATGAAGAGCTAAATGTGACTGACTTGCTCGAGCATATCAGAAAGCAAGCAGAGAAAGAGAAAGAGGAAGAGCGCAAAGCAGGTGAAGAATAAAAAAGTCCTAATTACAGCGGCCCTCCCTTATGCAAATGGTCCACTCCATTTTGGCCATATTGCGGGTGCCTATCTCCCTGCAGACTGCTATGCCCGTTTTGAAAGATTAAAGGGGAGCGATGTCCTTTTCATCTGCGGTTCAGATGAGCATGGAATTGCGATTACACTTAGCGCTGAAATTGCTGGTCGCACGCCTCAAGAACATGTCGATATTTACCACCAGGTGATTCAGCGGTTTTTCGATCAAATGGATATTTCTTTTGATCACTACTCACGCACAACTTGGGAAGGGCATGGCGAAGTCACTCAAGAGTTCTTTAGAGATCTGTTAGCAAATGGGTATATCGAAGAAAAAGTGACAGACCAACTCTATTCAGAAGCAGATCACCGCTTTTTAGCTGATCGCTATGTTATGGGAACTTGCCCAAAGTGTGGATACGAACAGGCTAGAGGGGATGAGTGCACGAGCTGCGGCGCCAGTTATGAGGCAACAGACCTCAAGAATCCCGTTTCGAAGCTCACGGGTGCTCCGCTCTCTAGAAAGCCAACAAAACATTGGTTCTTGCGTTTTGACCTGTTCAAAGAAAAGCTAACCGATTGGATCAGTAAGAAGCACTGGAAAAGCAACGTTAAAGAGTTTGCCAAAAACTACATTGATGATTTGCGCCCCAGGGCGATTACAAGAGACTCTAAATGGGGGGTTCCTGTTCCCTTAAAAGAGGCTGAAGGAAAAGTCTTTTACGTTTGGTTTGACGCTCCGATTGGGTACATTTCGGCAACAAAAGAGTGGGCACAAAAAAAAGAAAGCCGATCAGACGCATGGCCTGATCTGGGACCGGATACGTGGAAGGATTATTGGCTCGATCCCAAAACCGAGCTCGTCCAGTTTGTGGGAAAAGATAATATCCCCTTTCACGCGATCTTCTTTCCTGCAATGATTATGGGACAAGATACCCCATACAAAATTGTCGACGAACTTCCAGCAAACGAGTTTTACAACCTTGAAGGGAAACAGTTCAGCAAATCGGCGAATTGGACAATTGATCTCGACGACTTTTTCCATAAATTCTCTGTAGATCAAATCCGCTATGCCATTGCCTCCAATGCACCAGAGAATCAAGATAGTGAGTTTTCATGGAAAGATTTCCAGTCGCGTTGCAATGCAGATCTTGTAGGGAAATATGGAAACCTAGTTCATCGTGTTCTTGTCTTTACGCACAACAATCTCAATGGGGAAATTCCCCCTTATGGCAACTTGATCCATGAGGACGAAGTTTACCTTGAAAAACTTAAAGAGCTGGCAAATGACTGTCACCAATCCTATGCGAACTTTAGCCTGAGAAAAGCGGCTAAGCATGTGATGGAGATGGCAGCTCTTTCCAATGCCTACTTCGACTCTAAAACTCCCTGGAAAGGGCGAAAAGATGAAGCGCTAAGGGATAGCATGCTCACAACAATTGCTTGCTGTTTTGAGGGGCTCAATACCCTAGCCCTAGTTTCCTATCCTCTGATGCCTAATTCTGCACAAAAGCTCTGGAAGCTTCTCGGTCATACTGATGACCTCTCCAATCGCACCTGGGAAGACGTACTGGAAAAAGGGCTATCTGATACTGGAGCTCTTCCAAAACCAGAGGTTCTCTTCAAAAAAGTTGAAGATGAGGAGATCACAGCAGAGTTAGCTGCTCTTCATAGTCGTTCTAGCGAGCATTGAGCGCAGCCCCGTATGGCGGCTCGTAACATTGTCTGTATTGACTGCAATCGCCACGGCTTTTTTATTGCCCACCAAGACTACGAGCTTTTTTCCACGAGTAATCCCAGTATAGAGAAGATTGCGAAAGAGGAGCTTAAAGTGTGAGGTGTGCACCGGAATAATCACGCAGGGGCATTCACTCCCTTGATACTTGTGGATTGATACGGCATAGGCAAGCATGAGTTCGTCAATATCACAGAACTCATATTCCACGGCGCGATCATCGAAGCTCACAGTGAGCTGTTCACTCTCTAAGTCAATCGATGAGATCCGCCCTATATCTCCATTAAACACCTTTTTGTCGTAGTTATTCCGCATTTGCATCACCTTGTCGTGAAGCTGGAAGGTGCGTCCCATACGGACTAGGCGGTGGTGTTGAGGGTTGAGGGCATTTTGTAGCACGTGATTCAGGTGGTCAGTTCCAATAATGCCCCGTTTCATTGGAGAAAGAACCTGGATGTCATCAATTGGATTAAAAAGCTTTTCCTGTGGGATACGATCTTTAACCAGCTCAACAATCTTTGCTAAAATCTCTTCAGGAGTTTCCAAAGGAAGAAAGGCAAAGTCACTTCCCTCTTCATTCTCTAAAGAGGGAAAGTAGCCGGCATTGATTCTGTGAGCATTGGATACAATACGGGAGTTTTTTCCCTGACGGAAAATCCACTTCAGCCGTGTCATAGAAAGCGCCTTAGATTCAATCATATCTTTGAGGACGTTTCCTGGGCCAACGCTCGGGAGCTGGTCGATATCTCCAATAAATATCACCCGCGTATCATCGGGAATGGCTTTAAGTAAGCTATAGGTCAGGTGAGTATCGATCATACTCGCTTCATCGACAATTAAAAGGCGCGCGCCGATAGGGTTGTCCTTATCCCGCTTAAACCCTTTTGCATGAAAATCGAATTCCAAGAGGCTGTGGATGGTGAACGCTTTTCTACCTGTAATTTCAGTCATTCGTTTTGCAGCGCGCCCTGTTGGTGCTGCTAAAACAACTTTATCAGTGACCTTTGAAGTGATCGAAAGGATTGCCCTGGTAATAGTGCTCTTTCCCGTCCCCGGGCCTCCAGTAATGATATGAATCTTTTGCTCTAAACTTTGTGCAATAGCTTCTTTTTGCTCCTTAGCAAAACGGATGCGCAATTTATCCGATGCCCACGAAAGAGCTTTGTCGACAATAATGGGGCGAATGCGGCAAGGAGCGCTTTGGATCCGTTCAATTTCTCTTGCAATCCCGAGCTCAGCTAAATAGAGAGGCTTCACCCAAATATAAGGCTCTGGCTGCTCTTTCCCTGGTAGGTCAGAGGTGACTGTCGTCCCTTCCTCAGTCAACGCTGTAACTTCCTTTGCAACTTGCGGCTCATCTACCTCTAAAAGTTCTGCAGCTTGTGGAATAAAGGTTTTAAGCGGGTAGCAAACATGCCCATTTGAGCTCATTTCCCATAGAAAATGCTCAATGCCCGCTTTGATTCTAAGAGGGGAGTCTTTGGGAACACCCAGGTTTTGGGCCAACATATCAGCCGTTTTAAAGCCGACGCCAAAAATTTGCTTTGCGAGAGCATAAGGGTTTTCCTGCACTCTCTTAATACTGTCATCGCCGTAGGTTTTGTAGATCTTTTGCGCAAGAGAGGGGCGAACGTGGTGTGATTGCAAAAAGATCATTACATGGCGGATCGCCTTTTGCTTATCCCACGACTCTGCAATCATTTCGACGCGCTTTTCTCCAATTCCAGGAACCTCCTCAAGTCTTGAGGGGGTTTCATCGATGACTGAAAGCGTATCACTCCCAAAGGTGTTCACAATCCTTTCTGCATAGGCAGGACCGATCCCCTTGATGAGCCCCGATTCAAGATATTTCTGAATACCGTAGACATCTGTCGGCTTTTCGACCTGAAAAGCTTCAACAGAGAATTGCCTCCCATGTTTGGGGTGATGTTTCCAAGTGCCTTTGCAGTGAATGGTCTCTCCGGGGCTTAAAGAGGGCATCGCCCCCACAATCGTCAGGGGCTCCCTTTCCCGCGGTTGCTTCATCTTAGCAACAGTGTACCCTGTATCTTCACTTGTAAACACAATCGCATCGACAAGTCCTGAGAGTTGATCCATCACATGATTCCAGTTAATTTTGGCTTAAGTAAGTTAGTGGATCAAACGATTTCTTACAAGAGTGCCCCAGGTCGCATGGAAAACAGATTGATTTTTAATCCTCTCGTCGATTAGATTATTAGAATTCTACTGTTCCGGATTAGCTCAGCGGTAGAGCAGCGGACTGTTAATCCGTTGGTCGCTGGTTCGAATCCAGCATCCGGAGTTTTTATATCTAAGGGCATTGAAAAGTGATTTCAATGCCTTTTTTTTTATAGAAGAAGCTCCAAAATGTTTAAAAGAACTGCCCTACTACTTTTTTTAGTTTTGATGCCTTATCTCCATGGTTCCCTTGAGGAGGACTGGGTACTCAAATATACAGAAAAATATCCTGAACTTCTTCTGCTTGCAAACTCAGAAGTTAGAAAAACAGAGGAGGGGTGTCAAATTGAGAAAGGGTCTGATTCAGTCGCTCTTTTTGGAAAGCAGTATGTTGAGTTTGATCGAACAGTAATGACTCTCCGAGTGTTGCACTGGGTGATTGAAGGATCAGATGAAGCCTATGAGCTGTTTACGCAAGACCAACCCATACAGCTCAAGCTCAGCCCAGAATCTTTTAGCGAGCTTCATTTTCAGGTAACGGAAATGATTGAATCTGGTTGGGAGGGTCTCTCGCAAGAAGAGATGATTCAGGCTCTTGAAGTTGCACTCATTCTTGGCGATATGGGAAAAAGTGAAAAGGCACGCCTGCTTTTTGATCCTCATGGAGGATTCCCATTCGACCATGATGATTTCCATGAACTTATGCTAATCGTTTTGCAAAGTTATCCAGAGCTTTTACCCAGCTTCGACAAGTTGCCACGGGCTGCAAAAATGCTTTTGAGTCAGAGTGCAAACTTAGCCCACTATGGTCACATTACCCACCTTGAAGGGGGCAATGGGATGTTTACCAAGCTGGTAGACCATTTGAGGCGGGAGCAGACTCCCTTTTACTTTAACTTTGATCTGATGGTCCATCTCTGTGATGTTGCCGGAGCCCTTGGACATATCAATCCCCGATCCTCCCTGACCTATACAGAGTCGACGCATCGCTCCCTCCAAGCAGTAAAGGTGGCTTGTCAAAAAGAAGCATCAGAGCAGGAGCTTTATGATACTTACCTAGAGCTCCGAGCAAAGCAGCTCGGGTTGAAGACGGATGCTCCCGCAGGAAGAGTTTTAACGCGCATAGGGGCTATGCTTCGCCTCTATTGCCTTGCGGATGGAAAGATTCTAGAGGAAGCATTTGCAAGTCTTAATACAAAGTTAAAAGACGAGATCATTGCTCAGCTCGATCCCAAGCAAGGAAACTTGCACGAACGCACACCAACCTATATGCCAGCAATGTTGATTAACTTAGCTAACCATGAGCAGCTAGGAAACTCAAGGGAAGAGAGAGTCAAGCAAGCTGTAACTAGGGGAGTGCCATTCCTTGCAAAGGCTCTTCGTGCTCATACTGATCCCAAACATCGACTTTGCTTTAATCATGCTGCAGGCGTTGCTAAGCGAGAGCCTCAAGCTATTCATGAAGCAACTGCATTCGAAATTGACTTAGAAGGGATGGTTCAAATTTCCACTCCTTAAAGTCAAATAGCGTTCTCGCTTGCAATTGGAGAGAGATTGCCCTAGTATGCCGATTAAGGGACAAATATAAGGGGACTGTTGGGAAAGTCGCTCTTTGCAGATTTTGCGGCGTTTTTTGAGAAAAATTGAAAGAGTTGAAAATCTACATATACCTGAGTATAGGAGATTTGCAAAAATTTTGATTTTCCCAAAAAACGCGAAAAATGTGTGAGGATGGAATTTCCCAACAGTCCCATAAGGGAGAAGATGATGAAGTCTGTGTGTATCTTATTGGGGCTAATAGGGTTAATTTCGCCTCTAATGGGTGAAGAGGGGATGTGGCCCCTCAATCAGCTGCCTGTAGAGAAGATCCAAGAGAAGTATGGGGTGAACCTAGATCACCAGTGGATCGAAAGGGCTCAGAAGAGTGCTCTGCGAGTAAGCACAGGAGGATCGGGCTCTCTCGTCTCTAGAAATGGGCTCGTCTTGACCAATCATCACGTCGGTTTTAAGGCGATTGCGGACCTCTCATCAGAGGGACAAGATTTCATCAAGGAGGGGTTTTACGCGAATGATTTTAACGAAGAGCTCAAATGTCCTAAGCTCCACATGGACCAGCTGACGGCGATTCGAGATGTAACCTATATCATCACAGCTGGAATTGATGATTCTTTGCCAGCTGCTGAAAAGGAGCGGCTTAGAAAAAGTGCGATTGCGACACTCAAACAAGAGGCAGCTGAAGAGACAGGGCTTCATCCAGAAGTGATCTCCCTCTATCAGAATACGCGCTTTCATCTCTATCTCTACAAGCGCTACACCGATATCCGCCTTGTGATGGCTCCAGAATTAGAAGTCGCTTCTTTCGGTGGAGACATTGAAAACTTTGAATTTCCAAGGCACTGCTTGGATATTGCCTTCTTCAGGGTCTATGATGAAGGGAAGCCTTTGAATACAGAGTACCACTTCTCATGGAGCCCATCAGGGCCTAAAGAGGGTGAGGGGCTTTTCGTTGTGGGGAACCCTGGTTCGACATCTAGGCTTTTTACGTCTGATCACCTCCGCTTCTATCGAGACCATACCTATCCACTTGTGATCAATTATATCAATGAGCAGATTGCCCAGCATGAGCGGTTTGCTCAGCTTGGTGAGGAAGAGGCTAGAATTGCGCAAGCGAGGGAAAAGAGTCTACGCAACTCTCTTAAAGTCTACAATGCTCTTGATAAAGGGCTTAAAGGGGACACAATTATTCCAGCAAAAGCGAGTGCCGAAGCTTCATATTTAGCTGGGTGCGTCGAGTCTGAAAAAGCTCCATGGGCAGAGCTACGTCGGGTATTTGATGGGGTCCATCTCGATTATGCCCGCTATTTCTTTCTCGAGGGAACAGGTGGACAGTACTCGAAGCTTTACTCTTGGGCAAAGCATCTACTCCGTTTAAGTGAAGAGCGGGGCAAGGAGAATAGCGAAAGGCTTCCCGAGTATGCCGATAGTGAGCTTGCGATCTTAGAAAAAGGGGTGTTAAGCAAAGAGCCAATCTATCCTAAGTATGAGAAAGATCTTTTAGCTCATGGGTTACTTATGGCACAAGGAGCTCTTGGGAAATACCATCCTGCAATGGAAGCGGCGTTAAAAGGCAATTCAATAACTGATGCTGTCGATCAGATGATGGCTGAGACTCAGATGGGAGATCGGGAGTATCGAGTAGATTTGTGGAATCATCCGGAAAAGGTTGCAAATAGCTCTGACCCACTTATTGTGTTAGCTAAGTCTTTGGATCCCTTTGCAAGAAGTAGCCGTAAGCAAGTTGAGGATGGAATGCTCGCTGCGAGAAATGAAGCCTATGCAAAAATCGTTCCTGCCATGCTTAAACAGCGTGCTGGGGAGATCTATCCCGATGCGACATTTACTTTGCGGTTATCCTATGGGGCGCTGCAGGGGTATCAAGACGAAGGTGCCTATATCCATCCCATCACAAATATGGGAGAGCTTTATGAAAAAGCATTAAAGTACGAAGAAAAAGCGCCTTTTTCCCTGCCTAAGCGTTGGAAAACATCGGAAGAATTTGTGGATAAAGCCACTCCTATGAACTTCGCGACAACGCACGACACCATTGGAGGGAACTCTGGAAGCCCACTGATCAATGCTAAGCACGAGATAGTGGGAGTGCTTTTTGATGGGAACAGGCAGTCCCTAACAAAGAATTTTGCCTATGCAGGTGAGCAAGGGCGCTCAATCAATGTCCATTCCGAAGCGATCATCCATAGCTTGAAGCAGGTTTATGGAGCTGATCGACTTGTGATTGAACTATGGTCAGGATCAGCCCCTCCTACCTTTTTAGCAGAAGAGTAAGGCAAAACATTCATTTTTTAATGTTTGAGTGAAAGGGAAATAGAGAGTACTATTTGCCTTTTTTATTTCAATTATTGGAAAAATGAAGCGTTTACTTTTAAGTCTTATTCTATCACTCCCTTTGTTTTGTTCTGAGTCCCGGTTGATCGTTGATCACCGCCTTTCTCCCTATATGGGAGCACAGGATTTGTTGGCTGGTTATCGACTATTGATGAAAGCCGAAGATGCATTGATAGAGCAGAAAACGGGTCTACAACCTTCTCTTGCTCGTATCGTAGAGCTAACAGCTTTTTGGACGCCGCTATCGGGAATCACAAACGTTGTCCAACATGAAGTTTTTGGGCATGGTTATCGGATTCGAGACTCTTATAACGCTGCTGTGGAATCGTATCATTTTGATTGGCCTGATCCGTATGGTGATGGGGGAGGTGTCACAAAGTTTTTCATAGGCGATAAGATGCGATTTGGTGAACTCATTGCAACGAATATTGCTGGGATTGAGGCACAGGAGATATTGGCTCGCGATGTCAAGATGGGGTGGTGTGTTGATCAGCGCATAGATGGGCGGATGGCTGACCTCTATTTTGATGGGCGGCAAGCCTTTTGGTTGTATACCTCAGTTACAGATAGCGTGGAAATTGATGTTGATGGGGGGGATGGACAAGCAGATATCTTTGGTGGAAATGACATCAAAGCTTTTGTGACAGCGCTGAATTTCATCTATCCTGAGGATAAGATTACGGTTGGCTATCTTAGAAAACGCTCCCTTCTTAACTTTATTGATCCTGCAACGTTTTATTCTGTCTATGCATTTGGCTATTATGTGGTGTGTGGCACACCTGCTCCCTTTCCTATGATCAACTTATGGGGAGTCTCATACCTGCCGAACTATAAACTCTCTCTTTCACCCTATGGTTTGGAGAGCTATGTTGAGAATTTCTTTTCTAAAAACAACCGCCCTTACTACTTATATGTGAGATGGGGAGATCGTGGGGGGAACACTTATTGGGGAGCCGGATTTGAAGGCTCAACTTTATTCGATTGGAACTGGGGATCTTTGGGGACTCGGGTGGATATTTGGCAGCAGCCAGACTTCTTTAAGAATGTGAAGCTATTTGATGTTTTGGATGGCAAAGCGAGTGCTGCTAAGCTAGGTCATGGTCAGCGATGGGGAGGAGCAGGCTCCCTAATTTTTAAGTTTCATATGACTCAAAAGAAGGGGCACATGGACTTTTTCTTAGAGAGTGGTTACAAGTCACGAGGATATTTACAAGGGTATGCACTCAATAACACTGTTATTGCGAGGCTTGGACTAGCGAGCAAGTTTTAACGTGCCTGGTCTGTTCCAATAGGGGTGAGAAAGGTCTTGCTCATACCCTCCTGTTTCAGCTGAGTAAATCCGTATCGGAGTGAGGTCTTGTCCATACTTACCGTGAAGGTATGTGACCGTATCGTTTGGAACGGGAACTTCCATGCCATCGAACTGGGCCTTTTTTAAGGGAAAAATGACATCATAGGCGTAAGGAGTGATTTGAGAGAGCTCCCTTTCCTTCCAGACATCTGCCATCCAATCGCTATCTTTGTGAGAGAGAATTGTGGTCAGTGTCCCTTTTTCCTTATCAACTTGCATGTGATAGATATCGATAAAATTGCGGTTCTCTTTCAAGTAAACGCGGATATAGGTTTTAGGGAGGACGCGGCTCGACCAATCTTGTGCAACATAGAGAGTGGGGTCTAATGCTTGGAGTGCATGAAAGACGTTGTCAAAATCGCTCTCCAATACCGCGATATCTAGGTCGTTATCCCAGGGAATAATCCCTCCATAGCGATAAGTTCCTAGAAGAGAACCGCAATCCATCCAAAAGGGGATTTTTTCCTTTGAAAGTAGGGAGACAATCTCTTTTAGACATCTTTTATCGACAGCGAGAAGATCAGCATCTCCAGGACGTCTTTCATAATGTTGAGAAGTGAAGGTTTCACCTTCTCGGTAGTCATTCACTTGAATTCCGAGTGATTGATAATCAGACAGGTGAGAGTGAGTTGTGTGATCGCAAAGCTGAGATTGCAGCTTCAGGTGCTTAGATTTGACCTCGGGCTTCACAAGAGAGAGTGCTTTTAGGGCGCCGCCGACGACTAGGCTTTGTGGTAAGAAGGCAATAGCAGCAGGGGAGTAGATTTTTTTATGAGTCTCATAGTTATAACGGTGTGAAAGTTCGTACATCCCAGTCTTTTCATTTATAGAAGCTCGCTTGCCTCCACATAGGTAGTGGACTGGAGCAAGAAGGTCATTGGCAACTTTTTCGATTCCTTTAGCGTCATCAAAGGCTGTGTTCATCACAGTGCTTGTTGTGAAGAGATGGTAGACACATACTAGCGACAGCCCAAAATGCATGATGGTGTCGGTAACACCTGGAAGAAGTTTACAAAGCTTAGGAAATATATTCACAATTTGCATAAATGCCGAGTCTATGAATCAACTCATTATTTGGCAAATGCAATTTTCGATTATGGGACTGCTTAAACAGTCCCATTATAGGAAAGCTTCTTCACCAGCAGCTTCCATGAGTTCTCCAGCCATTTCTCCAAACTCAGCTGCTTCAGCAAAAAATTCTGCAGTCCATCCACCATCATTAGCAAGCTCTTCAGCAAACCCACCTTCATTGGCGAATTCTTCAATCCATGTAGTGTCTGAAAAGAGCTCTCCTAATAGCTGGCTAAAACTAAAATCATAGAGCGCCCCATCATACATGTCACTGAAGTCTGCGCCATTTTCGAATAGATCGAGCCCTGCATCATCATCACCATCAATTTCAAGAGAGCCATTTGCATTTGAATCAGCGATTTGCTCAGAACTGTCCTGAAGAACATCTCCTTTAGCTTCAAAATCTTGCTCTACTTCCTCATAGGCTTGTTCAAGTTGATTTGGCTCTGCCTCTGTGCTATGTTGCATGTCATCAACCTCGTCAGCAAAGGGGTCAGTATGAAGTTGGGTATGCTTTAACTTTCCCTCTTCATTGATTTGATTGAAGTTTTGTGTTTCTGGTTGCTCTGAAACGTCTTGAAGAGCCTCTCCATTAGCTTCAACTTCTCGCATTTTGTCATCAACCTGAAGTTTGCTAAGGTCATCCATTACAGGAGCCTTGTCTGAGATGTTTTGATTTGTTACATCGAAATCAACCTCTGCAAGTACAGACTCTCCACCCATAACAACTGGCGCTACAAAGGGCGCTGCATCTGTGATGACTTCAAGGTTTTCAGGTTTTAGCATGGGCATATCCCAAAGCTCTCCCATACAGTCCTGTGCAAAGTTGAAAATTGCTTGGATAGGTTCAAAACACTTATAGATTTGATGGATGATTGCATCGATGAGTTTTTTTTCTCCTAGAAGAAGAAAAGCTGCTCCTCCCCATAATGTTCCGCCTGTGGCCCCAAAAATAAGAGAGAGCGCAAAGGCGTTAATGCTATAGGCTATTGTGTAGTTCTTCGCTTTATTGAGTGCTTTTGGAATGTCTGCGTTTGATAGCTGAGCTGGTGTAACAAACATTTATAACTCCCTCTTCTTTAATGGGACTGCTTAAGAAATTCCATTCCCACATCTTTTGCTCATTTTTAGGCAAAATCTGTAGAAAGCGACTTTCTTAAGCAGTCTCTTAATTGTTTTTGAAAAACAATTTAAATGCTTGTTTAATTTATACACTCTTTGTTTGTAATTGTAAATTAATAATAATTAATTTGATATAATATGCTCATTTTTTATAGGCAGAATGCCTCTTAGAAGATTGAGGGGGGCTTCAATGATTGTTTGGATGCTTTTTTGGAGGAAGAGGTTGCCCATCAATTTTTGCATGACGATTTCCGTAATTTCATCTATGGGAATCCCTTTTTCAGAGCTTACATCCTTGAACTCCAGGCGCTTAATTAGAGGGACGACATGCTTCTTTCCATCGGGCATGATGATTTGGATGTGGATGTTCGTTAAAATTAAATTTTTAATTACTGATGTTTTTTCGAGAACAAAGAATTTAGTGCGGTCTCGCTTTAAGTTTGCCAGGAGGGTTTGCCAATTCCCTTTAGTTTTGCTTTGGTCGTAGATTTCAACGTCGACATAGACATCTTGGATGAGGACCGTATCGATGAGAATAGGGTCCTTCAAATAGGCACGGTAAGGGGCAGTAATATCAATCTGACGGGCTTTAAATGCTGTAGGCTCTTTAGCCTTAGGGGGGTTGGAGACAGTGAGGTTTTGGATAGAGATACTAGCTGGTTTAAAATCGACCTGTTCTACCTTAACCGGGACCTGGAACTTCTCACTGAGGTTATTAGATAATATTTGAGCGGCATTGAAGTAAGCATAGGTGGCAAAGCCGCAAGCGAGAATCAGTAGGACGATGAGTGTTCTTAGTAAGATCCGCATAAACTGGACTCTAGCGCATGTCAAAAAAAAAGGCACTCATTTTAGAGTGCCTTTTTCGCAATCGAAGGTGAAAGGGAGGTTTAGTATCCCATTCCTCCTGGCATTGCAGGCGCTTTGGCGTCCGCTTCCTCCTCAGGCTGATCAGTGATGATCGCCTCTGTAGTGAGAAGAAGAGATGCAATAGAGGAAGAAAGTTCAATCGCTAGGCGAACGACTTTCGTTGGATCCATGATTCCCATTTCCATCATATTTCCGTAAGTATCACTTACAGCATTCCAGCCTGTTTGGCCTTCTCCCGCCATGACCTTTTGGACAATGATCGACCCCTCTTGTCCTGCATTTTCTGCAATTTGACGTAAAGGGTAGGTGATCGCTTTCATAATGATTTCAACACCTATCTTTTCTCCGCCGTTGAGCGTTTCAGCAAGCTTCTTTAGATTCGGAACACAGTGGATGAGTGCGCTTCCACCACCTGGGAGGATTCCCTCTTCAATCGCAGCTTTAGTCGCTTGGAGGGCATCATCTACGCGATCTTTTTTCTCTTTCATTTCCACTTCTGTTGCAGCACCCACGCGGATCAGTCCAACACCTCCAGAGAGTCTTGCAAGTCTTTCTTGAAGCTTTTCTTTGTCGTAGTCTGAAGTGCTCTCATCAATTTGCTTTTTAAGAAGAGCGCATCGATTGTGGATTTCCTCTTTGCTCCCTTTACCTTCAACGAGTGTAGTATCTTCCTTCTTCACAATCACTTTCTTGACTTGCCCAAGCATGTCTGGAGTGACTGTTTTGAGGTCGATACCGAGCTCTTTGCTGATAAACTGTCCACCAAGTAAGATCGCAATATCTTCAAGCATTGCTTTTCTACGGTCTCCAAATCCTGGAGCTTTGACGGCGCAAACTTTGAGGCCAGCGCGAAGTCTGTTGACAACGAGTGTCGCTAAGGCTTCACCTTCGACATCCTCTGCAATAATGATCAGAGGTTTACCAGTTTCAGCAACTGCTTGGAGCAGGGGAAGAAACTCTTTCATAGCAGAAATCTTGCCATCGTAGATGAGGACGTAAGCGTCATCGTAGATAGCTTCTTGATTCTCAGCGTCTGTTACAAAGTAAGTGGATAGATAACCGCGGTCAAAGTTCATCCCTTCAACAACATCTAGTGTTGTTTCGAAACCCTTGCCTTCTTCAACAGTCACCGTTCCATTCTTTCCAACACGCTCGATAGCTTGTGCAATGGTTTCACCGATATCAGCATCGCTGTTAGCAGAGATTGTGGCAACTTGTGCAATTTCCTTTCGGTCTTGGATAGATTTGCTTTTGCTTTTCAGCTCATCAGTAATCGTTTTGACAGCTTTTTCAATCCCGCGCTTGATTTCCATTGGGTTTGTTCCAGCTGTTACATTGCGCAGCCCTTCTGAGTAGATTGCTTCAGCGAGCACAGTTGCAGTGGTTGTTCCATCTCCTGCTTTATCAGCAGTTTTGCTGGCAACTTCAATCACCATTTGAGCTCCCATATTCTCGTGCTTATCATCGAGCTCAATTTCCTTTGCTACAGTGACTCCGTCTTTAGTGACGTGTGGAGCTCCGTAGGACTTGTCAATTGCGACATTTCTTCCCTTAGGTCCTAGCGTAACTTTTACCGCAGAAGCTAACGTTTGGACTCCCTTTAGGATTTTGTGTCTTGCATCTTCTTTGAACTTAATATCTTTTGGTGCCATCTCTCATTATCCTCCCCATTAATCTTCAACAATTGCAATGATGTCATCTGCTCTGAGGACAATGTAGTCTTCACCATCGATTGACACTTCTTGACCAGAGTATTGATCCATTAAAATTTTATCACCTTCTTTAACAGGAACAGGCAGAGTTTTGCCGTCTTCAGTGACTTTTCCTTTACCGACTGCAATGACAGAGGCCATTTCTTGCTTCTTTTTTGCTGAATCAGGAAGGAGAATTCCCCCTTTAAGTGTACTTTCCGCTTCTACGCGCTGAGCGAGAACGCGGTTTCCGAGTGGTCTAAGTTTTGCTTTGTTTTTAGTTTGTTGACTCATAAATACAAGACTCCTAATTATGAATATAACCAGTTAGAACTGACATTGAGCAGTTAGCGTGGAAAATTAACGCATCCTATTAATTACCAGAGAATTAAAAAATGCTCGCTATGTTTAACTAACATAGCTGCGCTTTTTATAATCCACTGGAAATGAATAAACTACATTTCTTTTCTCA
>JASBRR010000002.1 GCA_030149435.1 Simkaniaceae bacterium
GAAAGTCCATTCTCACAGCGTTTGTTCATTTTTTGGCAAAATCAAAAGTTTTTCAAATTCCCTATACTTAGGCATATGCGAATTTTCAAAACTTTCAATTTTTCTCAAAAATTGCTGCAAAATCTGCAAAAAGCGACTTTCGAGAGCAGTCCCCTTATGATAAGCCTCAATGAGCTCATGCTCACTTCTCTAAAGCTTTTGTTAAACCTGATTTCATCGCTGCCTGTGACAGGTTATTCACGACGTTAGGGAACACCTCTCCAATTTCTCCAAGCATCCGTTTCACGTCATTTCTTCTCGATTCCTGCCCAACAGGACATTGGCATGTGATCCTAGCAAATCCATACTTCTTTGCAAACTCGATAATGTCTTTCTCTGGAACGTAGATCAGGGGGCGAATGATCGTAACGCCATAGTCATGCATGGGGACTTTCGGAAGATTTGCAGCAAACTCACCCTTATGAAAAAGGTTCAGTAGTAGGGTCTGTACACTGTCATCTCTGTGGTGTCCAAACGCAACCGTCTGAGCCCTTACACTTTTAGCAGCATCAAAAATGAGGCGTCGCCGCTCACGTGAGCAGCTATAACAAGCGAGGGTTTCCCTTTTCTGCGTCGACTCACAAATCGTGAGGGGAACCTCGACATCGTCACAAATTTTTTCAATAAGAGGAGTTTGAAGAGAGGCACCACAAGAAAACTCTCCAGTGACGTGAATCGCATGGAGGGGAATCTCTTTTGTACCTCTGCCTAAGATCGCTTTGAGCATGTAGAGAAGAGTGATGCTATCTTTTCCACCACTCAAGGCAATCGCGAGTTTGTCGACACCTTCAAGAAGCTTAAACTCAAAGAGTGACTTGCGGCACATGCTTTCAAGGCGCTTCCCTAGGCCCGTCCACGGCGGCTTCGGGCTAACATCGCTGGTAGATAGAGGTGTTTGTAAATGAAATGTGATATGCCACCCGTGTAACTCTTTTGATTGGAGTTAATTCTATAATCCCGGCTAGATATTCGGCAAGAGTTTGGAATCACCCCTCGCTTATCAATTTGGAGGGGATCGAACCCTAGGCCATACGCCTCTTTTGTTTTAAGCTTATTGTAGTTGACGATTTGTCTTACGATTTTAGGCGTTCGAGATACGCTTGCTAATTTACGATCCATTAATGTTTTAGCCATAAAAGATGGGCTGATTTGGCTCACATCCATGTAAGGATTGATCCCACTAGGTAGCAATGGTGGCTCAGACCTCTCACTGTTTCCTTTTCTTTTTTGATGAGTGTTCCAATCATCCACAACACTCATAGAGACGAGATCGTAGACATGGAAGATCGATTTTGAGGCGAATTCCGAGCATGTCGCCCCATTATCAGGGGAGAACTCTCTTTGCTGGGTATGGGACTGTTGAAAGCATGCTTGATCAGAGCAAGCGCCACTCGCACCGAGCTTCGTCCGCCTCATGCAATGGTTTTTGAGCTTCTGAAATTTTTCTGAGTCCTCAAAAAAACGCGCGAATTCTCTTTGAAACTTTTTCTTTAAGACTTTTTTCCATCCACTTCCATAGAGAGCTTCTAGTTTTTTCTTTTCTTCTACAGGGAACAGTTCAAACACTTTTTCCATTTCAACAGTGAGTGTTTTAAAAACGTAACTCGAGACGTTACGTCTATTCTCTTCATATTTACCCCAAATATGGGCTTCACGGATTCCCTTCCGGGAAGACCCTGCAACCTGCATGGACGCATGGAAAAGGTTTGTTCCCAACCCTGCTCGGAACAGCAGTGTGTGGAAAAGGTTCGACTTGAAGTCCCGTTTATGGGCAAAGTTTTCTAGGTCATAGAAAATAAGGCCGCTTTCTTTGCGCTTAGGATCTTTTTCGATGATGTTCTGAATACGGCTCAAGAAGTTTTCTGTTCCATTGATTTGGCGGGTCATTTTACCAATAAAGGTCTTGTTGTTTTTCGTTAAGCCCACCTTTTTAAGACGCAAAGCAATTGGCTTCATTTTGGCAATCGTTTCCAACATGTTCAGTTCTTTTAAAGTGAGCTTCTCTTCCGATGAGAGCTCTTTTGGTACAGAGTCCTTTTTCATTTTGCTTTGAATACGGACCACTTTTTGATAGGCCTTGCTAAACTCTTCGTGTTTTTTCATTTTAAATGAGAAAGTCCTGAGGATCTCGAGCGCCTCTTTATTGACACCACTTAGTGTTACCCCAAGGTCAATCGCCTGAGCTATGGCTTCATTGAACTTCTTGTTTCCAGAAATAGCTTCAAAAAATTTATTTAATCGATCGACTTCCGGAGCTTCTCCATTTAGAGCGCTGCTGAGAAGCTTAACTCCTTCTAAATGTTCAGTTTTGAAGCCAACTTTCTTGGTGAGCTTCTCAGAAAGAAACTGGAGGTTCTCATCTCTAAATTGCCCTTCTGTTTGGGATTGGACCGCTTTAAAAATAGGCGCGAGGTTGTAGTCTCGCATTCCCTTGAGCGAGTAGTATGTGCGCATGATCCAGCTGGAATCATCACTCTTGACCTCGTCATTCTCTAAATAGAGGTAAGAGTTTTTTTGAGAGCTAAATTGAGTTGAGTGATTAAATGTATTCATATTGCTAATTATTTTTTGTATTATTATATCATAAAATGTAAATTAAATAATTATATAAAATATTAATTATTATTAATTTGTGAGTTAGACGGAAAAGAGGGGACTCCCTATAATCTGCTAGGTGTGATTCAAAAAATTATTTTACGAGGCCTTTGTGACAGATATTGGTAGAAACGACCCTTGCCCTTGCGGATCAGGAAAGAAATACAAAAAGTGTTGTGGTGGGAAAACTCCGATGCAGAGGAGAAAATTTACTCATATCACTTCTGGTGGAACCGCCCCACAAAGCCTTGGCAAGATCACCTCGATGATGTCCCAAACTGCAGAGGAAAATAAGCCGAAAGAAGAGCCTAAGAAAATCAAGCCATCTGACGATAAGCTAAATAATTCTGTTGAATAGAAAACGGCGCAGTTGATAAGATTCCCCCTTTCATGCTGGAGTAGCTCAATTGGTAGAGCACCCGACTTGTAATCGGACGGTTGAGGGTTCAAGTCCTTTCTCCAGCATATTTTTCATTGGATTTCCGTAAGGAGTCCCCTTGGGGGTGTCGCATAGTGGCAATTGCAATGGACTGTAAATCCATCGACTTCGGTCTCCGCCAGTTCGAGTCTGGCCGCCCCCATCATCTATTTGTGACCCATGATTAAAGTTATTGCACATAGAGGTGCTTCCCTTGAAGCTCCAGAAAATACGATTGCCGCTTTTAAAAGAGCGCACATGTTGGGGGCAAAGTGGATCGAGCTCGACGTTTGGGTGACGAGTGATCACATTCCAATTGTGATTCACGATGAATCAGTGGTGAGAGAGGATCACAGCTATTTAGTCACGAAGCAACCACTCTCTTTTCTTCGAAAATTGGGTCAAGAAATTCCAACACTTGAAGAAGTCATGGCGCTCTTTGAAAACAAGATCGATGTGATGGTAGAGATCAAGTATTCCGGTGATGACTATCAAAAAGACGTCGATGCCATTATGAAGGTGCTTCACAAGAGGAAGGGGTATATTGTTGGATCTCTTTCTCCCAAGGTGGTGACTTACATTGCGGAGAAGTATCCCGACAGTTCACTGGTTGGGATTGTGGAATCTGAAAAAGACTATGACCAATTTGCCTTGATGGAAGTAGAGGTTTTAGCGTTGAATCATCAACTTGTTACTCGTGAGAAAATTCACGCTCTTCATCAAAAGGAGATCGAGGTGTGGTCTTGGACGATCGATGATTGCGAGCATGTGCAAGAGCTCTTCAATATGGGCCTCGATGGAGTGATCACTAACAATGTGGCTGGCATGTTGCGCCACTTCCCACAAGCATAAGTTCACAAATTTTTTGACTTTCCAACCTATGTAGCATTAAGATTACATCTATTTCTTAAGGTTTCCAAAGATGAATGATTTGTTTTTGCGCATTGATGGCGTCACAAAGACCTATTATGAGAAAGGGCGCGCTTTAAAACAGGCGCTCAAAGGTGTATCCCTTGAGCTATACGAAGGTGAAGTGCTAGGGCTTCTTGGAGTTAATGGTGCGGGAAAGACCACGCTAGTTTCTATTCTAGCAACACTTCACCCAGCGACATCAGGAGTCATTTCATGGAATGGCGCATCGATTTACGATTCGCTCTTGCCCTTCCGCTCTATACTTGGCTACTGCCCTCAACACCCCAATATTGAAAAGAACCTGACACTCGGTGAAAACTTAGTGGTTTCAGGCAGATGTTACGGCCTCAGAAAGAAAGAAGCCGAAGAAAGAAAGAGTGAGCTTGCAAAAGAGTTTACACTCGAAGAGTATCTCGATGCCAATATCGATCAAGTTTCAGGGGGATATAAGCAGAGGTTTTTAATTGCGCGGGCTCTCATGCACCGACCGAAACTCGTCATTTTAGATGAACCAACAGTTGGGCTAGACTCTCATATTCGAAGACAGCTTTGGGATGTCATTGCGAAATTGCGGGAAGAGGGGATGACAGTCATTCTCACCACACACTATCTCGATGAAGCGGAAGTCTTATCAGATCGCATTTGCCTCTTACATGAAGGCTTAGTCCGCACCGTAGATACGCCAGAAAATCTTAAGAAAAAACATCAAAAAAATAATCTGGAAGAGGTCTTTTTGAAGTTTGTTGATGACCCAAATGCAGAGCTATTTAATGGAGGGGTGAATGGGTAGTTGGATCGTTTTCTTTCAGTTGATTAAGAGAGATCTGAGTGTATTCAAAAGAGACTTTTGGCAAAGATTTAGCGATACAGCTTTGCTTTTTATTACAAACGTTTTGGTGTTTGGGTATTTTTTACAACAAGAAGGGGCTCCGAAAGGGTTTGCCGCTTTTTTTGTTGTAGGTGCCGTTGCGAGCTTTGGCTTTACTCAGATCGTAGGAAAGGTGGGAATTCAACTTGCCGACATGGGAGGGGACCGTACCATTTTTCATACGTTGATTATGCCGATTCGCTCGAATATGGTTTTCTACTATATTGGGCTTTCATGGGCGATTACCTCGATCTTAATGTCGATCCTCTTGTTTCCTTTGGGAAAGCTCATTGTGCTTTCTGAATGGAGTTTAGATCAAATTTCCTGGTGGCGCCTGCCTATTGTATTTGTATCAGCCAATCTTTTCTTTGGATACTTTGCGCTCTGGCTAACGGGGATATTGAATAACATGACTGACCTAAACAGACTTTGGTTCCGCTATATTGCGCCGATGTGGCTGTTTGGTGGTTACATTTATTCGTGGCAGTCTGCTTACAATATGAGTCCAATTGTTGGGTATATCAGCTTGATCAATCCCATGATCTATGTTATGGAGGGAATGCGTGCGGCAGCTCTGGGTCAAGCGGGCTACCTCCCTTTTTGGTTATCGATCGTGATGTTATGGGTATTTATCGTCCTTTGTGCTCTGCATGCAAAGCAGAAGTTAAAACGGAAACTCGATTGCATTTAATCGCAAAATGACAAACATTGAATACTTGGTTGTTAAAGGAGCAGAGACCCATCCCTTTATAGAGGCAGTGGCAGAGATTCGCATACAGGTTTTCCAGGAGTGGCCCTACTTGTATTATGGTTCCTTTAAAGGCGAAAAAGAGTATCTCTCGATTTATGAGCGTAGTTCTGACACCACTTGGCTACTCGCCCGTGTTGATGGAAATCTAATAGGTGTGGTCACTGGAATCCCTTTAGCTGCTTGTCCAGATGAGATTCAGCACCCCTTTACCGAAAATCAAAAGCCTCTAGAAGGTCTTTATTACTTAGGAGAAATTGTAGTTCTACCTTTTTATCGGGGAAAAGGGATAGGCCTAGAACTTTATCAGCACTTTGAAAAAGAGGTCAGAACCATCAACGAGATCACATCCATTGTTCATTGTTCAGTGGTTAGAGATCCTAATGATATACGCAAGCCCTTGAACTATCGCTCTGTTGACCAGTTTTGGAAGCAGCAAGGTTATGAAATACTAGATGAGATCACTGCAGAGTTTTCTTATAAAGAAGTGGATTCTGAAAAAAAAACACCCCACACTATGGTTTTTCAAGAGAAAAAGTTGTAAACTCTTTTGCATATGAAATGGATTCGTAACCTATTAATACTTGTGGCACTTCCTGTTATGGCAGAGACCCATTTTTCTTTAGATCATGCAACGGTGGGCATCCATGTGGTGCGTCGGGATACAGGCGAAGTTTTGCTTTCTCAAAACAAAGAGCTGAGCTTAGTCCCTGCATCTTGCTTAAAACTCGTCACAACAGCTGCAGCGCTAGAGATTTTGGGACCCGAGAGTCGGTTCACTACAATGCTAGAATATGATGGAACTATAGAGGACGGGACGCTCCTTGGAAATCTGTATATTCATGGAGGAGGAGATCCATGTCTTGGATCTGATCGAGTCAAAGGCTCTCTTTCTTGGGAGCAGCAACTAGCTGCATGGGCAGATGCTGTTGCAAAGCTTGGGATAGTAAAAGTTACTGGGCAGGTGATTCCCGATACCTCTTGTTGGGAGAGCGCATGCGCTGCGCCTAGTTGGACATGGGAAGATGTTGGTAACTACTATGGAGCAGGAGCTTCTGCCCTTTCTTTTCATGACAACCTCTACACCGTTTCCTTTAAGCCAGGAGCTGCACTAGGTGCAGAGACGACACTGCTCGAAACTGACCCACCTATACAAACGGTTTTGCGTTTGCATAACGAAGTAAAATCGGGTCCTGTAGGGTCAGGAGATCAGGCCTCAATTTATGGAGGGGAGTTTTCTACTGAGCAGTTTATTAGAGGAGCGATTCCTATGGGAGTGGAGCGCTTTTCAATTAAGGGAGCGATTCCAAATCCTCCGGCACTATGTGCGGCTCTTTTGACACAGGAACTGAGAAAGATTGGCATCGAAGTTATAGGAAAGAAAGAGAATCAGAGTCAAAAGCGCACTTCTTTTCATACCACGATGTCGCCAACACTTCAGGACATCGTTTACTGGATCAATCAGAAGAGTATCAACTTGTATTCGGAACACCTTCTGAAGAAGATAGGCGAAAAGCATTATGGAGAGGGATCAACAGAGGCTGGGCTAAAGGCATTGAGCACATTTTGGAAGGCAAAAGGCCTTTCACTTCAAGGGACTCATTTTGCTGATGGATCGGGGCTATCGAGAAAGAATGCCATCACGCCTAAGCAACTTGTAGAAATGGCGTTGAAAATGCAATCTTCTGACTATTTTCCTATTCTCATAGAGTCGCTACCTACCTATCATGACACAATTCGTGCTAAGAGTGGATTCCAATCGGGGATTCGAGGGTTTGTTGGATTCACTGATAAGATTGCCTTTACAATCTTGGTTAACCACGGTCTTGATGTCGAAGCTCGCAAAGAGATGATTGAGCGCTTCTTTTTGCATATTAAAGAGTTAGATCAGTCTCTATAACCATTATGGGCCTGCATAAGAAAGTCCATTCCCACATCTTTTGCGCTTTTTTTGTCAAAATCGAAAGTTTTGCAAATCTCCTATACTTAGGCATATGTAGATTTTCAACTCTTCCGATTTTTCTCAAAAACTGCTGCTAAATCTGCGGAAAGCGACTTTCGATAGCAGATCCCTTATATCATTTTTTTAAGGAAATGGTGTATCATGTCTTGCCATGAGCACCATTGATATTCAAGAAAGTGACTTTCCCTGTCTTAGAGAGCCCACCACTTTTAGTGGCTATCCAGCTTGTGAAAATAAGATGAGCCTCTACTCCTTATACAAGTTTGTTGTAGCTTCGGGAATGCAGTTCTTGAGGCAATGTCATTTTATGGGAACAGCAAACCTCTTCGGAGCCTTGTTGTGGGAGCCAAAGGAGGCGATCGGAGCTGGACTTGCAATGCGTAAAGGGCATGATAAGCTTTTTCAGCACCATGGTATGAATCCCACTCACCTCTTGGACTGGCAAAAAGGATGCACACCCATTCTTGCTTTGCATGGAAAAGATGGCACCCAAGGCCACTTCATGAAAATGGGAGAGTACTTTTTAGAGCATCGTATCGGGCCCTTTTTTACTGTGAATTTATCTTCTGGTGAGCTCACACAAAAGGATATCGAGATTGTTGAGCAAAAGCTTGCAGAGATCAAAAAGCTTTGTGGATGTGAAAAAGTGCATCTACTTGGTTATTCACGCGGCGCAGAACTCGCGCATTACATTGCACAGGAGCCAGGTTCGTTTACAATGAATAATGGATATTGTAGACAGCTTAAAAAATCCTCACATTGGCGCACTGATATCGAATGTATCATTCGGATTGGATCCATGACCAATCAAAAAGAGTGGGAGACATTGTCTAAAGAGATGCAAGCGCATGTTTGGGAAGTGCGCGGTTTAGATGATATTCATATGCCAGAGCGCTCACTTGCTGGAAAGCAGGCGGTAGAGATTGCAGGCATTGGTCATCTAGGCCTCATGACTTCTACCAAGGTTTTTTCTGAGCTAAAGCGCATTTTCAACAATCATCAATCAATTGATCAAGTGCAACATTTTAATAAAGCCGTATAATTCATTCTTATTACTTATTGATATTTTATCTTTGTTTTTTTAATAGATAAATTAAGGGATTGTTGAGAAAGTCCCATTAAATGAGATTAAAATAAATGGTGAAAAGAGTGGATCCAGATTTCAAGAAAAAGTTCGGGGTTAAAACCCCAATTTATTACCTACAAGATGTCTCAGTCGACAAAGAAGTTGCTGAGAAGTTTCAAAGAGCTTGGAAGCGGTTCCGCAAAAAAGCAGACCCCATTGTTTCGAAAACGCGGGAGAAGCAGTTTGATGCATTCTTTAGACAACTCAAGAAGGATGGAACAGATGATCGCTACTGCAAACGGGTAACCATTCGCCATATTAGTTCGAAAGTGGGCTCAGGTGTTTTTGCTACAGAAGACATCCCCCCCTACTCTACACTGCACCATTATGCTGGGGTGCTCATGTGGGATGATGAGATCAACCCCGATCACGATAGCACCTTTTCTTTTTCTGATTTGAAGAACTACTCTATCGATGCAATGAAGTCGGGAAACTGGACGCGATTCATGAATCATAGTGACGAAGGATCAGAAACAAATAATGTGATCCCTTGGGAGTACTATAGTGAAGAAGGCCCACGTATCGTATTTACATCGGGCGCTCATGGGATCAAAAAAGGGGAACAGCTCCTCTATTCATATGGGGAAAGCTACTGGGAAGAGAAGGGAAAGTTTGTCAGGTTCTAGAATGTATTAAACCGATGCTTTAACTGACATTGAGCAGTTAGCGTGGAAAATTAACGCATCCTATTAATTACCAGAGAATTAAAAAATGCTCGCTATGTTTAACTAACATAGCTGCGCTTTTTATAATCCACTGGAAATGAATAAACTACATTTCTTTTCTCA
>JASBRR010000005.1 GCA_030149435.1 Simkaniaceae bacterium
CAGCAAGCTGAGCTTCGAGGTTAGCTTGTTGTTGCTGAAGTTGCTCGACTTTTTCAGTTGAAGCTGATGTATCAGCTTGGTGAGCCTGTTTAGCTGTATTGAGTTCTACTGAATTGAGCTCTAACTGAGAATTAAGTTCAGCTTGCTTCGCTTTCAAGCTTTCGACTTGTTTAGCTAGATCAACCTTTACAGCATTTTCTTTCTGGAGAACTTTATGAGCTTGAGCGAGTTCTGCTGCAGTTTTCTCGAGCTGAGCCTTTTGTTCAGAGTGCTTAGCTTCAAGGTCTTCTAGTTGTTTAGTTAATGCGGATTTTTCTGAAGCATGGGCTTCATTTGCATTAGATAAGTTGCGTTGAGTTTCAGCAAGCTGAGCTTCTAGGTTAGCTTGTTGTAGCTGAAGTTGTTCGACTTTTTCAGCTGAAGCTGATGTTTCAGTTTGGAGAGTCTGTTTAGCCGTATTGAGTTCTGCTGCAGTTTTCTCAAGTTGAGATTCTATTTTACTCTTTTCGGACTCTAGGTTCTGAACTTTGCCTGCAAGTTCAGCTTCAGTTGTCATGGCACGATCATGCATGGTGTTAAGTTGAGCTTGAAGTCGGCTGATTTCTTCTTGGCGTTGAGTCTCTTGGGTTTTGAGCTTAGATTCTTTTTCGTCGATTTGGCTTCTCATTTGAGCAACCTCTAACTCTAATTGAGTGCTCTGAGATTTAAGATTAATAAGCTGAGCCTTAAGCTTCTCTTTTTCTTGGGTCGATTGTTCTAGCTTCTTAGTAAAATCAGATTGTACGTTTTTGCTTTGCTGTTTAAGCTTGCCAATTTCACGTAAAGAGCTTGTTCGTAGCTCTTCTTTTGAAGATTGAAGCTGAGAGTTTTGTGCTGCGAGTTCTTGAATCTGGTGGTCAAATTGAGTTTTCTCATCAAAAAGTTGAGCTTGTGTTTGTTTTATTCTCTTTTTAAGTTCAGCTACTTTGGCTTTTAGGTCATTAGTTTGAGTGCTATGAGTCGCCTTCTCTTTTTTCTGTTCAGATGTAAGCTGATCAATCTGAGTTTGAAATGCTGCGGCTTGAGATATAGCTTGTCCCTTAAGTTGGCTCACTTCATTTGCATGAGCACTTTGATTACTAGAAAGAAGCATTTCGAGTTCTGTTTTTTCTGTTTGGAGACGTTCTATATGTTTTTCATAATCAGCTATTACTTCTTTAGATTCCGCTTGAGTTTGGTTTTTTTCAACTTCAAGTTGTTCTAAACGGCTTGAAAACCGAGCCACCTGATCTTCATGTAGACTCTCTGCTTCAGCGATTTGGGATGCATAACTCTCGATTTGATTCTGCTGTTCTTGGGTTAGTGACTTAAGCTCTGTGTCTTTTTCATTCAGTTTGAGTTGTATTGTATCGATTTCTGATTGGAGATTGCTATTTTCTGATTGAACTTTTTTATATTTTTCAGAAAGGCTAGATAGCTCTTGTTTGAGTTGAGCCTCAACCTTAACAAGATTGTTCTCTGCAGCTTGTTTTTCTTCGAGAAGCTGCTTTATTTCGATAGTATGCGTTTTTTTTTGGGTTGATAACTCTGTCTTCGTTTTTTCATGAGCTTTGATCGCATGCATCATCCGCTTTTCTGCTAGCGCTTGCTTGGATTTAGTGTCTTCTATTTGTTCTGAAAGTTGTTTGTGTTTTCCTAAAAGGTCTTGATATTCTGCCTCTAGCTTTTCCTTGTCATTCTCATGTTGTTTATTAGTACTTAGGGCATTATCTAGTTCTTTTTGATTTTGAAGAAGGGTTGCGCTTAGCTCTTCATATTTTTGTTTTGCTGATAGAAGTTCTTGAGTTAGTAAAGCATTATTTTGTTCGAGCTTTTCTTGATGTTGGCGGAGTGATTGAATTGTTTCTTCATACTTTTGTTGAGCTTTTGAATGAGCTAATTTTGCGTTTTCGTATTCATAAGTTAGTTGATTGTTTGACCCTTCTAATTCAATGATTTTTTGTTCTAGTGCCGCCACCTGCGTATTGAGATTTCGCCTCAATGGAGAAAAGTTAGCAGTTTGTTCTTGTAATGCAGAGATTTCTCTCTTTCGAGCAGCAGAGTGCTCTTTTTTAAGCTCCAGCTGTTTTTCAAGGTTCTCTTTATCCGCATCTTTAGCTTGAACTTGGGTGTTTAGCTCACTATTTGCATTTTTCAACTCAGCAAGTTGTTGCTTGAGGGATGCAAGCTCTTTGTTGTTTTCCTCTATTTTCTCTTGAGCTGTATTTTTTATTGTTTGAGTTTGAGAAAGCTGTTGCTTCGCAGCTTGTAATGTTGACTCAAGGTAGCTCACTTTTGTTTTCAGTGTTACAAGTTCGTGTTGCTCTTGCTCATGTTGCTTGTCTCTCAATATGTGAGATTTGCGTTTGTATACTTTTGGGTCATAAAGTGCGCTCGGGATACAGATAATTGTAGTGAAGATAGCTGAAATAGATTTAATGAAAAGGCTTACCCCGCTACTTGTTCTTTCATCACCTGATCCGAAAAGGCATCTTCTATGGTGTTTCCCTAACCCCACAGCTCCAAGGAGAACGGTTGCCGTCATACTGACGCTCATTTGAAATGCTGAAAGTGCAGAAAAAAAAGGGAGAGAAATGACGCAAACTCTACTGGTTAGCTGTGAACCTATACCATTATCATCACTAAGGTAACTAATAAAATCGACAACCTTACCTGAAAGTTGTCCTTCATCAGGTATCAGGGAGTTTTGGACTGAATTCACTCGCGTTGTTTCTATTTGAGTTGGTATCGAGTTGCTAGGCCTCTCTGCCGACTTAGAAGCGGTTTCAGTATTCGACTTATCATAAATATTTATATCAAAAAGAGCGTAGGGAATAAGAATTGTAGAAGAAAAGATCGAAGCGACAGACTTAGCAGTTAAAACTAATAGACCATCATTACCTAAAATAGGCTTTCTATCTCGTTCTCCTAGCCCAATACTCATAAGCGTCAAGCTCGAAACCAGGCTAATCCCAAATTGAAGGGTCGAAGCAACTGAGAAGATAGGGAGAGCCAAAACCCCTATCCGGGCTACAACCGTATTAATGGGACTCCCCTTAGAAAACGTGTCGATTTTTTGTGTCAACCACGATGCAGCTTGATCTTCGTTGGGAATTAATGTGCATTGAAGCTGTTTTGCAGAGATCCAGTAGGACGACATACTTGAGATATACCTTTTTGAAGACATTGATGAAGGTGGTAAAAAATGAATGATCATGTCTTTTTTGTAAAACAAAAGATTTTGAGTAAACTGAATCAATAGTCTGATTGCTTGAGTGCATCGATCTTAAGCTTTCTTTCGCTAAAGATTGGAGCAAAGTTGATAGTTGAGGAAAGCGATTGCAAAGAAAGCAGTGGAAGTTTAATGTTTTGCCCACAATTTTTAAAACATAAGGAAAGATGATGTCTACAATATGTTGTTGCTGTCCCTGGGGCAAGAGTTCAGAAAGCTCTGGTGGTCATAGTGATCCAGGAGAAAAAACTGCACTACTCAATGGAAAACCCATAACTGTTACGAACATCGGTTCGCCCCAGAACGTTCAGAATAGGATGCCTGCTCATGTAAATAGAGGAGATAGCCCTTCCCCTTCTAAAAGTGTAAATCAAGTTGCAAAGGAAATCTTTTCATCAGAGCCTGAAACTCAGAAAAGTCCATCTGCGCCTCAGTATCATAAAAGCGAAGGACAAGCAAGTTCATCAACAAAGACTTCACTCCAACAAGATGTTCATAACAGTTGTGGATCAAGTCAATCTAAAAGCCCCAATCATACTGAAAGTCCTGACAGAGTGAGTGATCTCTCTAACCAAAACAATAGTCAACCTATTCCGCATGCAATTACGGAAAGTTTTATGAGTGCATCGAATCAGACACATTCTGCGGATGATCAGCCAGAAAATCCGGGGAAAAACGAGGAGTGTCGGCGGTCTCCTGAGCCTGGGATGCCTGTTAGCGAAATGCCTAAGAATAGTTTAGAAGGCTGTACACCTCTAGGCTCTGCTAAAAACACTGACACGAGTCGGAGAGTTGGATTTAAGGTAGTAGAAAGCGAAGATAGTGAAGCTGCCAAGTTAGAAGCAATTATTGAAAGTGCAGAAAGGAATGCACTTGTTCAATCGCCGAGCCCTTCCCATCCTCCGGATCAGGATAAAGAATCCCCCAGTATTGGAAGAGCCTCTACAGTCGCTTCCAGCGCGGCCCCTGGATCAGCTAGAGGGGAAAAGTATAAAGGAAAAGTTGTTGATGGTGCAGATGATTTTGATGATATGTTTTGAGTATTATTCGGGATGAATCCAAGGCTTGCTGCTAAATAATCAGCAAGCCTTGAACTAATAATGGGTTATTAGAAGTCTTGTCTTTGGACAGTTTTTCTTCTGTTCATCTCTGCGCGCTCGATCGCGTCGTCACAAAGATTCATCACTAGGTCGGAAAGCATTTCGAAGCTTTCGCCAGAAACGCGGAAGTCACCTTTACTTGTGATGTATTCTTTAACCATGCTTTTTTTAACGAGCAGGTCTGATTTTTTTGGTTTGCTACTTTTCTTTTTCTTTTTTGCCATAACTCAAGTTTCCTTTGGTTTGAGTGAAAAAAAATTTCTATATCAGAGTTATGGAATTTCTCCCAAGTGTTCTGTGCGATTTTTTTTCTCCCTTTTTACTGCCATGTTAATATAGGTTAAAGAAAACAGACGATTAGTTTAGAAAATGGAGAAGTGATGCAAGCGAAAAGACAGAAATTTGTTTCTTTAGTGCTTTGGTATCTGCCGGTGTTATTTGTGCAGGTGATTTCAAGCTTTGCGATGACGTGCGAATCAGAGGCGTGGTACCGCGGTTTAGAAAAAGGGAGTTGGACGCCACCAGGGTGGATGTTTGCTCCAGTTTGGGCGCTGCTCTATATTTTAATGGCAGTTTCTGTGTGGCTTGTCTATATGACCCCAAAAGAAACGCCCAAAAGGCGCCTGAGCTTTGCACTTTTTTTTGTGCAGCTTTTTTTCAATGGAGTTTGGTCGTTTTTATTTTTTAGATTTCAATCTCCTGGCCTTGCTCTGATTGACCTTTCTGTTTTGCTCGTATTTATTGTTTTGATGGGTGTGACATTCTTTCGCGTGCGCCCACTTGCAGGATTGCTTGTCCTCCCCTACTTCTTCTGGAGCGCCTATGCACTGACCCTCAATGGCGCAATATGGTGGCTTAACTGATGAAGGTGCTCATTGCTGGGGCCAATGGCTACATCGCATCGAGGCTATTACCTGTCCTTGTGGAAGAGGGTCATGAGGTCATTGCTCTAGTACGCAGTCCCTCCCGGTTAAAGCTGGCTACCCATCACAAGGAAAAAGTCTCAGTCGTTCAGTGCGACCTATTCGATCCAACATCGCTTGAACAGATTTTGAAGGATTTTGAGGCTGCGTACTACCTGGTTCATTCGATGGGAGATAAAGCGAGCGGTTTTTCAGATGATGAAGCCACTTGTGCTCACAATTTTGGGGAAATGGTTAAAGACTCCAAGTGTCGTCAGATTGTCTACTTAAGCGGCCTTGCTCAAGGAAATGAACTTTCAGAGCACATGACGTCACGACGGAATGTGGAAACGGTTTTAAAGGAAAGTGACATTCCCGTCACGGTGCTTAGAGCGGGGATCATCATTGGAGCTGGAAGCGCCTCTTTTGAAATTATCCGAGACTTGGTCGAAAAGCTCCCCATTATGATCGCCCCTAGGTGGGTAGAAAGCCGGTGCCAACCCATTGGGATCAGCGATGTGGTTTTTTGTCTTAAAAGTGTGATTGAGACGCCAGAAACTCTAGGCAAGACGTTTGAAATTGGGGGGCCTGAAGTCCTGACCTATCGCCAAATGCTTCTGAGGCTTGCAAAGATGCGCGGACTCTTTCGTTTGATCATTCCGATCCTCTTTTTTACCCCTCGCCTTTCGAGTTACTGGCTCTTTTTCATTACGTCGACGAGTTACTCTCTGGCAAGGGCCCTTGTATCGAGCTTGAAAACAGATGCTGTATGCCAGGATGATACGATTACCCATGTGATTCCTCATAAGTGTCTTTCTTATGAAAAAGCACTTAACAGCGCTTTCGACAAGATTCAGCAGCAGGTTGTGGTTTCGAGTTGGAAGGATGCGATGAATAGCAGCAGGCTTGACCCGAGGCTGAATGCCTACATGGACGTGCCAAGTCACGGGTGTATGCAAGATGTGACGACGCTCCCCTATAAAGATCGAAAAAAATCGATCGAGAAGTTGTGGCGCATTGGGGGAAAGAATGGATGGTACTATATGGACTGGGCCTGGCGCCTTCGAGGAGGCTTGGACCGCCTTGTCATGGGGTGTGGAATCCGGCGTGGAAGGCGCAGCCCAACGCAGCTTGCGAATGGAGATAGCTTAGACTTTTGGCGGGTGATTTGTGCTGATAAGGAAAACGGACACCTGCTCTTATACGCTGAGATGCGCCTTCCTGGCGAGGCATGGCTCGATTTCCGTATTGAAGAGGGTGTGGTTAAGCAAACGGCAACATTCCGTCCAAAGGGGGTCTTTGGCTGCTTTTATTGGGCACTATGTTTTCCTTTCCACCTCTTTATCTTCCAAGGGCTTTGCAGTGCAATTGCCGAAGGAATCGACGCTTAACCTAGTCTTAAAAAACGCTTTCAATTAGAATTTACGCATCTCAAAAAAACGTTAGGTTTAAGTTATGGTTAGTAAATTCAAGTTTGGTCTACTGACAGCGCTTCTCTGCTTCAATCTTTTCTCCCTTTATGGCGATGATTATGAAGATAACAAAACGGCAAGTGGTGCCTATCCCAGGAAGAATCTTATCCTCGATCCTGGTTTTCATCTTTTAAAGGCCCAGGGAATTGATGGGAGCATTATAGAGCTCGAAGAGGGGTCTCAATTTAAAGTCATCGATGCTGATCGCGAGACGGTAAAACACTGGGAGCAGGATGCAATTTTAAAAGTGATGGTGAACCCTCAACCCAGGTGGATTAGCTCTGGGACTTATTACTTGGTCAATGTAAAGATGGGTGATTATGTGCGTGCAGACTACTACCAGGGGCCTTTGACAACACACCCTTTTGCGAGCACGATTTATCACGTGGATCTCCATCATGGCGAAATCTACGTTCGCGATGGCCGCGGGAATGAATCTAGGTGGCAAGTCAATGAGGAAGATCGACCTAAGATTCGCCATTGGGGCTCCCAACCTGACCCAAATACAAGACAGAAGCTCCTTGATACGGTGCTCGTCGGTTGCAATCAAAAGCCAGGTTTTTTTTCAGGACTCTTTGGTGGATCAAGCGATGAAAACATTTTAATTAGCTACGAAAATGCCAAAGCAGTCACGCATGTTCGTGCAACGCGTAAAGACGTAAAATAAGGAGGATATAATGAGTACTACTCAAGGACTACGTCACCAAGTCGACTTCCACCACCAGCTGAAATTTCCAATTCTCCTCCACCAACTTTAAACATCAAGTTTGTGAAGGTTACAGCTCTTGTTTTATCGATTATTGCAGGATTTGTTTGTAAGCGCATTTGCTCGGAAAAGATTGGGAGCAAGCTCGCTCCAGGGATCGTTTCGGTTGTCGCACTGTATGCCTATTTGGGAGAGGAAAATGGTCCGATTCATCGGTGCGTTTCACGTTTGTTTGCTCACTGGCGCAAAAATGATAGTCATTCCTCTGATGATGTAAATGCTCCTCAACCCCTTGCAGATGGCCCGCAGAAGAAGGGAGGTAGTGATAGCGATTGACTCAAAGCATTCGCTTCGATAAGTTAAGGCCATGGGGCATGAGGTCCCTTGCCCTTTTTATTTTGTGAGTTTGATGGTGCAGCGCGGTAGAGGTGATCCACATAGTTTTTCGATTCCGGCTAAGGCATATCAGTGGGGAGAAGTGATTCTTTCTTGGCTTTTTAAGTACCCTTCTCGCTGCTTTGAGCTCCAGAGTAAGGAGCATACCGAAATTCTAGAAAACCCCTGCAGACAGTTTTTGCGCTTTGCCGAGTCTTACCGTGCTGAGGAAGGAGCACGAGGGATCATCTGCCAGGTGACAACGGATCAAAAAGATATCGATAAATGTGCGCAAATACTCGAGCTGATTTTTAAGTCGGTCTCTGATCCTAAACTTTGCGATCTGGCAACAGCAGAAGTTCTCGCCAAAGTGATGGCTTATCGAGAACTTTCTGAAGGACAAAGCTTTTTTATTCCGACGATGAATTCAGAGGGGATGATAGAGCTGATCCCTTATACCGTTGCAAAGATCTTTGATTTCAATGGTGCAACCTGGGGGTATGGGTTGCTTAATGTTCACAAACGGCAAGGCTCCCCTATTTTGCTCATTCGTGGGACAGATTTGTCGCTATTTTCTGAAGGTGGCCGCACGTCGATGATTTCCGATTTAGACCCTCGCGGTCCTGGACATACGTTGTTTGAAAAGCTCGTTCCTGAAATTGATAGTTTTCTTAAAGGGTATTCGAAAAAGCATGGGAAAGTGCGGGTTTTTGGGCACAGTTTAGGAGGTGTGATGCTCAGCTATATGATGATTGAGCTCCACTCTTATATCAGTAGTTCATCACACGAGCGCTCCTATGCGTTCAATTTTCCTGGGATTGCAGAAAATCTTTGTAATAAGTGGGGGGAAATTCCAGAAACGACGAGGCCAGCATTTAAAGGGGTGATCTGTCGTGGTGATGTGATCTCAAAATTTGGGACGCTTTTTGGAAATGTTTTCGAGGCATCTTACCCAAGGCCCCTCCCCCCAATCCGAGCCCATGAGCAGCTCCTTTTTGCCGAGCCGACAACTTACCTCCGACCCATTGATCTAGAGAAAGAAAATAAGTGTGAATCTAGACAATTCTACTCAAAGCTGCACCAGAAGGCTTCGTCGATGATTTATGATTTTGGCTTGAAGTTTTTGTTTCCTGAGTGATCTTCATTATCTGGTAGTGACACCCATTTTAATATTTGCGCATCCATCCAAAGAAAGCCCTCTTTGGAGCGCAGGCTTCCCAAGAAGCCCAGGTGTCCCCCCTTGTCTGTCATCGTGATGTCGACATTATCTGGAATTTTTAGACTCTCTACTTCCGAGCAATCAATGATGGGATCGTCGCGAGAGAATAAGATATGGCATGGGACTTTGATCTCAGTTAAAAGTGGACCAGAACTGACTGCATAGTAGTAGTCGCGCACAGTTGAATATCCCGCCTGAGGTGCAAGATAAAGCTCATCGAGGTCCATAAGTGTTAGGTTTGAAGGAATTTTAATTGGCGGCAGGTCATCAAATGCATCATGCATTTCATAAATATCTCTTTTTAAGTATTTCATGAAATAGCGTCGATAGAAACTGTTGCTATTGAGTTGCTGGACACTTGAGTACATATCAACTGGAGGGTTGATGGCTACGAGCTTTTCTATGACACCTTTCGCTTCATCTTGTCTCTCCCCTGCCATTTTAAGAACGACGTTTCCTCCTAGAGAAAATCCCATAACAATAAGTGGGGTATTGGGAGTATCCCGTTTAATCTCCTTTAAAGCATTCCACACATCTTCACTATATTCAGGATCGTACATTCTCTTGGAGTAACCTTTGGAGTCTCCACACCCTCTTAAATTGAGTCGTACGGTACGCATGCCATGTTGATAGAGCTTGCTTGCAATACGAACAAGATATGAGGACTTAGAGGACCCACAGAACCCGTGGACCATCACAATAGTGGGGTCCTCGGGTTTCCAATTGGGTGGTGTAGTAATCTCAAGCGCAATACGTTCTCCCCCCTTAAGGTGAACGAACCGCCTGTAGGACACGAGATCACGATACAAGGTAATAAACGATGCAACTAGGGTTTGGATGTGGCAACCAGAAAAAAATGGAAATGGCTTAAATCCCCCTGATTTGCTCACAAAAGTTTCCCCCCTTCATTTGTGATACACCTGACTCATCCGAAAAGTTCGCAAAAAGCAACTTCTCAGATAGGCCTTTTTGCGATACAGCTGACGCTGCTGGTAGCTTCAACACAGATTTCTGTGCTTAGCTCTCAGTTAGTAAATAGAGTGGTTTCGTTTGGAAAAAGAGATGGAATTATTAGGGACTGTTGGGAAAGTCCATTCCCACACCTTTTGCGTTTTTTTTGGTAAAATCAAAATGTTTGCAAATCTCCTATACTTAGGTATATGTAGATTTTTAACTCTTTTGATTTTTCTCAAAAATCGCTGCAAAATCTGTAG
>JASBRR010000006.1 GCA_030149435.1 Simkaniaceae bacterium
GGACTGCTTAAGAAATTCCATCCTCACACATTTTTCGCCTTTTTTGGCAAAATCAAAATTTTTGCAAATCTCCTATACTCAGGTATATGTAGATTTTCAACTCTTTCAATTTTTCTCAAAAAACGCCGCAAAATCTGCAAAGAGCGACTTTCGAGAGCAGTCCCCTTATTATAACTGCTGTCCTAACAGCATTCCCACTTGCTTCATTGGTTCGACCATAATTCCTGCAAGCTGGGCTGCTTGCTGAGAGTCATTACCAAGCGTCTGCTCGTGTGTGTCTAGAGCTTGTATCGGAGTATTCCAAGTATTCTCAAGGTTCTGGAACTCTTGACTCTTGGAGTTATAATTTGTCTCCCAAGCATTCATTTGTGCAGAGTACGTTTTACTATTGTATTGCTTGCTACCTGGACCGAAGGGCCTTCCATTCGGATTACTAGGAGAGTAGTGAGTATGCATCAACTTCTTCAACTCTTTTTGCGCAGCTTGATAAATTGCCGTTAAATGTAGAGCGGCAAAATCTGTCGTAGTTGCAAATACCTTCTGAGAGCGATTGTCTGCTCCGATCATTCCACAAGATGTTTCCAATAGAATAAGATACACTTCTGTACATGCTTTACTGTCACTCATAATATCCCCTCTCTTTTATTAACGTTGCATCGCTTGGTTGGATTGTTTTTCTAAATCGACATAGGATGTCATCACGGTATGTGCTCCTGCATTGAACTGCTCAACATGCGTTTCAAAATATTTCTCCTTAGCCTGCACTTGGGCTGACTCAGAGCCCACACTCGACGAACAAGAGTTAAAAGAATTTGTAAAAGTCTGAATAGACTGATTACCTGTGCCAGGTGTCGTATTGTTCCAAGCGGCGTGCCATGCATTACCAATAGTATTTGCCTCGCTACCAGAAATAGAGTTTTCAGAACATCCAGATGAATCTCCGTTGAAGATGCCCGAGTTTCCACCAGCTCCAACAATTTGACTCTGAAGGTTGCTGATCATTCCTTCTGCACTTGGCCCTGCAACTGACCTGAATTCTTTAAGCAATTGCAAAATCCCTGGATTGCCAGCAGTTCCGTAATATTCTTCTAAGGCCTTTTTCGCAAAGTATCCTGCTGTCCCCTTAACAATTGTAGCTCCTTTAGTGGTAGTGGCACTTTTTGCAGCATCAAAGTCTTCCTGCATACTACTGAGTTTATTTTGGATTTTCGTTAGGTCGCTTTGAATTTGTGCTTGTTTTCCCATTTTGTGGTCCCCAGTATATTCTGAGAGAAACAATAAGAAAGACCTCGCTACAAACTGAAGGGCAAGACCCACTTTGTGTTCAGCTAGCAAATGGTCCAAATGTTGAAGCATATCGCCCCAATCTTCTTGCCACACTGCTTCAGATGAGTACATATTAGGATGTAATCCGTCCATTGGCTTTCTCCTCTTTATTATTCGCCTAAAGACTTAAAGCTATTTTATTAACTTTTTATCTACAGGCACTATTATTCTTATTTTTATATTAACACAATATTAATTAATTTAAACTAAAATTTTAATAATTATTAATTATATAATCTTATGTAATTTATCTTCTGATACTTACATATAGAAATAATATTAAGTCATTAAAAATCATAGGGTTGAAGTTATATTTAAATAAAATAATAATTATTATATAATTAATTAAATATTAATATTAATTAGGTTTAATAATGAGCGCAATATCTGATACATCTGTTAATATGGAATGTGCTAATACGGCACTCGAAAGAGATGAACAGACTGGAGACCTTGATTCTCAAGAATCTAAGGTTAATCAGCTGGGCATTAGAGTCTTGTGCCCTATGGGAAGCGATCACAACGACGCATTTTATATCGATTCTCACCCCCACCCTTTTAGGGCTGCAGAGACTGACAAGAAGCGTATGTGGTTCAACATGACTGGACAACAAAACCTCCTCCACTTTCTCGAATCAGTTGGCCCAGATCAAAAAATCGGAGCGCTCGAGTTCGACTACCATGGAGCCCCTAGCCAAATGGCGGATTTCCGGGTTTCAGAGCTTGGAGAGTTGACACCTGCAGAAAGAGGAGAGGAGCTCTCTAAGGTAGAGGGGAATAAGCTGATCACACTTCTAAAAACTTACCTTGCAGCAGAATCGACAATTATTCTAAATGCCTGTTCTACAGGGGGAGGAGAGAATAGCTTAGCAGCTGCCTTTTCTCGAGCTTTTCCTGATAGCGATATCTACGCATCACAAGTGCCCATCCGCCCCGCAGGCACTTCATTTCGTTTGGAGCCAAATGGTAAGCTTTGCCCTGCTTTTGTGGAAGAATACTCACAGAGTGACTGTACAACGCGTTTCAGAAATGGAACTGCAGAAGCAGCAGTTTCTGAAGCAGACCTCAGAGCAGAAGAAGAGGCCCGATACGCTGCCCTATTAGCTGCGTATGGGGATGATTCAGAATAAGCGTCCAAAAATTCTAATCAAGTCATTATACGTCAGATAGATAAAGAACCCAATCAGCAGGATAAAGAAGGGAATGATCGCCTTGCGCATTGTGCTCGATTTGAGCGGCTTTTTACGCACCCACTCGATCAACGAAAAACAAATATGCCCTCCATCGAGAATCGGAATCGGCAGCAAGTTAAAGATCCCTAAGTTCAAGCTAATCGCTCCTAACCAAAAGAGGGCCTCCTTGACTCCAATTCCAAAGCTGTGATGCATGAGCTGCACGATCATAAGCGGCCCCCCAAAGTGCTTGGGACTTAAGTACCCCGAAATGAGCCCGGTGAGGTTTCGGGCGATTTCCTTAAACACAGCGCCGAAAAGAGTAAAAGGACCGGGGTTATAAATTACGGTTCGGTCCTCAAAAAGGGCGCCCAGCGCATATTGATCCTGCGTGCTTTCAAATGCTTTCAGAGCCTGCTCTTTCTCTTCAGGATCGCGGATTTTCTCGATCTGCTCCTTCTGCTTCTCGATGCTCTTTTCCACTTTCTCCTGAATGACAGGGGAATAGGTAAGATCTTTTCTTTTCAGTGGCGTCACAGAGCTGAGAAGGTGGAAATTTCCACTTTTCTCTGTAGGACTTGTGCTTCCTATGCTACTGATAATTGGGAGTAAATCACTCCATTTGGTCCCTGTAAGAAAGTGCTCATCCTCTTGATTCCAAAGCATTTTTTCTCTAGATGGGTCCCTCTCCACAATGATTTGCACCTGACGGGTTTGAATGCGCTTCATGAATTCGTAGACGGTGCTGACAGGACTCCCTTCAATAGAAAGGATCTGATCCCCAGGCTCAAGGACCTGATCGAGGTCGGAGGTTATAGATGTACTATGCACTGTTTCAAAATGGGAGTGCTCCCCCACATAGCTAATTGGCCCCTGAACAATGAGGTTTGAGCTGAGAGCATAAGGGATAAAAAAGTGGTGGCCCGCGCGCCGCCCCAAACCTGCTTCATATTGCCAATCTTCAAAGTCTTCTTTCTGCTCAGGAGATAGGCGCAAGTCGCCCAAGGAGAGGCGCGGCACTTTCGCCATGTGCACTTCTCCCTCTCTCACATAGTGAATGAGCACTCTTCCAGAATTGAGCACTTGCCGGAGTTCTTGATCAGAAAAGATGAGCTCGCCATCAACCCAAACCACACGGTCTTTATTTTGAATGCCACTTTTGCTAAGAGGGCCCTCCTGGAATAGGTCAGGCATCTCCTGGTAAATGAGATAGCTCGCAGGGGACATAATCCCTATAGTTTTCATGCCTTTACGAAGGGAGGGAGAGTCATAAGGCGTTAAGCGGTAGGCAAAGGGCGCCTTACTCTCCTGGAAGTAGTTAACGTGATCCCCTTTTAGGGTCAGATCTCGCCCATTGGCAATCGATGCAAAGATAAGGTCTTCAAACCCCTTATAGGGCTTTCCATTGAGCTCAGAAATGGAATCTCCAGGGCGAAGCCCCTTCTGGTAAACTTCGGACTCTCTGTCCACAGAGCCAATGTAGTGTGTGAACTGCGCGAAGGGTTTATCGCGCCCTCCCATAAGCCAAATCATTCCAAAAGCAATCACTGCAAAGACCAAATTGACGACTGGCCCAGCGAGTGCAACCTTGATACGCGCCCAGGGTCTCTTAGAGTAAAAGCCATTCCTAACCTCATGGGGCTCTAGCTTCCCCTCTTTTTCCATCCCTGCAATGCGAACATATCCCCCAAAGATCAACGGACAGAGTTGCCATTTCACTCCCTTGTGCATCCACGTCACGATGGGCTTTCCAAGCCCAATACTGAACACCTCCACGCGCATCCCATTCCTACGAGCCACGATATAGTGGCCTAGCTCGTGGATGAAGACGAGAAAACTCAGTCCTAGGATTGCCAGAATGATATAAAGGGCGGTGACCATGATTACCTCTAGTTATCTAAAATTATTTGCGAGAACTCTCGCCTCTTGCTGAGTAGAAAGGAGCGTCTCTAAATCACAAGGATTTCCTTGCTGATGCTTTCCCATAAGTTTTTCTAAGCGCTTGCCAATCTCAAGAAATGAGATTTTGCCTTCTAAAAACTGATCGACTAATACTTCGTTCACGCCATTCATAAAGCAGGGCATTGTCCCTCCCTCTTTGATTGCGGCATAGGCAAGATCTAAACAGGGGAAAGATTCAGTTTGTGGGCGGAAAAAGTTGAGCTGGGGGTGCTTTGTAAAGTCAAAGGGCTCCATCGATCCTTGCAGCCGGTGGGGATAAGTCATCGCATATTGAATCGGCCCCTTCATATCAGTTGGCCCGAGTTGCGCTAGTAAAGATCCATCGATAAATTCGACAAAGCTATGCACGACACTTTGTGGATGGACAACGACTTCAATTTGAGCAGTGGGAATTCCAAACAGGTGGTGCGCTTCAATCACCTCAAGCCCTTTATTCATAAGGGTCGCTGAATCCACAGTCACTTTTTTTCCCATCTGCCATGTCGGATGCTTAAGTGTCTCTGCAATCGATACTTTCTCGAGTTGCTCTAGGCTATACCCAAAGAAAGGACCTCCAGAGGCTGTCAAAATCAGTCGCATGATCGATTTTGTCTCTTCCCCATGCATGCATTGGAAAAGCGCATTGTGTTCACTATCAATAGGGAGGACGGCTACATTTTTCTCAGAAGCACGACGCATGATGAGTTCGCCCGCCGCCACAAGGGTCTCTTTATTCGCTAGACCAATTGTTTTTCCAGCTTCGACCGCTCTAAGAGTGGGAAGAATTCCCGCTGCCCCTACCAGCGCAGAAAGTACAAATTGCGATTCTTCAAACGTTGCGGCAGCTATGACTCCATCCATTCCCCCGACAACTTGAATATGCGGGAGGCGTTTTTGTAGCTCTAAAGCCTTCTCTTTATCATAGACCGCAATGAGCTGCGGAGCAAACTCTTGAGCTTGCTTCTCTAACAGATCAATATTGGACTTCGCCGCGAGAGCAACTACCCGAATTGAAGAAGGTAAGTGTTTGGCAACTTCCAGGGCATTTTTACCGATTGAGCCTGTGCTGCCTAAAATCGTAATATTTTTCATTGGTTAACTACACTAGCAGAGGAGCCTGTTCTTTTCAATGAAGGGGCAGTCAGCGAACCGCGGCGCAGTTGCCAAGATTTATAGAGAGCTCCACCTAGAAAAAAAAGTCCCAAAAAAAGGGTCGCAAGGCCTGCTGTCGATAACGGCATTCGATACACAGATAGGAGATGGCGTGAGCAAGCAACCGCGAGTAAAGAGGAGAACAACCCAAAAAGCATCCCCAATGCAATCAGTGGCTTCATCCGGTGCGTGAAAAAGCGAGCCGTTAAGACTGGAGCGACGAGAAGTGCCAAGAACAAAAAGACCCCAACAGCGCTAAATGCGGCAATCGCAGTGACCGCGCTCTGCATCATGAGTAAGTAACTGATTAGAACGAGAGGCAAACCAAAGTTACGGCCAAGAATCGGATCGAATGTCGATAAAACTAGGGGCTGATAGAGAAGAAAAACGACCCCAAAGTTAAATGCAAATAGAAAAAAAGCCCTCTTAACATGATCGAGATGCAGTGCATCGACATTCCCCATAATTGCTTCCACACCAATATGGGCACTCCGCGTGTAGAGTGTGACAAGCAGGATCCCAAGGGCAAATAGTGATGTCAAAGTCAAACCAATGCTCGCATCTTCCTGCAACTTTAAACCTCGATGGAGAAGGTGGGTCAATACCGTTGTGATCAGACCCGAAACAAGAGCTGCAATGAAAAGTGTTTTTGCGTCTAAAAGTGAAAGCCCACCTCTTGTTTGAACAAGAATAAATGCCACAACAACTCCCAGAAGTATCGTGTGGGAAAGAGAGTTTGCAAGCATCGTCATCCTTCTAAGCACCAAAAAAGTTCCAATCAGAGCAGATGAGAGTGAGATCGATACGAGCACAAGTATTTGAATCTCATCTGGGGCGAGGTCATTTAAAGAGAGCTGCCCAGTCAGAAACATCCAAGCACGCGCCATAAGAATCTGGAAAAAAGAGAAAATGTCTGTGCCATTATAGGGGTTTACTGAATGCATAATGTATCCTCTATATTGGGAATCGGTTGCTTATGAGGGTCTTTTTTGGGGTCTCTAAGAAGAAGAGAAAGTTTTCTCTCGAGATCGGGAGTAATAATGTGCTCCATCTCTTCTGCGCTACAATGAACTCTCTTTTCCCCAGCTTTTAAACATGTAGTCAGGTATAGCTCCCAAAGTCGATGTAAGCGGACGAGATGAGCCCCTCGCCTCTTGCCGTCATCTGTGAGGTGGTAGGTCCCATTAACTTTTTTTATCCACCCTTGTTGTCCTAGCGTGATGAGGACTAAGTTGAGGATGATAGTCGAAATCGGATGGCGCAATTTCATCTCTTTTTTGGTGAGGCATTGACACTCTCCCCCTTTCCAAATTGTCTTTAAAACATTTTCAGCAGTACAACGAAAGCGAAACCGTGAAATTCGAATCAAACGGCTAATCGCTCCTCGATCAGGAGCAAAAAGAAGAGAAAGCAGTGTAATCCCCGCTGCAACAAGGAGAATCATCGGCCCTGTTGGCAGAGAAAAGGAGCGCTCGCCTCCAACCCATTCCGGAATCCTGACTGACAAATAGTTCCCATAAAAACCACTCAAAGCACCAAAAAGGGCAGAGAGAACAAACAGTGTTGAAAAGCGGTGTGTCCACTGGCGCGCAGCTGCCGCGGGTGCTATGAGCATTCCCGACATCAGAACGACACCAACACTTCGAATCCCCAACACTAAAGAGAAGACGAGTAAAACAAATAGCACCGTATCCATTCCCTTTCGCCTCCCCTTAACTGTCTCCGCAAAAGTGTGGTCAAATAGGTGTGTTTCGAGCTCAGAAAACTTCACAACAATAAATAGAACGACAAGAGCAAGAAAAGCTCCGTATACAAGGATATAGAGATCGCTCATCGTTGCCGCTTGTCCATACAGAAAGGTTTGAGTTTGCTTATATAAGACAGGATGAACAAACTGGAGCCGGCTAGCAAAAACAACACCAACACCTAAAAAGAGCGCTAAAACCAAACATAGCGCCGCATCTGGGTGAATCCGATAGCGCTTTCTCAATTTTTCAACGACATAAAGCCCCAAGAAAGCCGAAACGGATGCTCCTAACAAAAAACCTAGAGAAGAATTTGCGCCGAACACCGTAATAAATAAGACACTGCCAATCAACCCTGGGTAAGCAGAGTGCGCAATGGTTTCTCCGATCAGAGAATTTCTACGAACAAAGACAATGACACCCATGAGTGCAGATACGATTCCCATAAGAACTGTACCAAGAGTTGGTGCTCTAAGCACAGGATCATAAAAAAACTGCCAAAATGAGAATTCCATCATCTATGACCTGAGCCCCGTCGACTTCTTTTGCGACAATGAAAGCACTTCATCAAAGAGAGAGTGTGTCGGCTCAAAAGCAGACTTGAGCGTCTCGGGATTAAACACCTCAGCCACGTCCCCATGTGCGACCAGCGATGTCTTAATCATCAAAACAGAATCAAAGTACTCTTCCACTGTTTCTAGGTCATGGTGCACAATCATTAACGTTTTCCCTTGATTTTTTAGCCCCTTCAAAATGTCGATGATCATCTTTTCAGTAGACTGATCGACTCCACTAAAAGGCTCGTCCAAAAGGAAAAGATCAGCATCTTGCATGAGCGCTCTGGCAATGAACAGCCGCTGTTGTTGCCCTCCAGAGAGCTCACTAATCTGTCGGTTCTGCAAGTGATCCATCTCTAAAAGCTTTAAGATCTGATGGGCTGCAGCTCGGTCTGCCTTCCGGTACCACTTGAGTCCAGGCAAATGTCCATATCTCCCCATCAGCACCACATCAAATACTGTGATAGGAAACTCCCAATCAATCGCCCCCTTTTGGGGAATATACGCAATACGTTTGCGAACTTTTTTGAAGGGTTCACCAAAGAATAGTGTTTTTCCAGAGAGTGGCTTGACGAGTCCAACCATTGCCTTGAGAAGGGAGCTTTTCCCTGCACCATTTGGGCCAATTACACCAACCATCTTTCCCTCTGGGACGCAAAAAGAAACATCCCAAAGTGCAGAGGTTTGATCATAGGAAACTGTCAATTGGTTAACTTCAACGGCACTGGGCTTCATGGTCATCACTCTCCGATAGACAGCTGTGGAGTACATTGATATTATGCTGAATCATAGAAAGATAGTTATCAGCACCTGTTCCTTCTCCTCCCATCGTATCACCATACAATGGGATCTCACAGATTTTAACATCGAGACCCTTTTCGCGGCAAATTGAGATAATTTTTTTTAATGAATCGGTGCTGACATTTGTTTCAGGGAAAACAATGGGAACGCGATGGTGACAAAGAAAGGTGGAAACACGGTGGATGTCTATCACACTCATCTGTCCATCGGGAGCAAGCCCCTCAGGCGCCGCGCACCGAACCTCCCACCCCTCTTCATTCTGCTCCGCCAAATATCTACGTGTAAAATAATTAAAAGCATCATGACTCGTTACGAGAAAGCGGCGACTAGGAGGAACTTCTTGCATTTTAGCATAAAATTCTTCATCCGCTCGAATAAGTGCAGCCTTTAACTTGGCTCCGTTCTCAATAAATTCTTCAGCGTAACTGGGTGCTTTTTCACATAATGCAACAACAATAGGATCAACTGCTTGAGCAAAAAGCCCCACATCCATCCAAAAATGGGGATCGACCTGGCCTTGAACGGTCAAAAAGCTCTCAGGATGCTCCTTGATCAATTGATCTCCTAAAGGAATTGCGCGATGATTTTCTAAATAGTAACGCAAACTTGCGCCATGCTCGAGGCTGAGCCCATTACAAAAAATCAAATCGGCATAATCAAGGAGTTCCCCATCCCCCTTTACAAGCTCATAAGTATGGGGGTCGAGATCTCCAACAATTAAACTCAAATGATCGATTCTTTCCCCACCAATTTCCGCAACAAGATGGTCGATCATTGCAGTTGTCGATACTACCTTGACCTTCCCATTAGATTGGAAGTAATCCCCCACTTCTTTTTTACTCTCACGGGAGCAACCAATAAAGAGAAGAGAGAGAACTAAGATTAAGAGACCTTTTCCCATCCGGATCCTTGAGGAATACTTCATTCGTTCATTTCACAAATACCTGTGATTGTATCGGGACCGCGATCTTTTTGCACCCTTTTCTATATTCACTTATGAAACAGCAACTATAATGAAATAGAATTAATAAACATTTATTACTTGCCTAAAAGGCACTATTCTTTTAAGATCTTCCAAAAACAAGAAACTAATTAATGATTGCCAAACAAATCTATTTAGTTTAGAAAGATGTCTCAAAAAGAAAACAAGTTAAGAAAACTAAGTATTAAACTATTAAGTTGCTGAATTGAAAGGAAGCTACCATGAGTTTTACAGAAGATAAAACAAAGACAAACACGAAGAGCTTTGGAGAGTTAGAGGGTGTTATTTCTAAAGCAATTAAAAAAGTAAGAGGAAGTAAAGAGAATGATCTTTGCAAATATATTCCTATGAATTCTGGCGGATATATCCACCACTTTACTCTCAAGAAAATGAAGTTCAAAAACCCTAAGGAACTCAGCTCCCTAATTGAAAAGTTCATTATCAACCCAGATCGCCCACTCGTTGTCGCTCCAAAACAAAGAGCGGCTCGTGGTTCTAGAAAGAAAAAAGATCAAATGACCTTCACAAAGCTTCAGCTTGAGCGCCTACTCAATATGGCACGCCTTGCTGGTGACAAAGAAATGATCGCGGCTCTAAGCCCTAGAAAATCCTTAGCACAATGCAAGCGAGAGCTCATTCAGTCTATTCGCCATGGCATCATCGACCATGAGCAGTGGAACTCATACGTTGAAGCAGTCAACGCTCAGCAAGCTCTCATTGCTGCTGGCGCTGAATCCCTCGCTTTCGACAAATAAAAATTCAATTAACAATGCGCCTGAACTCGACATTTAGGCGCATGACTTTGTCTATGCGATGTAGTCTGATCTTGCATCGCTTTAATTTTTTATATTCTCTTATCGCTAATCCAATAAAACATCTTGATTTTTAATCAAAACAAAGTACAATTGTCTCTTCCAGGATTAAATCGAGAAAAATCGTTAATTAATCTGGATAAATGTCGTTTAAATTGATTTAGGATTAAGAAATTATGGCAACAGCTACTCAAGAATTTGGGAAGTGGAGATCAAGATTATGGCCTATTTATAACCATGAGCTGAAGAAGGTCATCCCTATGGTCCTCCTCTTCTTTCTGATTTTATTTAATTACACTGTACTAAGAGACACTAAGGATACACTTGTTGTAACAGCAGCAAAAGGATCTCAAGTCATTCCATTCCTTAAGTTTTGGGGTGTACTTCCTTGCGCCGTCCTGTTTATGCTTGTTTATGCAAAGCTCAGTAACAAGCTCAGTAAACCTGCGCTCTTTTATTCAATGGTAGCGCCATTTGTTGTCTTTTTTGGACTATTTGCTTGGGTCCTCTACCCATTTAGAGAGGCTCTTCACCCAACAGAGTTCTGTAACACCCTTCAAGGGGTATTGCCTCAAGGACTGCAAGGTCTGATTGACGTGATGCGCAACTGGACATTCTCTCTCTTCTACGTCATGTCAGAGCTTTGGGGAAGTATGGCAGTCTCCCTTCTTTTCTGGGGATTTGCAAATGATATCACTAAGGTGAAAGAGTCCAAGCGATTCTACACGATTTTCGCCATGTTTGCGAACGTCGCGTTGATCCTTTCTGGACGCTTCATTAAATGGGCGTCAACATCGCCAACAATTTTGAACAGTGCTGACAGATGGCAATCTTCTCTCAACTACATGATGGGAATTGCAATGAGTGCTGGGATTTTGATCATCGCAATCTACTGGTGGATGAACAAATACGTTTTAACTGACCCAAGATTCTACGATGCTGGCGATCAGAAAAAAGCGAAAAAAGAGAAGCCAAAGCTTTCGATGAAAGAAAGCTTTATGTACCTTATCAAGTCAAGATATCTCGGATGTATCGCCATCCTCGTGATGTCTTACGGAATCGCGATCAACCTCGTTGAAGTGACTTGGAAAAACCAGCTTCACTTACAGTATCCAAACTATAATGACTACAGCGCCTTTATGGGAGGATTCTCTGAGAAGACGGGGATCTTTACGATTCTTGTCACCTTCTTCCTCGGCGGAAGTGTTATCCGTAAGTTTGGATGGGGTAAGACTGCTCTTGTGACACCTGTGATTCTTTTGGTCACTGGAGTTGCATTCTTTACCTTCATCATCTTTAGAGATGGTCTGGCGAATGCAATCGCAATGCTAGGAACCACACCTCTAATGCTTGCAGTTGTCTTTGGTACAGCTCAAAACATCTTTAGTAAGTCTGCTAAATACTCCTTCTTCGATCCAACTAAGGAAATGGCATACATTCCTCTGGATCAAGAACAGAAGGTCAAAGGTAAAGCAGCGATTGATGTTGTGGGTGCAAGACTTGGAAAGTCTGGCGGATCACTAGTCCAGCAAGTCCTCCTTGGGATCTTTGGAACCGTTGGCGCGATTGCCCCATACGTTGCTGTGATCCTCCTTGCGATCATCTTTGCATGGATCGGAGCTGCACGCTCTCTAAACAAACAGTTCCTAGGCTTGACTGCTCAGAAAGACGATGAGAAGACACAGCCTGCCGGAGCTCAAGAGACTGCGCCTGCTGCTGGATAAGCAAATAGCCTTTCTCTTTTGAGAAGCAAAAGCCTTTCGGAGTGACTTTCGAAAGGCTTTTTTGTTGCTTGCTTTCAAGTGTAAAATGGGGTACAACTAAGTCTTGATTGTGCACTAATTTTTAGTCATTTATGTTTCAGTACGACCCAAAGTTCATCCGCAACTTTTCGATTATCGCCCATATTGACCATGGAAAATCGACCATTTCCGATCGACTGCTCGAAGTCACCGGTGCTGTTTCTCAAAGGGAAATGCAAGAACAGCTGCTCGACGATATGGAACTAGAAAGGGAAAGAGGCATTACAATCAAAGCCCACCCTGTAACCATGTATTACAAAGCGCAGGATGGGAATACTTACCAGTTTAACTTTATCGACACTCCAGGGCACGTTGACTTTTCCTACGAAGTCTCCCGCTCACTTTCTGCCTGCGAAGGGGCTCTGCTCATCGTTGATGCAGCACAAGGGGTGCAAGCGCAAACGCTTGCAAATGTTCACCTCGCCATTGATAGAGATCTCGAAATCTTCCCAGTCATCAATAAAATTGATCTACCTGCTGCCGATCCAGAGGAAGCGAAGAAGCAAGTGGAGGAAGTCATTGGACTCCCAGCGGATCACGCAGTCCTTTGCTCGGCAAAAACAGGACAAGGCATTCCCGATATCTTAGAAAAAATTTTAACCGACATCCCCGCACCAAAGCCTCCTGAAACTGAGACGCTGCGCGCTCTGGTCTTTGACTCTCACTACGATCCCTATAGAGGGGTCATGGTCTATGTCCGTGTCATGAGTGGAGAGTTAAAGGCCCGCAAAAAAATTAAGTTTATGGCAACGGGGAAAGAGTTTGAAGTCCTTGAAGTAGGAATATTTGCACCTAACCAAAAGCAAGTTGACTCACTAAGACCTGGAGAAGTGGGTTACGTCATTGCGGGAATCAAGAACACATCCGATGTGAAAATTGGCGACACAATAACAACAACACTGGATGGCGCAGAGACTCCACTCCCTGGCTTTCAAGTGATCAAGCCCGTTGTGTATGCGGGAATCTATCCCGTTGACTCTTCAGAGTTTGAAGTAGTGCGAGAGGCTCTCGTCAAGCTTCAACTCAACGACTCAGCGCTCCATATCGAGCAAGAGAGCAGCCTGGCACTCGGCTTTGGTTTTCGCTGCGGATTTCTCGGGCTTCTCCATTTAGAGATTACCTTTGAGCGTTTGCAAAGGGAATTTGACCTCGATATCATCACAACCGCGCCTAGCGTCGTCTATAAAGTGACCATGTCAAGTGGAGAAGAAAAACATGTTGATAATCCCGCACACTACCCCAACCCTTCTACTATTGAGTACATTGAAGAACCCTGGGTGATTGCGCACATCATGACTCCAGGAGATTTCTTGGGCGCAATTATGAGTCTTGCGGTTGATAAACGTGGCATCCTAGATAAAACTGAGTCGATTGGAGGGAGCCGCCTCCTCCTGACCTTCCGATTCCCCATGAATGAAATCATTACCGACTTTAACGACAAGCTCAAATCAGTTACCCGTGGGTATGGATCCTTTGATTATGAGTTTGATCAATATGAAGTGGGATCGATCATAAAGCTCGAAATCAAAGTGAATAACGAAGTGGTGGACCCCTTTTCTTGCCTTGTTCACCAAACGAAAGCGGAGAGTAAGGGCAGAGCAATCTGTAATAAACTCAAAGAAGTCATTCCAAGGCAACAGTTTAAGGTTCCAATCCAAGCAGCGATTGGAGGAAAGATCATCGCACGAGAAACTCTCTCTGCTCTGGGAAAGAACGTCACTGCAAAGTGTTATGGTGGAGACATCTCGCGAAAGCGCAAGCTCTGGGAGAAGCAGAAGAAGGGAAAGAAAAAAATGAAAGAAATCGGGAAAGTGAACATTCCCCAATCTGCCTTTATGGAAGTCCTAAAAGCTGAGGAGTAGTGAAGTGAAAAAAGCCATTTTAACCCTACTGACACTAGTGTTTGTGAATTTTGCATTCTGTAACCCCATTGCAGTGATGGAAACAACTGAAGGAACAGTAGAAATTGAACTCAAGCCCGATATCGCCCCGAAAACCTGTGAAAATATGATCAAGCTCGCTGAGAAAAAGTACTACGATGGAACCATCTTCCACCGCGTGATTCCTGGGTTCATGATCCAAGGGGGAGATCCCACAGGAACAGGGCGTGGAGGACAATCAGCTTATGGCAAACCCTTTGAGGATGAATGCTCTCCTAAAGTTCGATTTGATAAAGTAGGCCTTCTTGCAATGGCTAACTCAGGGAAAAACACTAATGGGAGTCAGTTCTTTATCACGACATCTCAAACAACTTGGCTTAATGATCATCACACAATTTTTGGCGAAGTCACCAAAGGAATGGAGGTCGTCAGAAAAATTGAAAGTTTTGGGTCAAAGAGCGGTGCCACATCTAAGGATCTAAAAATCAATCGACTGTACATAAAGCAGAAATAAGCTTTTTGGAAAAAAATCCCCTTCAGTTAAAATAAAGTTATAAGGGACTGTTGGGAAGGTCGCTCTTTGCAGATTTTGAAGCGGTTTTTGAGAAAAATCGAAAGAGTTGAAAATCTACATATACCTAAGTATAGGAGATTTACAAAAATTTTGATTTTGCCAAAAAAGGTGCAAAATGTGTGAGGATGGAATTTCCCAACAGTCCCTACATAGTCAGAAA
>JASBRR010000009.1 GCA_030149435.1 Simkaniaceae bacterium
CAACTAAATGGCCTAAGGGACTGCTCTCGAAAGTCACTCTTTGCAGATTTTGCGGCGTTTTTTGAGAAAAATTGAAAGAGTTGAAAATCTACATAACCTCACGTATAGGAGATTTGCAAAAATTTTGATTTTGCCAAAAAAAGCGAAAAATGTGTGAGGATGGAATTTCTTAAGCAGTCCCCCTAACTATATTTTGTTCCTTTTGAAAAATGATAGGCCATGTATAAGATGAGCTCATGAGGAAGCATCAATTTGCATCGATCTCAGAGCACGTACCTGCTCGCAAGGTAAAAAACTTTCGGTCTATCCTTTCTGTTCTGTTTCTTGATAACGTCGGACTCTCAATCTCCTATCCGATTTTCACCTCACTGCTCCTTCTGTCGACAAACCACTTGCTCCCAGCGACCACTCCACTACCAACGCGCCTGATTTTGCTGGGGTTGCTGATCGCAGCATTCCCCTTAGCTCAACTGATTGGCGCACCGTTTATTCACTCGTATGCTGATACGAAAAGAAAAAAAACGACTCTTCTCACCTCATTAGTGGGAGAAGGGATTGGATTTCTCCTATCAGGTATCGCTATTGAAATGGATAGTTATCAGTTTTTGCTCTTCAGCCGTTTTTTTTCGGGATTTTTTGCAGGCAATATTGTCCTTTGCTTTGACCTCATTAAAGAGATGCTACCGAACTCGAGAGAGACATCTCAGGACTTTAGCTTGGTTGGCATCATCGCCGGAATTGGGTTTGTCATTGCTATTGTCGTTGGCGGCATTCTATCAAACCAAATGATTGCCTCAGTTTTTCGCCCCTCATTCCCTTTCTGGCTCTTGACAGTTTTGACGGGTACCACTTTATGGATTTCATGTGCTTATAGTGAGGAAAACAAAGAGAAGATATCAGGTCATACTCACAACATAGGCTTTCTTGCTCGCGCAAAAGCAGCTCTATTTGCCTACGGACATAAGCTCTCATATGCCTTTACAAATTCATTCCTACGTCAAATATACCTATGCTTTTTCTGCTTCATGCTCGGATGGACGATCTCATTGCAGTTTCTCGTCACAATGTTGATCGAGCATTTTCAGCCAAGTCGCTTGACTGTTATGAATACTCTAGGCGCTGTTGGAGCCTCATGGCTGATTAGCAGCCTTTATCTAGGAAGGAAAATCTCAAAGCTGTTATCAGCTCACACTTTGCTTTTAATCAGCATGTTGGGGCTTATCTGCGGCCTTTTATTTGCATCGCGTACCAATTCTTACACTCTATTTTTGCCACTCATGGCACTCAGCAGTTTTTTCGCAGCTTTGATTTGGACACAATCATTCGATTACATGAAAAAAAGCATCCCTCAAACCCTCGGCTCATCGCTCCTTCATATCAATCAGTCTGTTGCCATCTTTGCCATGACATTTGCCCCTCTCTTTGGAGCTCTTATTGGCAGGGTCGACAGTCGCATGATCTACTCTATTGCAATAGTTTTTGTTTCTATTTCTTTTGTTTTATTTGTTTTTAGAAAAAAAACACTTCTAAATAAAAAATAAATCTGATAACTAAATAAATATAGAAAAACAACTAATAGTCTCTTATTATTAAAGAGACTTAATTATAGGAATTGAGGGACTTATGATTAGTAAATCATCATTGCTAGCTATCACCATGGCGGGAGCTTTATTTATGGGGTGTGAATCAAACACAGGAACGGGCGTTCTCATTGGAGGTGCAAGCGGAGCTGCAATCGGTGGAATCGCCGGTGGAGGCCAAGGAGCACTCATCGGTGGAGCCGCTGGGGTCATTGTCGGTGGGCTAATTGGAGCTTCATTAGACAATCAAGAGCAAAAAAATCTTAAAGCGCAAAGTAATCAAACTTATGACCGAATAGATAATGGTCAGCAGCTCAGTGTTACCGATGTGATCAACATGCATCAAGCTGGTATTTCGCCCGAAAAGCAGATTGAATTACTTGAAAAAACAAACAGTAAATTTAATTTAAATAATTATCAGATCGAACAATTAAGAAAAGCAGGAGTATCCGAAAGAGTAATTCGCTATATGATAAATAGTTAATAAAAGTTAGGAAAAGCAGCGTTTTTTCTGCGTTAGAGCGAAAAATTATTTCTTGAACTAAAAGAGAAATATTGGGATAAAACGGCTTAATTTGAAAATTACCCTTTGAGATTTGAAGGAATTTTCTGTGCAGCCGAATACAGCGGCAATTTTCAACACCCTTAATTTTAGGTTACCCAGACACGTGACTGTAAATGAAGTCAAGCAAAGCTCAATTTGGCGCTTCAGCCGAGACGGCTTTAGAAAAAGTGTAGAAGCGCACTGTTTAAATGGAGTTAAACAGTTCAAAAAGCTGCTCAACTCCTACATCTTCTTTCACCTCTTTTTCCTTGGCCTTTTAGTAGCTGAGACAGTGGCTTTTTTTGTTTTCCTAACTCTGCTTTTTCAAACCTCTTTTATTGCATTTTCTCTAGCTGCAATTTTATTTACAGGTTTTGCCTATTTGATTCTGCTTTTCTATTTCCAAACAAAAAAGCCAGGCCAATTTCTAGAATTGCGCAACTGGTTTATGATGATGTGCAAAGATGGGCTACCTAAGAACCTTCATGAAAATGACTACCACTTATCGCTTGCAAATGCTGCGTATCGTTTTTCTACTCACCTAAATAGTCAAGAAGCGGAGGAAACACATGTGAGCTCTGGGCATGTGGCATTAAACCATGCAATCAAGAAGTTTACACACCTCTACTTAAAAAAAGACCTCCACAAGATGAAGGAGATCCTGCTCCTTGTATCGATTAACGAACATATTCAACTAATCAAGCGCTTCCCAACAAACCTTGAAGCACATGCATCTCTTGCAAACACCTATATTGTTCTTTCAGAACTCTACAGCGCAAGGCAAGAGCGCCACCAACGTGAAGAACTCACTAGAAAATCAAAAAATGCAATGGAACAAGCGATTGAAGAGTTCAAGATTATCGACCACTACTCTCCAAATGACCCTTGGGTATTGGCTCAGCTTGCAACCTGCTACCATAACTTGCAGATTTACGATGAGGAAATTCGCTTGTATGAGTCGATTTTACAGCTATGCCCTCAGGATAAACAAGTCATGTTCCGATTAGGCATTTTATATTTCCAGCAAGGACATAATGCCCAGGGATTAGCGATGTACGAAAAGCTAAAAGAGCTGAATTTCTCTAGAGCAGAAGAGCTGATTGATTTCTACGATGCGAATATCAAACGCGAATATCGCATAAACACCCTTTAAGGGGCTGCTCTCGAAAGTCGCTCTTTGCAGATTTTGCGGCATTTTTTGAGAAAAATCGAAAGAGTTGAAAATCTACATAACCTCACGTATAGGAGATTTGCAAAAATTTTGATTTTCCCAAAAAAGGTGCAAAATGTGTGGGGATGGAATTTCTTAAGCAGTCCCTTTAAACCTATTTTAAGCGTACATTTCACTGATGCCGTGCCAATATCAACTTAAGTTTGATAAATATCATAGCGCACGTATAATCAAAAAATTCGCATACGAAACAAAATAGAGGTACATATCTTATGAGAAACCCATTCTTTCACAAGGCATTACTCGCAAGCAGCTTGGTACTTTCTTTCTCAATGACTACCCCTATTTTCGCCAAGGGTAAAATGGAGATCAAACAAGGCCAAACGAGTTCTGATGAAGAAGCCTTTCTGATCAGACGCATTGCAGCATTCTGGAAGGATGGAGACTATGCAATCGTCAAAACTCAAATCACTGACTTCTTGAACAAACACCCCAAAAGTCACATGAAAGACTATTTCCTAGGTATTCTAGGAGATATTCACCTGCAAGAAAACCAGTATCAAGAAGCCCTTGTTGCCTATGAGAAAATGGGAGAAGGTGAGCTCTTAGATAAAGTTATTCTAAATAAGCTCCACTGCTACTACGAGCTTGATCAATTTGAATCGATTATTCGCGAAGGGAGCCTGTTAGCGAGCCAAAATCTCTCTGCAGTTTCTGGAAGAGAGGAGGAACTCTATTTTCTACTTGCAGAGTCATACTACCGTGCAGCTCGCTCTACAGAGGAATTAGGACTTAAGCAAGACTGTGCAGCGAAAGCAAAAGGGTTTTACCAGAAACTAAAAAATCCAGACTATCAAAAGGTGTCTGAATTCGCCATAGCAGAAATTTATGCAATCCTCGAAGATTATTCTTTGGCTGCAAATGCTTTCCATGCACTTGCTGTAAGCCACCCAAATATGAAGGAAGACCTCTTGTTTCAAGCAGCGACACTTGAAGCAAAGTTCAATACCGAAACTGCTTCGGAAACATTTATAGCGGTCGGAAACATGAAAGGACCACGTGCGAAAGAAGCAGAATACAACCTAGTTGTATTATCATTCCAAAGAGAAGACTATGAGAGTGTGATTAAAAGCAGCAGTGATTTAAGCCCTCACATCCCCGATTCGCAAAAGACTACCCTCCAATTTATTCTAGGAAAAAGTCATTTTGCTACTGGAAACTTTTCTGTAGCCTCAAAGTTTTTGTCTGACTACATTGCTTCTGATTCTACACCATCTGAGCAGCTAAAAAATGCCCTTCTAATACAAATGACCTGCGCTCATAAAAATAGCGATGAAGCCCTTTTCAGCCGCACTTTTGATCATTTAAAATCCCTTTTCCCATCAGACCCTGAGCTCCCAAAAGCGCTCTTTATGCATGCAATGATGCTGAAGGATCAAGGAGAGATCAAGAGAGCAGATGAAAAGCTTGAGGAGATCAAAGTTGCTTATAAAGACTTCCAACACCAAGAGAGCTTCATCTTTGAGCATGGACTTCTTGCGCACCAGAATGAAAGGTGGGGTGAAAGCTATAAAACCTTTAAGACTTTTATTAGAGAATTTACAGAAAGCTCAAACCGCGATCTTGCATGGAGACTTTTCCTTTCCTCATCACTCCATCTTTTCCAAGAGCAAAATGAACAAAACAACACCTATTCTAAGGTTGCCTTTTTCAATGACCTTCAAGAAGTGCTCGATAAGGCGCGCTGCCTATCTGATGAAGAACAAAAGGATTATAGCTTAATTTACGCCAAAACAGCTTATGAACTTGGCAACTATACGAAGGCCGTTTCTAAGCTACAAGATATGATTTTTTCTAAAAGTGGAGTACTGGAAAAATCGGATCCTAACGCCCTTGCAGAAGCCCACTTCATCTCAGGTCTTTGCCATGCAGAACTCGGCGGAGACACATCGGCTTTTTGTATGCATCTTGAGCAAGCAATGGTTCTTAATCCTGAGCTATACGACTCTGCAACAACACACCTCCAGCTTTACAATGCCTATATCTCACTAGCTGGAATGCCTCTGGCAAGTAAAGTGGAATTTGATAGCAGTGAAAAAGCAGTCATGGTTGCTCAAGCTGCAGAACACCTATATGACGCTCTTAAAAAAGAAGAAACAGTCATCAAAACTGAGAACTTACTCTGGCTTGCAAATCACTACTTTGAACAGTCAAAGCATATGATAAAGACAAGTCAAAAGTCTGAGGAAAAAGCGTCTCTCGAATTATCGAGAGGAATTGAAAGAGCAGGTGAGCTATTCCACTTAATCCTATTTAAGGGGAATCAGCTAGTCAAGCTGAATGCAGATAATGCATCTTTAGAATATGAAATTTTAAAATGTGCTGAGCTCGCTGGCTTCCACAAAAAATGGGATAAAAAACTCTCAATCTTAACTGGGCTCATCGACCAGCAGAACGAGCACCCAGACTTTGACTGGAAAACGCAGAAAGAGGTCTTATTTGAACTTGCTAAGACTTATGATCAAACTGGAGAGTCTCAAAAAGCTCTTGAAACCTACAGCTTTATCGCAGCGAGTGGAAAACAGTTTCCCTCAGCTATGGGATATCAAGCTTCTCTTAGGTCTGCTTCACTCCAATTCAAGCTACTAAATGAAGGTGCAAGGCAAGCGGGAAGTGAGCCCGTTACAGAAGTGCTTAATGACCTTAAAGAGCTACAAATCCGTAAGAACCCTATGACCGAGCCTGTTCACCTAGAAGCAGCCTTAGAGTATGCGCAAATAAGAGCAATACTTTCCCCTCCTGAGAGCCGGGAAAGCCGCTATTTATTTTTCCTAGGACGTATGGCTGAAGACTTCTCATCACAAGAAGATCTTGTGACTCAAGACTATCTCATCGGGCTAAAACGGGATCCTGCAAAGATGGCAATCTATGATGCCTATATGAAATTCATTGAAGCTGAAAAACTGACCATACAAGCAAAAATACTCTGCAAAGAAGAGCGCACAAATGATATGGAAGAGGTTGAGCAACAGGCTATGACGCTCTATAATGAGCTGAAAAATGAGCCCTCAACCCCTGAAGCCCTAATGGAGAGGGTTGCAAGTAGCATTGAGGCGATTAATGCATTAAATGCCTACTAATCACGATTATGTGTTAGAGAGCAGCTCATATGGGAAAATTTTCCTCTTCTTCAAAAAATAGCAAACCGCTTCTGGCTTTATCGCTTGCAGCATCGCTAGCTTTGCATGCGGGAGGACTCTGCTTTTTATTAAATAATCCCTTTGCTGTTTCTGCTGAGAACCCTAATGCCTATGCATTGACTAAAGAAGAGAGCCTGAACCTCCCTTCGACTTTCAAGAGTTGCTTTGAAAGAATGATTGTGGAAAAAAGTCCAAATGAGCTTCTTCATTACAGAAACTCTGAATCTACTTATTCAAGTGATTTAATATCATCAGCAGCATCTTCAAAGCTATCCTATGAAGTAGGAGGGAAGCCAGCAGTACGTCAAGGGGAGTGCAACCCGACCTGTGAAAAGGTGTCAACTCATGAGGGAAGCCGAAAATCTCGAATTGAAACAACACCTATCCTAACGGAGAATACTCAAGCAGAGGTCTTCACACCCCTATTCACGATGCTCCAACGCTACTCCTATCCTTTGTTAGCTTTGTATCAAAAGACGAAAGAGCTGGTGAAATACAGCGCTTTCCCCACTTCATTTTCTGCATTAGAGGTCCCCAAACCCTATTTAGCTACAGATGTGATCCAAAAGTTTAAGGTTTTCCCGCCAACACCTTCACTTACTCAACCTGTTGCTCACACTCCTTCTTCTACTAAAATTATCCTACCGCACATATCTTCTATTAACATTTCCTCCCCTTTTTTCTTCAAAATTCCACACTTTAAAGACAAAAGTCAAATCATCGAATCTTCAGTAATACCAGAGGAAAAAGGGGAGATACAAAAACAACTCCTACTCTTAAGCGTCACGACTCCTGCCATATCCACCATGGTGAACAATGTAGAAATTGATGCAGAGCCAAAGCGACCTAGCCATGAAGTAGTGAGCTCTCTTTCTTTCAACCGAACCACTTCAGTTATTAATAGGGCGATCGAAACTAAAGAAAGAGTGCGCCCTTCCCTTGAGATTTCTTCAACAGCCTCTCAAGATTTGTACATTCCAAGATGGGATAGTAAGTCTTTCTCTTACGACCACTCAACTTCAAACATCGAGCTTTCTCTTCCTGGAATCGCATCTGTTCATGACAATGCTATAGCCGTACATCATTCCTATCCTCCTTCTACAGAGGGCGTTCCTAAGATTGAAAGCAAGGAGCCTCTGCCACCCTATATCGATGCTTATAGTGTCTTTCACGACCCTGCTGAACTCAATTGTCGCAACATAGACTCAAACATTGCACTGAATACTGTAAAACCCGAGATGGCAAAAACCGAAATTAGAAGAGATTTAAAGGGAGTGAGCCTTGGGCCGATCAAAAACACCCTAGCTATTCAAGAGATGGATGAGGGAAGTGTAGCTCTTCCCCCAATAACTCCCGCAATAGAACGCAGCCATACACCTATACTCTCAAATAGAGGAGCCATTACCCATTTTTCCAATCATACTCCAAACTACATGGGCGACACCCTTACGATAGATCCAGTAGACGTACAATCAGAGCATCAAGCTCTTGAGCTTCACACCCAGACTTTGCACACATCAAGGACCCCTTTCACTCTTACAAGGTTACCGACAATTGCTCCCAGGGCCCCTATCTCTATAGAAAAGAGGGACCAACAAATGATAAAGCTATCTGAGGGATTTCTTGCCGCTATCAACAGGAACAGACCTAGCTCCTCAAAAGTTGATAGAACTCCCCAAATAGAGCCTTTAGGATTCGTCGCTACAAAGAAAGAGATAATTTTTCCTGAAACATGGACCAAAGCTCATAAAACACCAATGGAAGCGCTCTTGCTCTCTCACGTATCCTTTTCTATTGAGGAAGTCGCCGCCTTGCTACCTAAGAAGCACACTATTGCCAGAAAAATGGAGCGGCTTCAAACTCATAGTCTGATTTCTTCCCTTAAAAACGTGTTCCAGGAGAATAACCAGGGGATCGCTGCAGTGCAATGTAGTCCAGAATCAGTAACCCTTGCTCCACCCTCACGCGATGAACAGCCAGTCGAAGTTGCTACTAGTCCAAACCATCATCGAGAGCTGCTTTCCAAGTATCAAAAAGAGCAAGTAAAGGAGACGGCAGGTGTTGCGATAGCTGAGCCTAAGCTCAACACCAGACTGCCTGGGGAGTCCACCCACTCTGCTTATGAAAAAGGGCGTCACAGCTATGGAAATCTCGCAGCTATTCCATCAACAGAGGCATTGGAAACACTCTCATTTGGAGACTCTTTTGAGACTCAAGTAGAGTACAGAAAGAGCAAAGAGAATGGATATGATTTTGCTGTCACACTCAAACCGAAGCCGCACCTTCAAATGTTTACTGCTAGTCAACATCTGGTATTTGTCGTTGATAGCTCTTCCTCCATTAAGAAGCACCGTTATGAAGTCTTTAAAGAGGGTGTATTCAACGCTCTTAAATATCTAAAAGATGGAGATACATTCAGTCTCTTGTTTGTCGACTCAAAAATTGATGCCTATAGTCGTACGCCTACTGACTGGAATAAGGAGAATGTACAACTTGCAAGACGCTTTATAGAAAAGCGCCCTTACAAGGGGCTCATTACCCGTTTCAGTCCCTTCGATATCTTAAGAGAGGTCAATGGTTACCTAAGCGACACGAAGCAAAATGTTGTCATACTGATTACTGATGGCAACAAGCTTGATACGATTGCTAAGCACCGGGATGACTTACTCACTCTAGAATCAGAGCAAGCAGGTAACTTTGCGTTATTTACTGCAGCTGCAAGCTCTCATAATAACCTAGGAATGCTAGACCTACTTTCTGCCATGAATAATGGGGAAATGATGTACTCACAAACGAATGCAGCTTTTCCGCGGAAGCTCGCTGTATTTGTAAAGCATATTGAAAAGATGCTTGCAAAACATGTTTCTCTCAATCAAGTTGGGAAAGCAACTAATGGTCTTGTATTTGCATCGAACTCGAAGCTTTGCCCTCCACTTTTTTCAGACCGCCCTTACGTTGTCTACGGCCACACTCAAACATTAGAAGACTTTGACATCATGATTCAAGCTTTCAACGGAACACAGTTCATTAATGTTCTCCAACGTATCTCCTTTGAGAAAGCAGTACAAGGGGGAAGTAAGCTTGATCGCAACTATGGCCTGCAACAGGCCTATACCTGTTATGACCGCTTTATCCACGAATCTGATCCCGCTCTTCTTGAAGAGGCAGACTCTCTTTTAACACATAGAGGCATCCCTTCAGCAGTAAGATGAGAGTTGCAAGTGGTTTCTTAAAAAATAGGGCCTTAAAAACGCCTAAAGGCAGCTCAACTCGCCCCACATCAGAAAAGCTCCGGCAAGCCGTCTTTAACATCCTTCAGAACAGAGTCATTGATGCCACGTTTCTCGATCTCTTTGCTGGATCTGGAGCTATGGGAATCGAAGCCTTGAGCCGAGGTGCAAGTCATGCGACATTCATAGAAAACCACCCACAAGCTCTTTCCTGCCTTAAAAGTAATGTAAAAGAGTTAGAGCTCAATTCCTTGGCTACTGTCATCTCTTTTGATGCGACAAAAGCTTTAAAGAAACTGATCAAGAATGAAGCGAGCTTTGACTTTATCTATGTCGACCCTCCCTATGCAGAGCATGCACTACAAGAGTCTATTCTAACCTTAATCGACAACTCCAGCCTATTAAAACAGGGTGGAGTGTTGTTTGTCGAAGTGGGGGGAGATCGCTCCTTAGAGGACTTCGAAAACCTAAAAGTGATTAAAAAAAGAGAAGTAGGGTGCTCAACTCTATTCGAGTATGAGCAACCCTGTAATTAACACCCCTACTATGAATCCTTACAAGCAGACAGACCTAGAAGTTTGGGTCCTTTGTAGTCATCAGAACCAGTTACTTCTAAAAGCTCATTAACTTCACTCCCTGAAAATGCATTTTTATCCAAATGGACGACACAATCTTTTCTTAGTGAAAAAATAGTATCGATCACACTTCTAATACCGCAACCAACAAGTTTTAATTCTATAAGATTCGGCAGAGTAGTGATGAATTCAAAATCTCTCATATCCCATCTGAGCACAGAGTACGAAAGATCGAGCTTTTTTAAACTTGTTAATCCTTTTAAGCCATTTAGAGGGAAGCCAACAATAGGGTCATCGAATCCAGCAAAACAATACTGTGCTATCAACTCCTCCAAATTTTGCAGGTTTCTTATCCAATTTGGAAATGCAAAACGCTTCAATTCTACAATAAAACCAGTTCCAGATTTTGATATATCTAATCTTTTTAGAGAGCTTAAATGTTTAACTTGTTCTGGAACATTCATGTTATGCATGACCAGCTCTTCTAAACGACATAAACCGCTAGAAACAACAGGGAAACTAAGTAGTTGATTACCTGATAGATCCAGTTTTCTCAGTTTTTCTCCTTGTAAAAGTTTTGGAGGGACTGAAGTAAGCTTACAGTTTTGTGCAATCAGCTCTTCTACAGACGAGTGAATAATTGATTCAGGGATACTCTTGGATCCTTTTCCTATAGGATTATCGGAAATATTTAATTTCCTTAACAGTGGTTTTTGGCAAATCTGCTTTACAAGCTCGCTAGTGAATTCAATAGGCTTTCGTGACCATGATGATGACAGATCTAAATAGCTCTCGTCGCAACCAGGCAAATTATTTCCTTCTGGTGCAGTATGGCCTGAATCGGCAGGTCTTGCTCCTTCTTCGACTGGAAGCGCAGGATCACGCGGCGCTGAGCGAATTATCGTAAAGTTCCTATCCTGAAAAGTCCCTGTCTCTAAAAACGATGGGAGAGAGTTTAAACTAAATCCACTCAAATCAATTGTGGTTGCGCTAGAATTGGAAATAAAACTTCGAATTCTTTGGGCCGCTTCTGCATGTCTCTCGTTAGAATGCTCCCACTCGTTAACTGACTCTAAGGCATTTTCGGCTTGAAGGAGTGTAATCTTGCTTAATGTATCACTTGCCGATTTACACGCTTCTTTCAATTCGCTGTTATCTAAAAAGCCAATGCGTTTATCAATAATGGTGGAAATCCGTTTTTGAATGTTCTTTTCTCGACTATTTGCTTGAAAAGCTTCTCGTAGATTGGAAGAAGGTTGGCTCTTTGGGTGTTCCCCCTTAAACATATCAAAAAGGATTTGATAATCTTGAACTGAAAAATTAAACTTCGTTACTGACATAAACTTGCGCCTCATGAAAAAATTTAAAAAAAATTTTGCATAAAGGAGGTATTATTGTCTATGAAAGCTTAGAGAAGAGTTAATGGGATACTGTAAAGGGACTGCTCTCGAAAGTCGCTTTCTACAGATTTTGCAATGGTTTTTAGGTGCAATCGAAAGAGTTGAAAATCTACATAACCTCACGTATTGGAGATGTGCAAATATTTTGATTTTACCAAAAAAAGCGCAAAAGATTTGGGAATGGACATTCTTAAGCAGGCCCGTAAAGTGAATATCCAAATTAACTCACTTTCTGTCCATTTTCAAAGCGCGTGACTGTTACCTTGCCATCCTGGTCATAAACCTTTTTCTCACCGACTAGCTTGCCTTCATGATAGGTTTGCTCAAGACGAGGTCTTCCACTGTCATAATACTTTGAAAACTTCCCATGCTGTACACCCTCTTTATAGAAGGCCTCAAAAAGCAAGATACCTGACTCACTCCAGTGCTGAGCAAGGCCTTCAAGCTTTCCATCTCGATAGCGATAAATGCTATTGAGTTTTCCATCTTCAAAGTAGGTTTTCTCTTCACCTTCTTTCTCATCATTCTGGAATGCTACTTCTTTATAAACCTTACCATTGGGGTAGTATTGGTATGACATTCCTTCTCTCTTGTCGTGGTGGAATTCGAGCTTAAGAGCTGGGCGGCTATTCTTATGATAGAGAATGGCTGGCCCCTCTTTGATTCCATAAACATAGGTCGTTACGCTAATAGGATTTCCATTGGGATCAAACTCTCTAGCTTCTCCTTCAAGCTTATTGTTCTTATAAGTCGCTTCAATAGCAAAAATCTTTTTTCCATCGACCAATTCACCTGGATAGGCAACTGTATGAACCCCATCTCGCTTATTATTCTTGTAGTGATAAGTGATCTCTCTCCCTTCAGAATCGACTGCAAAGTGACGCCCTTCAAGTTTTCCATTCTTAAATGTTGACTCTTCAACCAAGTTGCCTTCTTCATCCCACATCCCTTTTAAACCATCCAATGTGCCATGGCTATAAGTCAGGAGGGTTTTAATCGTTCCACTAGGGTAGTAGGTTTTTTGTTCACCGTGTAATTCGCCATTTTCATCATAGCGATAGGATGAAAACACAACCTCTTTTTCTGCGTTTTTTGTACTCTGAGGTGAGAAGTATTCTTTCTGCAACCCGCAAAGTTTTCCCCCTTTGAACTCTCGAACAAAAAGGGGATCACCCGTTTCATAGAAGCCTAAGACTTCTCCTTCGAGAACGCCCTCTTTGAAGTGCTCAATTAAACGGAGCTGACCATTCGCAAAAAACTCTTTATGGTCACCATGCTTTTTGCCATCTGTAAAAGAAAGCTCTTCAAGCTTTTCACCACTATCGAAGTAAGAAGTGTGGGTGCCTACAGACTGGTCTTTATTATATTCTCCTTCATAAAGAAGCTTTCCCGCTTCATTCCATGTACGCAAGAGCCCATCCCTTTTTCCCATGATAAAAGTGGCTTCGGTCCTCATCTGTCCATTCTCGTACCACTCACACTGCTTACCATCAAAAAGTGAGCCTTTGAAATGCATTTCAGCTTTTTTCTTACCGTTTGGATAAAACTCCTGAAAGGGTCCCTCTTTGTTCCCCTCTTTAAAAGCACCAGAAAATGCTAAAGAACCATCTTCATACCACTCCTCAAACTTTCCATTTTTTTGCTTGTCTAAGTAGTGTCCAATCGCTTTTAGCTGACCTGATGGGTAAAACTCTTTCGCTTCACCTTCAAACTCACCCTCTTTGTAAAAGGCCTGAGCTTCTAGTTGACCATCTTCATACCACTTAAGGTACGGACCTTCATATTGATCGTTATCGTTTAGAAAATACTCTTCAGTTTTCTGCCCACTCTCACCAAAAGTGCGGATGGGTTCTTTAAGCTTCCCCTTACGTCCATAATCTGCGAGAAAAGAAAGGGTCCCATTTAGATGCTTTTTCCAATGTTTTCCAATCTTTTTTCCATGATCATAAGAGCTTTCACCGATAGACTTGCCATTTTCATCATACCAGCATTCTTTCCCATGAATTTGTCCATTTTGGTAGTGGGCGTGGTAGCTTTCCCTTTTATTTGGGTGATACTTAATGTGGTTTCCTGAAGGCACTCCATGATTGTAGTCTTTAACTTCTATGATAGAATGATTCTCATCAAACATGACAAAAGCACTTTGCCCATTTTGTGAATGGAGTTTTCCTTCATAATAAAGTTGGTGTGACTTCTCACCACCTCCTGGATACCACTCGATCATCTTACCGTGCATCTGACCATTAACGTAGGGGATCACCACTTCTCGATTACCGCAAGAGTAGTAACGCGTGTAGTCTCCTTGAAGCTTCCCCTCTTCGTAGTGCCCTTCAGCAAGGATATTCCCATTGTCATAGTAGGAAGTGATTGCCCCAAATAACTGACCATGCTTGTGAGTCGTCTGGTGACGAACATTGCCATTTGGGTATAAGATCTTCGTGGTGCCGTGAAGTTCCCCTCGATCATAAAAAGCAATACGCTCAATTTCTCCATCTTCGCGAAAACCCACACTGACTCCATGAGGCACAGAGTGTTCGCCCATTTGGATGAGGTCTGTTTCATCTTTTTGACGATTATTCTCATAGAAGTAAATCCGCTTGACTGCCTCTTCCACTCCCTCATCATTTTCTACATAGAAAACTAAGAGTTTAGGGGAGCCGTTTGGGTAACTCTCATAAATCTTTGGCTGCCACTCAGGCATTCTGACTTTAAGTTCTGTAGCTACTGGAGTAACAGCTTCAGGTTCTGCTTCACCAAATAGTGAAAGCGTGCATGTGAAAAGAAAAAACAGGGAGAATTTTTTGATTTTCTTCATGATAAGACCTCTATGAGTGATTCTGTCTCATCATAGCTCAGCAACCTACATGTATGCAACCCAGCAAAGAATAAGTCCCCAGGCAATCCCGATCAGCCCGAATACCTTATAGTAGTGAATCGGCATTTTAAGCCCTCTTGCGATAAGGCTTGGAAGAAAGAACACGCATAGCCCACGAAGAAATAGCGCCCAACCTAATAGGGGAACAAGCCCAAACAAATCGAGAGAAATTCTTGGACAAAGTTGAATAATCATCAGCCCAAAAATTAGGTTGATAATTCCCCCTAAGTAAAGAATCGCGGGGTTCTTTTTTATTGCCTCAACAACCTTTGTAACATTTTCTTGATAAAATAGTGACCAAAGTCCTGTGAACACAAGAATAGGGCCAAAAATACTAGCAATAAGAGCGACATTCATATCATACCTCCTGTCTTGCTAGAGAAATAAATGAGAATTTCGTAGGTGTCAAGACTGACATTGAGCAGTTAGCGAGGAAAATTAACGCATCCTATTAATTACCAGAGAATTAAAAAATGCTCGCTATGTTTAACTAACATAGCTGCGCTTTTTATAATCCACTGGAAATGAATAAACTACATTTCTTTTCTTACTCTAACTGCTCAATGTCAGTCAAGAGTGGAGTTTCTTTATTTTATAGTTCTCGCCAAACTTTGAAACAAGATCCCACTCGCCATTTTGGTTTGTCCATCCAGTACCTGTAAAGGTCACACTCTCTCGATCTATCTTGGAGCCACTGACCAGTATCGAGTCGATGTGGGGGAAAGAGAGTTTTTTTTTCATAAGCTTATCCATTCGAATCGGCTCATCTGTCAAACGCTTGCATTCATAGCCCTTCTTTCCTCGCTTTACAACAAATTGAACATCTGCGTGCGCAGTATCAGCTAAGCGTTTTGTTAGCAAAATTTCCTTTTCAAACCTCTTGGCGTCAGCTTCAAAACGGTAGTGATCGAGCATCGGGAGGGCGCGAGAAATGACAACAGCCCCCACACATGCCAGGAGCGCTATTGTGATGAAAAGCTCAAAAAGTGTCAGCGTCCTCTTCCCACGGATAGTCTCTTGGCTTTCCTTTCTTCTCACAGTACTCCTCATATTTGGTCGAGTTAAAACGGACATGACTCTCTCCATCCATGTAAAAAGAAAAGGCATTCTGCCAGCCATCACAAAGGAGATCTGCTGGTTTTCGCACAAGGCCAGACTGTTTAAGTAAAGCTTCTATCTCTTTAGAGTCTGTTGTCGGCTTGGCCCCTTTTGCAATTTCCAATTCGATAATCTCATAGAGCTTGCGGGCAGCTTCTTTTGTCTTAAAGGCCTTACCTTCGTCTAAACTTCCGCGCATGTTGTATCCAATCACACTCCCAATGATCCCAATAATAAAAATCACAATCATGATTTCTAACAGTGTCATTGCCCGCTTGACTTGTTTTTTCATTTTGTCCTTTCAGTTATGGGACTAATATCGGAAGTCCCGTTATAAAATTGAATTCACATCAGTGAGTGGTAGCAGCACAGATAATAAAATAACTCCCACAATCAGGCCAAGAAAAAGTAAGATTATTGGTTGTAAAAGTGATGTGAAGCGACTTAAGCCTCGTTCCACATCTTCTTCATAAATCTCAGCGGCATGCTCCATCATTTGACCTGTGTTTCCCGCTTCTTCAGCTATTGCAAGAAAACGGGTCACAAGCTGGGGAACATAAGGAGACTTTCCCATCTCATCCGAAAGCTTTTTTCCTTCGACCACCTTTTGCTGAGCCTTTACAATGATTTGCTCGAAAAGGAAGTGGCGCATGACTTCTCGACTCAGCTCCAAGCTTTGGATCAACGGAACCCCACCATCCATCAGGACGGAAAAAGCACGACAAAAACGGGCAAACACTGTCTCAGTAATCATTCTCGATAGGATAGGAAGCTTCAGGAAAAGCATCATGAGCCACTCTTTTCCTTTTTTTTGTTTAAAAAAAAGCATCGCTCCCAACATACCCGACATCGCAATGGAGAAGATGGCAAGCCCATGGCTGTTTAAAAATTGACTTGTCCCCAAAACATACTCAGTAATCGGATGAAGCGTTCTCCCTTCAAATAGTTCACTCATTGAAGGCACCACAAAAAAGAGGAGTAAAGCAACGACCAATACGCAAAACACGCTAAGGAAAATGGGGTAAATCATCGCCGACATGACTTTCTTGCGTAGGGCGTACTGTTTCGTAAGGAGGTGACTTAACTCTTTAAAGCTATGATCTAAGGTCCCAGATTCTTCTCCAGCCTTAACCATCGCGATATAGAGTGGAGGGAAGACCTTGGGGTAGTTCTCTAAGGCACGGGATAAATGCTGCCCTTGCTTTACTTGGTCACATAGATCGAGGAATAAAGGGGCAAGCTTTGAGCGCCGATTTTTTTGCTGCAAAATTTGTAAGCAGTCATACAGAGGGAGCCCTGATTTAAGCAAGACATAGAGATCACGAGTGAAGTTTTGCAGCCTTGCACCAGATAGAGTAATTCCACTTCTATTCTTCGTATAGGCTGCAATCTTGACGACATAGACTTGCTCTTTAAGAAGTTTTTCTTTTGCAAGAGTTAGCGAGTCGGCATTCACGATACCGACCTCTTTATTACCAACAGAGCTATATGCTAGGTATTTGTAAAGCATGGCTTAAACCTCAAGTTGCTTTGTCACGCGAAGCACTTCAGCAGTTGATGTTTTACCAAGTAGGGCTAAACGGAGAGCTTCATCTCTCAAAGAAAGCATCCCATTTGCGGTCGCGACTTTTTGTATTGCAGTGGAGTCGGCACTCGTTAACAGTTGCTCTTTGACTTCTCGCGACATAGGCATCAGTTCATAGATACCACACCTGCCGCGGTAGCCGGAGCCATAGCATGACTCACAGCCCATCCCTTTATTTAAGACACCCTTACGCAGTTTTTTCCTATCAATTCCGAGTTCTCGGAGCTCTTCATCTGTGGGCTCATACGCACTCTGACACTGATCGCAAATCAAGCGAACAAGGCGTTGAGCAACAACTGCTAAAACCGATGAGGATAAGAGGTAGGGTTCAATTCCCATATCGACGAGTCTCGTTAGGGTTGAAGGAGCATCATTTGTATGAAGAGTCGATAAGACAAGGTGACCAGTAAGGGAGGATTGAATTGCAATCTCTGCCGTTTCTTTATCCCGAATCTCCCCTACCATAATAATGTCAGGATCTTGCCTTAAAATATGTCTGAGTCCTTTTGCAAAAGTGAGAGAGATCTTTGGATTGACGCCAATTTGTGAAATCTTAGGGAGCTTATATTCTACGGGGTCTTCAATCGTCATAATGTTGATCTCTTCATGACTGCGTTCAGCAATTGCGCCATATAGTGTCGTCGTCTTACCACTCCCTGTAGGCCCAGTCACAAGAATAATTCCTTGGTTGTGCTGAAGATACCCCCTCATTTTCTTAATAAAGGCTGAGGACATTCCTAGCTTATCTAAACCTAGGATCACATTACTTTTATCGAGAATCCTCAGTACAATTCGCTCCCCATTCGAAACTGGTACTGTACTTGCTCGGAAGTCTATATGTCGCCCTCCCATTCTCAACTTAATCCGTCCATCTTGAGGGAGTCGATGTTCAGCAATATCCATCTTGGCCATTACCTTTATTCGGGTCATCAGCTGCTTTTGCATTTCTATTGGTGGTGAGTGACGAAACTGAAGGACTCCATCGATCCGATATCTAATTGTAAGCCCGGTATCTACAGGCTCAAAATGAATATCTGACGCTCCTTGTTGGATTGCTTGAATCATAATCATATTTAGCAAACGAACAACTGGAGAATGGTCTTGTTTTTCAAGAAGATCATAAGCTTCTACAGAGTTTTCTTGGCCATGGGGATCAGACTCTTGCTTTAACCCTTCAATGTAACTTGAGGCTTCCTCATCATCTTGGTGGTAACACTTTTCAATCGCCTCTTCGAGCTTTTCGATGGGGCAAAAAATCTCCTTTACCTCTTTATTGGTAAGGGAGCGCACTTCCTCGATAGCTTCAAGGTCGTAAGGGTGAGATATGGCGACAATGAGCACACCATTTTCTTCGTCGACAGGAAGCACCCTTTTCCGACGAACAAAAGTATAGGGGAGCAGCTGCTTGCGATTTAGAACAAAAGGAAACGCTGATAGATCATTGAAGGCTTCGATTCCAAAGCGCCTTGCTAAGGCTGGAAAGTTATTGTCCTGGACACCTTGCTTAGCCATCCACGGTCCCAAACATCAGTTTTAAGCTATTATCGAATAGCCGTTTTTTAGCTTTTTTCTTGGCGTTATTGATCCGATCTAGAAACTCAGGAAGATCTCCTGGTCTTTTCATTAACTCTTTATTCCTGGCCTCTTCGAGTTCCCCTTTAGCATCAAAAATGATCTTAGGCGTAATGAAAATGAACATCTCAGTTTTTTCGTCAGTCATTCGAGAGTCGCCAAAAAACTTACCCAGCCCCGGAAGCTCTCCTAAGAAAGGAAGTTTATTGCTTGAGTCCTCACCAGTTTTTTCTCGAAGCCCCCCCAAAATAACAGTTTCTCCATCGGCGACACGCACACTATTCTCAATGTGCCTGCGACTCACATCGGGGCGATCCTTATTGGGTGAAGTTTTCTTGATCGTATCAAAGGTGATGTTGGTTTCTAAGGTCACAAAATGGGTCTTGTCTTCAGGTAGTTCGGGATCGTGAATCGTAGGTGTCATGACCAAAGTTGTCCCATACTGAGCGCGAGAGAACGATTTTTCAAAAGTGATATCTTTGTTCGTCTCAATTGGAGCCGCACCATTATCGATCGATATTTCTTGTACAAGAGCAATTTGAGCAGGCGTTTGATTGAGTGTTGTCACAGACGGCGCAGCATTGATCCTTACATCCTCTTGCGCCATCAAGAAGTTGTATGCAATGTCAAAGGCAGGCCAAAAGCTACTAGGTTTCTCGCGGAAAATAAAAAAGTCCAAAATTCCTTTCTTGATCGATCGACCATTATCATAACCAAGGCCAGTCTGATGGGTATTTGAAGCGGCAGATCCGAGCTTAAGCATGTTCAGCCCAAAGTTATTCTTGTTTGTCATGCGCTTTTCAAAGAGCAGCACTTCAATTTGCACCATTTTTTTTGGCACATCGAGCTTTCGGAGCAGTTCTTTTATCTTATCTAAGGTGTCTCGCCTGACCACCATCATGATCGAACCAGTTTTTGGATAGGGGATAAAGTTCGTTGTCGTCGATTTCTCTTTTTGTGCCTCAATTGTCGCAGCGACAGCGGTAGGGGGGTGTACACCTGAAGAATAAGGAGGAGAGCCATATGTAGGCGGGGGAAGCTGTGGCGACAGTTCTTTTTGAGGCTCTATAGGAGGCATTAAGGGGTAGTCAAACCGCCCATCAACCCCATCGACTCCAGAATAGACCAGAGAAGTGTAAACTTTTTCTAGGACCTCAGCGACATCAATCGGGTCACTATGACGACAGGTATACCAATAGACCGTCATTTCGGTAGGGTCTTCAGCCTGACTTTCAACATCTTTTACAATGCTTTCAGCGCGATCTACAACAGATTTGGCGCCAACCAGAACGATTGACCCCTCACCCTTTAATGGGATGCACGTTAATTCCTCAACGTGCCCTTTTGAAGCCCGCGCTTTTCCAGGTCCATCACTAAAATAAGCTTTTAAAATCCTCTCCATTTCTGAAGAGTTCACCCGACTAAGAGAAAGCATTTTCGTGACTTTTCCGTTCTCTTTCTCCCAAACCGTCTGATAAAGCGCTAAAAACTTTTCGATCTCTGCCTTAGTCGACACAACAGCTATTTTGTAGCCAAGCTGATGAACAAAAGTCATCTTGGGATCGCGAAACCTTTCAAAAAACTGGCACACATTTTTCACCTGCTCAGGAGGGGGAGAGAAGATGTAGACAATCCGTTTATTCTGAGGAATCATATTGAGTTCAACTGGATCACTCAAAATCGCATCTAAAGCAACCAGATCTTGCTTTAAGACATAGAGCTGACGTGTATAGGGGTTGATCTCTTTGATCCCCACTCCATTGTGAGCTAAAATCACTTCAAGGAGTTCGCTCCACGACTCATTAGGAATGGGAATCCCTGAATGGATATGGATCTTCATAGCTGAAAGTTCTTGCGGAATGATGTAAAGGTAGTCACTAGATCCATAGTCGATTATTAGCTGGTTCAGCGAGGGATCTTCCTGATACCAAATTGTATAGTCAGAATCTCCTCTTAAGCGATGACTTGCAACCTCCCGCCACTCAACTTCTGTATCTTTAAGTGCTTGCTTGATCTCTTGCACTTCTTTTAGCTTGTTTTCAAAGGCTTCAGATGAGGAGTTTTCCTTGAAACAGGCCTGCACTTCAACGTACTTCTGATTTAACAGACGCCTCAGGTGCTTCATTTCTTTGGTCAAAGTGGATAAGAGCGCTTCGGCATCCTGCTCCAGGACGTCACTCGAAAGCGCCTTCTCTTTCTCTTCGATTGTCTGGGAGTGAATCGCAATTGGCGCACTAAGACATAAGACAGCGCAAAGGCAAGTCAGTGGGAAAAATCGTCTAATATCCACTGCTCTGCTCTGCCTCCTCTTCAAGCCGATATGCTTTTTGGGGTCGTCTCTCTTTTGACATTTCATCTGTTTCTTCTTCTTCAGACGTAGGAAGTGTAGGGGAAACAGTTTTTTTTGTGTGAGAAGAATGTTCCTTAGAGCTTCCCTTGGAAAGTGAAATAGAAACAGAAAGACTTTCCGATCTTGACGAATCGAAAAGCGTTCCGACAAAGACTTGACCACTCCCTTTCCGCTTTACACCATCAAACACGAAAAGCTCTCCTTTTAGGTCGAAAGCAACTAGAGAAGTCACTTCTTCTAGACTTGTAAGACACCGCCACCCTGCACCTGTTTTTAGAAGCCAGTCCCCCTTCTTTAAAACGACCATTTTGTTATCGACTCGACAGGTGACTATATTGCGGCTACGGCTTCGGATATTAGAGAACAGGCTTTTTGGAACAGTAGCTATTGGGGATACTCGCTCCTTTAGCTGTTCAAACACTCCTTGATGCACCCCTTTTTCATCCCACACATCCCAACACAACTTTTCACTTGATACCGAGCGCAAAAGATAGAGAGGAAAGCCTTTTGTCTCTTGCCCTAAGTTTTTCTTTACCAGAGAATTTCCATCGAAAATTAAAGTGTCACCCTTTCGCACATACAAAATATGGCCCCCACTTGACAGACTCGTTTCAATACGTTGACACTTTTTGATCTTTTCATATCGACTTCCCCCATATAAATCGATGAGTCGATCGCTTCCCCACCATTTAGAGTCCTGAAGTGGCTTCAAAAGCCCATCACTAATAGGAGAATTTCTTTCTTGATCGCGATCGAGTGAAAATTCCCAAGTCTCTGTCCCAAGAGCTTCTCCCTCATGTTCGTTAGAAAGATTAAGTCCCCCTCTGCATAAGATATCACCTTTGTGGTTCTGATAAACTTCTAACCAGAGCGGTGAGCTCTGATCCCCAATCTTCAGCTGCTCATCCTCCCCATACTCTAAATAAACCCGATCTCCTTTTCCAATATCTATGACACTCCTCGATGGAAGGATCTGGAGGTGCAACTTTCTGTCAGATTTTTGCACATCAGGACGACTATCAATACTATCCAACCTGAGCTTATCTTTGAGATCGTAGTAAGGGAAAACTGGAACTTTTGTCGGCAAATGCATAAGTTTAGCCTCAAGCCTCAGGAGAGGAGTATTCTCTTCATCTTTTATCGCTGTCGCTGTCGCCTTGCTCCTACCTTGAAGCCCAACATCACCTTTATCGATTCGCAAGGACATTGTCACTGCGGTCAAAGTGAGCACGATAATCAAAAGCAGAAAGAGGTTAAACAGCCTCATTCGGCTCAGAAGGGGAAGAAGTGGTGCTTTTTTGATGATCACCCAAGTCTCTCAACTTAAATTAATAAGTATTATCGTGCTAATTCTATTGAACTTAATGAAAAGCTTCAACTAGATATGATGATCTTTCATTGAAAAAAAAATATTTTAGATATACTTTGAGTTTATGGGGCATGAAAGGTCTCTAGAGGTGAGGTTAGCAACCGTTCTTATTCTGACACCAAATCCCCATTTTATTTGGGGCAGTGGTAAGGAACGTTCCTAAATACCTCTAAACCCTTAAATTGATTAGAGTTATATATGAAAAAAACATTAAAAGACGGCATGAGCGTCCAAGAGATTGAAAACTTCGGGAAAAAATATCGGTTTGAGATATTTTTCGTACTCTACTTTCTTCTTGCAACACTACTGACATTCTTATTTTTTGGTGCTGCGTGGAGTATTTTTCTAGCAGGAGTTGGTGGCATTCTTGGAATCTGGCTTCCTAGAAAGGTACAGAAAGCAGCAGAAGCGGGTTTTCGATTTGTATTCAAGCAAGAAAAAGCAACGAGAATTGTTCTCGCAGCAGTTGGCCTGATTGTTTCGTTTTTTCTTCCTCCCTTAGTGTTTTTCCTTATGGGATTAATGGGAGGTGCTGGCTTACACAAGTCAGCCGCTAAGGAAAGCCGACCCAATGTTAAGTCGAATCCTGAAGGGCAATAAACCTACTTTCTTAATGAGTAAGTAGATTTTCTCTAAATGCGATGTAATCTAGCAGAGATCTCTGCTGGATGGTTAGGTGGGATAGGAGCTTGGAACAGACCTCCTTCCCGCTTTTTTGCTCCCCAGACTCCCATCCTGCGTATTGCCTTAACTCTCCCCAAGCGCTTAACTCACCCGCTTTACTCAGTAGCTCACCTTGTAGCATTGCAATTCTGAGCAAGTTAAAAGCGTGAAGGAGTGACCCTTTTTCTATTTCGGTTGCTAACTCTTCCTGCATCTTAGTTTTTAAAGAATTCGCCTCATCTAGGGCTTTAGAAAAATTACCTTCAACGATCGTCACAGAAGTTTTAGCAAAGTCAGAATAGTAGGGATGCGCGGCCCTTGTCAGCACATGCTCCAAGTAGCTTTTTCCATCACTTGCCGAACCGGAAGCTAAGAGCTGCTGTCCAATTAGAGACTCATACTGTGGAGAAAGCTCGGGATGTTTCTTAAGCATGTTTTCCAGCATGTTAAGGGATTCATGATTGCGATCATTTCCATGCACCCATTTTTGAAACGCAGTCTTTGCGCTCACAAAGTCTGCCTCATCATGTTTTTTAGTTTTCCAAAAACGGACAACTAACAATGTCATTACAGCTACACCCAAGAGCCCATAATAGAGAAAATTTTTATATCGACTAATCATTTCACCTGCAATCATTTTAGCTTTGACCTCTACAATAACTAAAGAAAAAGTTTTTGCAAAGAGCCGTAAAGAGTAATAAAACTCTCTTTATAGAAAATGGCTACTTTTCTATTCTTTATCGCAATTTCAAAATAACATTAGCAGCAATAATCATGATCAGTACCTTTCTAAGATGCCCCACTCCATTCACTCCACTATCCTATGTTCAGGGGGCTATTCAGACAGCAAGGCGTTTTTGTAGCCATGAAGGCAGCTCCACTCGTGCTAAAATTCATGAAGTTGCACAGAAAAAAGCTTTTTATTCAAATGTTCACGCTTTACCTGAAGCAACAAGCTCACCTAAAAAAGGGCATCTGCAATTTAGTGAAGATGAAATTAAGCAATTACTCAATCCCGATCTTTTTGTAGACGTTAAACAAAAAGAGGTTGAAGACAACTGGTCTTCTGTGAACGATTTTAGATCTTTTGTAACTTCTGCTCTCAATAAGAATTTAACTGAAGTTGTAGAAAAAACACGGCGGCCCGATACCCCAGCAGTTGAAATAGGCGCGGGAATTGGATACTCCACCGATGCGATTTCGTGTCTAATCAGAACCCAACCTTCTACTGATGAGTGCCGGCTACTCTGTAGAGCGAATGCCCACCCAATTTATAATCTCGATGTACAAGGCATTTACAATCGCTTATCACAAGTAGAAAAAAAAGTTCCTTTGTTTTTTGCATTGAATGTTTTTGATTCCATGTTACCAGACAAAAGGAGAGAAAGCTTACTTCAGATCTCTCATTTGCAAGGCTCTGGAGACAGCCTCTTACTACTGCACGATGTACATCCGTGTCTTGAGTTTGCAATTAATGACCTTGAAAGCTCGAACCCAGAGCATCTTGCCTTGCCCTTTCTTCCCCTAACTTCTGAACCGGCAAAGTTTTCTACTGTTCTTGTTCCAAAAAAACTCATCGCAGATCGACCAACCCTCGACCAATTAGCCTTATCAATTCAAGAAGACTCGCTTTCAATCGCCGCTGGATACCCCAGCTCTAGGCAATTAATGCTCCACAAACTACAAGAAGAGCACTGCCTTCAAGTTATACAACTAGAAGATCGCTATGCAGAAAACATTAAGAAAGACTTACAGGATGTGGGGTATGAGGTCGATATTTACTATCAAAATTCATTTGTCTGTCAAAGTAGCCCTACAGGAACAAAAGTCACCCAAGATCTTGTCTATAAACCTGTTAGCGATGTGTTTTCAGTCCGAGAATGGTCTTTGCAAGATCCTCGTTTTTTGGAAAGTTTATCTCGAAAAGGGCTCTGCATTCCTAGCCATTTCAACCAACAGTTTTTAGATTCTCTAAGGGTAAAAAATGAAAAAATATTTGCTTCAGAGTTTTTAGTCTTGAACGCAAAAAAAGTCTAATGAACAACATATCTTTCAAAAATTGAAATAGAACTAAGCTGATTTTTAATCTTTTTATGGCCAGAAGAAAAAGGAAGGCTCTCTAAGTCGTTAAATAGAAACCACTTGTACCCGGGGGCTTCAAAGCAATTTGGAGCGGTATAGATATGAGGATAAAGGGACGCACGAAACCTCGTAAAGCCATGTTTTACCGTAGGCATAGCCTCTAAGTATTCAAGAGGTAGAGCAAAAACACTTTGGAGATGTAGATCCATATGTTTGGGATTCGTAGGGGGGTGATCAAGGTCAATATAGGGAAACTCCCACAAGTCTGCCATAACCTCCCCTGACCCCCCTTTTTTCAACAAGATAGATCTATTACTATGAATCACAGGAACAAAACGGTAGAGATCTGTAACCGGAATTTTTTTCCCAGTAATAGGCAATTTTTTTTCTAGACCTCTTCTGAGAGCCTGACAACTATCCTTTATCGGGCAGATCTGGCAATTTGGAACTTTCTTACAGACTAATGCTCCTAGCTCAATGAGAGCCTCCATCACTATCCATGGCTCATAGTCAGGTAAAAATACAGCTGTTTTTTCCTCAATTAACCTGCGCGTTTTGCCTTTATCTATCTCACTGTCTATTGCATAGTATCGCGACATTACCCTGAGGACATTTCCATCGACTGCAGGAGCTTTTTTCTTAAAGGCAAAACTGAGGACTGCGCCGATCGTATAGGGGCCTAAGCCCTTCACTTTTTTCAATGCTACGGGGTCACTAGGCAAAACACCACCATGATTAGAAACAAGATAGCGCGCCCCCTCATGAAGGTTCCTCGCTCGGGAATAGTATCCTAACCCTTCCCATAACTTAATCACTTCCTCAATAGAAGCAGAGGCAAGAGTCGGGATATCAGGAAAGCGGCGCATCCATCGATCAAAGTAAGGAATCACCACACTCACCTGAGTCTGTTGCAACATCACTTCCGATACCCATACTTCGTAAGGGGAAGGATCCTTCCGCCATGGGAGAGAGCGACGGGAGGAAAAAAACCAACTCCGAAGCTGCTCTTGAGGGGGCTTCATTTCATAACTCCTTACAGGTCAAACGCAGTCTACTTTTGGCACAGTAATTTCAACAGTATCGATACATACCAACAGGAAAAGGGGAAGCATATCTTATGTCGCATAATGAAAAAGAACAACAAAAAGAGAAGGTTCATGAGGAGCTTCAAGCTCTCCTGCATCAAGAAATTACGATCCGTCAAGCTCTCCTTGCAAACCTGACTGAACAAGAGCGCCTCATTATGAAAGGAGACATCGACCTGAAAGCGCAGATGCATCTCGAATGCAAACACATTGCGCGAAAACTTCAATCCCAGTCGAGACTCAGGCGCCATGTCACCAAAGAGCTCATCTCTCTTTCAATATCTAGCACTGAACATATGACTCTAGAGTGCCTGTTAGATCCAGGAGACGAGGATGAAGCAGAAAGTCTCATGCTCTATGAAAAACTCATGCTGCTGACCGACAAAATCCACATTCAAGAAGTACGCAATAAAACTCTAACAAAAATCATTAGCAAAGATTTTGTGCTGAATCAGAGCGCTGCAGATGTCGATCCTATGATGCATTCTACAAAAGCGAAACCATTTCTTCTCACAATTGACTATCCAGAGGAAAAAGCGTAGTTTCTATGTATGACAAAATATGTTCATGCTGGCCTCATATACGGAAATGATCTTCACCATTTAGACCATATTGCTGCTCTTTGCTCCATTTTAGCAATCCCTCTGGTTGTTACAGATACGCGAATAGAAGAAATCGCTCACCACTATTACCCAATGGTAAATACGCACTACTTGAGTCCTGCTGAGGCGGGACTTAAGATGGCAGAAGCCTATGACGGAATTTTTTCATCGCTCCCTCATGACTTTATAGATGAAATCTTTTTCGGTGCCACGCTGCTAGGAAAAAACATCCCAGCGAGTATTTGGGTGCCACATGGCAACTCAGACAAAGGGCATGCATCGCACTTCATGGAAGGGCTTTATAGGGAAAAACTCCTCCTGGTCTATGGCGAGAAAATGCACAACTATATCATCGAGAAAGTCGGTGCACATATGGAGCACAAAGCAATTCATACAGGAAACATCCGCTACCAATTTTACAAGGAAAATACTCAGTTTTATGACACCCTGATCAAAAAGGAACTTGCCTCTCTCCTGCAAAAAGATAAGAAAACTCTTCTTTATGCTCCTACTTGGGAAGATGCAGAGAAATCGTGCTCCCTTTTCTCTGTCCTTCCTCACCTTTGTGAATCCCTTCCCAAAGACTGGAATCTAATTGTAAAGCCACACCCAAATACGCTCAGTGATCCTACACAAGAACAGCATATTGCAAGCATAGCAAGGCAAAAACAGAACATCTTCTTAATGAGAGAAACTCCTACAATCTACCCCTTACTAAGCCAAATCGATGCCTACATTGGAGATATGTCTTCCATTGGGTACGATTTTTTAACTTTTAATAAACCGATGTTTTTTCTGAATGACAGCCAGAGAAACCCTCATTCAGATCCCGGCCTTTATCTGTTCCGTTGTGGACGAGTGATAGAACCTAGTGATTACAAAAACATTTTTCCTATAATAGAAAAAGGGTGCGCTGGAGATCAGAGTTCATTTGAAACTATGCAGAAGAAGACATATAATCAAGTCTTTGGACGAGAAATAAACATTAGCGAGTTAAGAAATACAATCTATGACAAAGTCAATAAGCTCATCGAAAGCTGCCAGTGTATGCCTCGCACCAGGTGATGCAGTCAATCACATCGACCACCTGGCTGTGATTGCATACATCATGGATATCCCCATCGTGACAGATGAAGAGCACCTTGTGGAGGTCATCAAAAAATACTATCCACAAGTCAAGCCGATTTACATCGAACACCATGCGAAAATTCTGGAGTTCCTAGCAGAGAACTTCGATGTTCTTTTTGTTTCTGGTGCCAATTATCGCGCAGATCTTGCCCCTCTACTCGAACTGATATTCAGAAAAAACATCCAGTTTTGGTATTGCCCTCATGGCAACTCTGATAAAACCCTGAAGCATTTCAAAGATCAAACCATGTCTCTCATTTATGGGCCTCAAATGCAAGAGCGACTTGAGGCAGAACAGATGTTAGAAAGGCTCAATGCCTATGTAAGAACAAGTAACTATCGATTTCCGTTCTACTTCAAATATGAACAGTATTATGATGATCTTGTGGAGAGGGAGGTCTTCAGCCACTTTAAGAAAAAGCAGAAAACGATTCTTTATGCTCCAACATGGCAAGATCTAGAGCTCTCCTCATCGCTGTTTGAAGCAGGCCTTCCTGTCGCTCAGCAACTCCCAGAAAATTACAACCTTATCATTAAGCTGCACCCCTGGCTTGAGCATCACCAACCTAGTCATGTTAACAATATCCGCGAGAAGTATCACGGCGTGGGGAATATCGTTGTTCTGAGCCTTTATCCACTTGTTTTACCCATTTTGAAAAGAAGTGATATCTACCTGGGTGACTTTTCATCAGTAGGGTACGACTACCTCTATTACAACCGACCTATGTTTTTCTTTGGCACTAAAGAGTGGACAGGTAGCGATAGGGCTAAGTCGCGCACGCTTCAAGAGTGTGGAGTATTCATTCCTGATTCTGCATATGAAAATATTTATCCATTCATAGAAAACCATCTCGACCAAAACCACTTTCGTGAAACGCGAGAAAAGCTCTATGAATACACATTTGGAGAAGAGAGAGATTTTGCTGAGCTAAAAGAAGAGCTCGACAAAATGACGTTAAAAATCAGGAACAATCCAACGGGTGAGCTGAGATAAGACGCTATCAAAAACGATTGCTAGAGCAGCTGCAGGCAGAGTTCCCGCAACCACTAGACCTACTTGCATGGTTTTTAGACCTTGAATAATCAAATCCCCTAGTCCCCCAGAGCCCACAAGGCTTGTCAAAGTGGCCATTCCCACAATAGAAACGAGAGCTGTTCTTAAGCCCATCATCAAGACGGGAAGGGATAGAGGAATTTCAACATAAAAAAGCACTTGTATGGGTTTCATTCCCATAGCATGCGCTACATTTTTTACACTAGGGCTTACTTGCTGAATTCCAGAGTAGGTAGAGCTAACAATAGGAAGAAGAGCATAAAGAGAGAGAACAATCACAGCTGGAAAGACTCCAGTGACTGAGACAGGAATATAGTTTCTCAGCATTGCTAGCAATGCAACCGTCAAAGCAAGCAACGCAAGCCCCGGAATTGTTTGAATCATCGCAACAAGCCGAATCACAACTGAAGGGAGCTTTTTTCCTTTTACACGAGCCAAAAACACTCCGCAGGGAACAGCGAATAACATAGAAAAAAACATCGCAGTCAAGGTAAGCTCTACATGCTCCCACGTCTTCAGTAAAATAAGGTTCATTGACTCGCTCCAGCAGTTGTCTGATCTACAAGAAGCGCACTAATCTCCTTGAGAAGCTTTGTTTTTTGGAGCTCTCCCTTGTAATTGCCGTTTTCGATAATAGGAAGAGAGTCAAGGCGGCTTGATTTAAATGATTCTAGTGCTTCCAGAAGCGAGCTTCTAGGCTCTAAATTTTCAGGTGTTACCCCGCTTTTCGGAGCAGATCCCGGAGTCATGCACTCTGATATTGTCTTTGTCATAAGGCCTAGCTGAAATCGGTGCCTTCCCAAAAACTGATCAGCGAAATCTGAAGGGGGATTTGCAACGAACTCAGTAGGAGTGGCAACTTGTATAAGTCGACCTTGGTCAATTAAAGCAATCCGATCACCTAGCATGACAGCTTCAAATAAATCATGGGTCACAAAGATCACAGTTTTCTTAATCCTAGACTCAAGTTCTACAAACTCCTTTTGTGTTTGTTCTCGCGTAATCGGATCAAGCGCGCCAAAAGGCTCATCCATTAAAACAATTGGAGGATCGGCAGCAAGCGCTCTAGCAACTCCTATTCGTTGTCTTTGCCCACCACTGAGCTTAAGGGGAAAAGACTTGCGGAACTCGTCAGGATCCATTCCCATCATCTCTAAAAGCGCGTTTATTCTCTCATCTATCTTCTCTTTGGGCCATCTTAAAAGCTTAGGAACAATCCCAATATTTTCCTCTACAGTAAGGTGGGGTAACAGTCCAACCTCTTGTACAGCATAACCAATTTTTCTTCTCAGTTCGATGGGGTTTTGTAAAAGCACATCTTGTCCATCAACTAAAACCCTTCCTTTTGTCGGATCAATCAAGCGGTTAACAAGTTTAATGATAGAAGTTTTCCCGCTTCCACTCTTACCAAGTAAAACAAGCGTTTCTCCTTTATTCACTTCTAGAGAAAGATCCCGAATTGCCCAGTTTCCATCAGAAAACTCCTTCCAAACATGGTCAAAAACAATCATCACTTCTTCTCCCTAAAAAACTGCATTGAAGGAAGAACAGCAACCTCTTCAATTTCGTTTAAACTTCCCGCACATAGAGCAGCTTCAATATCATAAGCTACGGCACCCTCTTGGAGCACACTTACATCGGTTACAGTAGCAACAGGAAGTCCTGCTGGAAAAACACCATCAAATCCAGTTGTTACTAATAAATCACCCACTTCGATCAGTGAAATCCCTTCAACCTTCTGGACTTTATCCATTGGCGCGCCCGTGCGAAGCTCAAGAGCCTCACCTTCGCTATCGGAAAAGTCATAATTAAATCCCTCTCCTCTGAGAAGTCCCGCTTTCCTTCTCCACTCTGTTCCCGATGAACCGAGCAACTCTCCTTTTGCCAAATATTTATCACCTGTTTCACTGCCAAGCTTCTCTTTGGCTCTGGATAAAATCAGACGCAGTTGATCTGAATCCTCAGAGGAAAGTCCATTAATCCCAGAAAGAGAGAGCTCCAACTGAATCCTTTCAATTGACTCAATCAAACGCCTACTCGCTATATTTCCCCTGACCGCTCTCACAGAGGGGGTAAGGGATGGATCAGTAAGCAATCGGACACGACTATGTTTTTTTCCTACGTAATCAACGATTCCGATGACATAGGCACCAGATAAAACGGGGGACCCTATATCGAACTCAACACCTCGAGAAAAATCTCTTTCTCCAATACCGATCCAGAGAGCATCTCCCCAGTTTGCCCTATCTCGGCATGAGACTCTCGCAAAGCTTGAGTGAGACTCTAGCTCCAAGCTCGTCTCTACTTCTTTCCTTCTTCTCTCTAAGAGCTCTTTGTGTTGAGGATGTTTCTGAATTTCTGATGAAATATTCTCGATTTTTTCTGCAAGAAGCTCTCTTTTATCTACTGAAAGAAGCAGCTGCACGAGCTTTTCATTGTGTGCTTTTAGCTGCGTATTTTCGACTTCAAGAGGAGCCTTCGCTTCCAGACATTTGGAAGTGCTTCGGGAGAAAGCGCCTGTGACACCCACAGCCTTTGAACGTATGGAATCGACAAAGTGGGGCGAAAGACTTAGAGCAACAATCAAAAACAAGGCGAGTAAAGCGTAAGCCCGATACGTTTTCCTTTTCATCGAGGAGCGCTTAACCTTGTTTGCTCAATAGCTTGCACAACATACTCAATATTTTCCTCATTTAGACCCGATAAGTTAATTCTTCCATCACTTGTTAAATAAACACTAAACGAATCCATCATTTTTTCAACTTGCTCTTCTTCGAGCCCTAAAAATGAAAACATCCCGCGACGCTCTTCCAAAAAGCCAAAAGACTCCCTTCCAAACTTTTTCACAAGTTTAGTGCCCAAAAGGGAGCGCACCTTATTAATCCGCGTCCTCATCTCTTCAAGCTCGTCTTCCCACACTCTCTTGAGCTTTTCATCCCTCAAAATCATAGCGACCACGCGGGCCCCATGGATTGGAGGGTTTGAGTAACTTGTGCGTATAATGGGCTTAACACAACTTGAAAGTGCCGTAGTCTCTTTATTCGAAACAACAAGCAGACATCCAGTTCTTTCACCATATAAGCCGAAATTTTTCGAGTAAGAAACTGCAACTAATAACTCATGCCCTTCCTCTACAAGAAAACGAACGGGCCAAGCATCTTTGTCCACGCTGTCAGCAAAGCCCAAATAGGAGCAGTCAAAAAATGGGATCAATTTCCTTTTCAAGAGAAATGCTGAAAGCTCTTTCCACTGCTCCTCAGTTAAGTCGGCACCTGACGGATTGTGGCAACACCCCTGCAAAACAACGATGCTTTTGGGAGCCGCTGACGCAAGAGCCCCAAGCATCCCCTCAAAATCAACCCCCTGTTTCTCTTGGGAGTAATAGGGGTAGGGCTTCACAACCATTCCAGCTGATTCAAAAATACCATAGTGATTGGGCCAAGTTGGAGATGAGACATAAGCCTCTTTTGAGACTTCACGGCATAGCAAGTCCCCTCCTATTCTCAAAGCACCCGTGCCACCAATCGACTGAGCACCAAAGAGATTCGCTTTGGGGATCCCAGAAAGAGTCTTCCCAAAAACCAACTCTTTTGAAAAAGATAGGTACTCTTCTAAACCTGTAATGGGGAGATAGGATTTATTTTTTTCCTCTTCAATTAGAACCCTTTCTGCTTCTTTTACAGCTCGCATTGTCCTCATGTTGAGGTCATCATCTCGGTAGACTCCGAGGGTCAAATCGACCTTCTTTGGGTTAGCATCCTTTTTTGCACGAGCTGCTAGCCCAAAAAGGGGATCTGGCGGCAACTGTTTTACCCCTTCAAAGATACTCATAAAAACCTTCTTTCCTTTGAAACACCTTGATTCATTAGATTCTTATACACCGAAATTGAAAAAAACTCCCGTACAAACTAAGATTTAATTCCCTGGGGCGTTAGCTCAGTTGGTAGAGCGCAACAATGGCATTGTTGAGGCCAGCGGTTCGACTCCGCTACGCTCCATTCAAAACCCAACTGATAAATGTACCGTCACTCCGTATAGAACCAAATCTTGATCATTCTCCCTCACTCGGAAACGATCCTGAGGCTCAGTTTTTAGCTGCACAGCTTTGCGCGATCGGAAAAAATACTCCGCTTCATAAGACGCACCCAATTCCAATAAGCAACCCCTCCAAGGGCCCATCCACCCAAGTCCAAGTTGCCCACTAGCGGTGGGGAAAAGTAAAGATGAAGCGCTACTTGGCGCAACCGCTACGCCTCCAACTGATTCTTTATACTTCGTCTCAATGTCTCCGTATTGAACCGAGCCTGCCAGGTGAGATGACAACTGCAGCCCGCGGTAAAGGTACCAATGCGTATCAAACCCAATAAGCGGGCCGACTCCCTGAAGCTTCTCCTTTGTCTCAACAAAGAGCCTTCTCTCTCCATGAGAAAACCTATAATTTTCTTTATGGCTTTGATCGACCCAACCCCCTTTTGCACCCAAAATCGTCTCAATAGAAAAGAGCTGAGTGGCAATCAAGCCCTTCTTAAGCCCAACATCTATATTGCCATATGAAAAATTGGAGCTTCCACCTGAAGGTTCTAGACTATCATTAACCTGTATCATCAATCTTTCAGGAGGACTAGATGAGTGGTTACTTTTCATTAACTCAAACCTTGTAAAGCTAGCAAAAATTTTGCGATTCAGGACGGATAGGTCGAGCAAAGCACCCAAACGAAAACCCACACCCCAGCCTAAAGCGGTCTCGTTTAATGACGGTTCCTGACTGAAAATTTTATAAAGAGTTTCTCTTCCGCCCTCCTTAACTTTCCAAACGATGGGATCTCCAGAAAATGAAAGTGTGGGAGTTCGGCCATCACTTTGGCTCAAAGAGCGTGCGTCAGGTTTAGCTGGTAAAGCCCTATTCTCAATTTCAGCGGAGAAAAGCGCTGAGGACACACAAAGTAGAGAAATCAAAAATCGATACATGACATAAGGGCATATCGACTCAGAGTGAAAGATGCAATCTACATCACATTCTTACAGTAAAACATCGCCCCGAGTAGAGCTGTTGAATCGTTGAGAACGATGTAGACGGGGATGCTCGATAAAAGACCTTGAAACCGCCCTTTTGCTGTGAACGACTCCATAAACTCTCCAGTTTTCAGAGTATCAACGATTTTGGGAGCAATTCCTCCTCCGAGATAAACACCGCCCAAAGCAAAAAGCTTAAGCGCCGTATTACCCGCCTCAGAACCATAAATCGAAACGAAAAGCTCAAGCGCCCTAACGCATGCCCTTGAAGTGCCTGCTACACCTTTTTCTGTAATCAAGTGAGGGGCACTCCTAGACGAAATCGCCTGAAGAATCTCATGATCTTCTTCCTCTTTCTTTGTATCGATAAAAAACTGATACAAATTGCAGAGACCAGGACCTGATAAAATTCTTTCATAAGAAACATGGTTGAAGCGATTCCTTAGATAGTCAAGCAATTCATCCTCAAGCTCATTTCTAGGAGCAAAGTCAGTATGCCCACCCTCGCAAGCGAAAGGCCAATGCTTATCCCCATCAAAAAAAATTCCCGCTTCGCCAAGCCCAGTTCCCGGAGACACCAGCGCCTGATTCCCCATTGCTTTGGGGTCTCCTACATTCAAAGTGACAATTTCATCTTCTGATAGCAAACGAATCCCGTAAGCATTTGCCTCGAGGTCATTGATAAGAGATATTTTTTTGATGCCAAGAGACTTAGACATGTGAGAGGCATCAATTAGCCACGGAAGGTTTGTGGCTTGACTTTTGCCATTTTTCACAGGTCCCGCAATCCCAAAACACGCCTTTTCGGGAACTTCACCTTTGAGAAACTCCTTCACAATGGTTTCCAAGTCTGCAAACTCTTGGCTAGGAAACTTCTGATCTTTAATACAGAGAGACTTACCACCCCGATCTTGGTAAAGTGCCAAGTGGGTCTTTGTTCCTCCGATATCTCCAGCTAAATACACGATGTAACTCCTTCCTACCGAGTTACCAATTTTTAAAGTTTAAGTCATTGAAAAATTCGTGTATAGCTACGTTTAAGGTGGGAAGTCAGACTGATTGGCAAAAATGAAGTGGTGGAATTTACATTATCTTATCCTAGCAATCGGGATACTTTTGTGCCCAAAGGGATTGCAATGCTCTGATACTGAGCCCTATCCCATGCCCTATGGGTCTGATCTCCAGTTTTCCACAATCTTTGGTTCAGCGCCCGGTGTCGACAGCGGGTATTCCAAGTTTCAATACAGCCACTTTTTGGAGAAAGGGCAGCCCTCCTCCCTTTTCCCATTTTATGACTTCCAAGCGCGAGTTTTCCACAACGGAGACGTAGGCGCAGGCGTAGGTGTCGGAGCCCGCTTCTACAGCCCAACCTTGCCTATCGTCTGGGGAGTCAATGCCTTCCACGACTTCAGGTCTTACGAAAAAGATCTCTATAACCAACTCTCTTTTGGGACAGAGCTCTTTGGCCTTGCGGGATTTGACCTCAGCCTCAATGGCTATCTCGCTCTGACCTCAAAGAAAACCGTCTGTACCTGCTCCTTTTTCTACCCCGAAGGAGACTATGTCGTGGAGAAAACCAGAAAAAACATCCCACTTTCTGGCACCACCTTAAACATTGGAAAAACCTTCTCTCTGAATGCCGCAGTGTCTGGAACTCTTTCTGTGGAAGGGTATTACTACTACGGCAACTTTTGCTGCTCCAAAAACCTCTATGGAGGAAAGGCCTCCAGCACATGGGTCTTTTACATGCTAAAGGGAACCCTCTCGGTTTACCATGACAATGTATACGGAACAAACGTCCAAGGAGAACTCGCCCTCGTGATTCCATTCGGCGCCCCATTTGAAGAAAAGGTGCGGATCAAAAATCGCTATGTCAACAGAAACGATAATATTCTGCTGCGCACGCGTTGCTATTGGAAAACCAACTACTAAAGGATTTAATAATTCAGTTTTAATCAAACCGATGGAAGTAAGAGGCCTTTTCCACTAAGGCTCTATGCCGGAAAAGAAAAGAGCAGACTAAAGCGACTTTAAAGGTGCCGCTAACTTTTCCTTAATACAAACCAAATTGTTATTGATACACGCTCTAAAATTCTCAGGTAGGTGATCTATTTCCAGGAGCTTGTGAGAGATTCCATTAGCTTCTTCATACTTTCCAATCCAATACGCACAAATAGAAAGCTCTAACTGCATTCCGTAATCATAAATCCAGCGATCCACAAACAACATCTCATTTGGAATCCCTTGTCTTTCAACTTGCTCTAAAGCTAGTTTTGCTAGGGCATATCCTTCTAGATAGCGCTTGTTCTGACGGCAATGCCTCACAACATAGTATAGTGGCTCAATACGTGTTGGGCGATAGGCATAGGCATCATAATAGCTATTCAAAAACACCTCCGAGCTATGTCCCAACGCTTCTTGCAAGAGCCCAACTTGATACTTGGAATAGAACACCTCTTCATCCCAGCCGCCCATCTTCTCTCTGAGTTGATAGATTTGTAAAGCCATCTCCTTTTCACCCCCATCCCGAAAACTCTGTGCTAAATAAAACGCTGCCCGCGTATCTTTTGGGTTTTTTGCTAATGCCGCTTGAAATTTCTCAGCATCCTTTAAAAAGGCTTTCGGATCTCGCGCATTCCGTCCTGAGCTATTCGTTACAATGTTGTATCCACCTAATGTCCCAGGAATCATCCCAGGAACAGGCACTAACACTTCGTGCACACTTCCTGCCCACTTCCACCTTTCATCACTTTTGACCATTTGCAAACGGAGGTAGCTTGTCCCCCCATACAATGTCCGAAAATAGTAATAGTCTCGATCGAAAATCAACTGATCCGCACCTTTATCAATCAGAAGCTCTTCATCCGCATCAATGAAAAAGATATAATCCCCCTTGCCTCGAGCAAGGTCCAAAGCTTCATTTCGATTGTGGGAAAAGTTCACCCACTTCCTTTCATGAAGCTCCCCAGGTACATCTTTCATAAACTTCCGAATGATCTCCTGAGTTCCATCTGTTGACCCCGTATCCACTATCACCCAATAATCGATCAAAGGCTTCACAGACTTCAAACACCGATCAATTACTTCCTTCTCATCCTTGACAATCATATTCAAGCAAATACGCCTCTTCCCCTCCACAGCAAAAACACTACACGCAAAAACAAAAAGAAATAAAAAGAGCCCCTTCTTCATACTAATCACTAATCTTCACAATGGTAACATAAAAACCCACAGAAGGAGCAGACTGTACTTCTATTTGCAATCCCCTTGCTGGAGCGTCACTCACCACAAAATCAAGGTAAGCGTTTGCTTGAACAGAATGCACAAAGGTTAATGAATTGTGTCCCTCATCATCTTCAGTAGGAAGGGTAAAGTCGCTTGAGGACACACCTGAAAACGTAGGCACTATTCGAGCTATAGAGTCAAAAGAACCTCCATAAGTAATGAGATACGTTCCCTTATTAGCAAAGTTAATTCTTTTACGATTGTTGGTAAAAGTATAATCATCTGAGTCTAGTGAACCATCTCGGAATGCAATGGAATCTCCATTAGAATAAAAAACAGTGCCGCCTCGACCAGCAATATTGATCAAGTGATATACATAACAACTAGGCAAACTAGTAGGTCCTGTTGGGCCTGTTGGGCCTGTTGGACCTGTCGGGCCTTGCGGACCAGGAGGTCCTTGCTTTGGGGGGTTGCATGAGTTGTCTTTTGCGTGCAGCTGTAGAGGTGTATGTGCAACAAGTAGAAACAGAAGGGGCCAGGAAAGGAATGTCTTTTTTTTCATAAATAGCTGCAGAAGTTTTCAAAAATTTTATACAGCCATGAAGATTTAGACAATGGTTTTTTGTGAACGTTCGAGTTTTTGTTTTTTTGATTTTATGGAGCGTTAAAAAGTGAAAAGCGTTAGCATTCCTGGAAATTGTATAAAAGAAACAACAGAGGTTTACCATGTCTAACTCTAACGATGCCGCAAAGAAAAAAGCGCTAGAACTTGCAGTTTCCCACATTGAAAAGCAGTTTGGTGAAGGGGCAATTATGTCTCTTGGAGACCATTCACAACACCGCGCGATTAGTTCGATTAAAACGGGTGCGACATCTCTCGATATCGCAACGGGGATTGGCGGCGTTCCAAGAGGGCGTGTTGTGGAGATTTATGGCCCTGAATCTTCTGGTAAGTCAACTTTAGCAACACATGTTGTGGCTAACTGCCAAAAGGCTGGCGGAGTCGCAGCATACATCGATGCAGAGCATGCTCTTGATCCAGCTTATGCTGCTAAAATTGGAGTGAACCTTAAAGATTTAATGATTTCTCAACCCGACTGTGGAGAAGATGCTCTGAACATCGCTGAAATGCTCGCGCGCTCTAATGCTGTAGATGTGATTGTTATCGACTCAGTAGCAGCTCTTGTCCCCAGGTCAGAGCTTGAAGGGGAAATTGGAGATACACACGTTGGGTTGCAAGCAAGGTTGATGTCTCAGGCGCTGAGAAAGCTGACATCGACTCTTGCAAAAAGCAACACCTGTGCCATCTTTATCAACCAGATACGGGAAAAGGTCGGGGTAATGTTTGGGAACCCAGAAACGACAGCCGGAGGAAGAGCTCTTAAGTTTTACTCTTCGATGCGCTTTGATATCCGTCGGATCGGCGCGATTAAGGGACCAGAAAATACCGACATTGGTAACCGCGTTAAGATCAAAGTCGTTAAAAATAAGCTTGCAGCGCCATTTAGAACTGCGGAGTTTGACATTCTGTTTAACGAGGGAATTTCACGCACAGGTTCAATTATCGACTTGGGTGTGGAAAACAACCTCATTGAGAAGAAAGGAGCTTGGTATAGCTACAAGGGCGAGCGCCTAGGGCAAGGAAAAGAGGGAGCTCGTGACACGTTGAAAAAGAACCCTAAACTCGCTGATGAAATTGAGTCGTTAATCATGGCTAAGATTCAGGGAGAAAAGAAAGAAGAAGCCTTAGAGCCAGCACCCACTAGTTAACTAGCTTTTAACTGGTGAATTAAAAAGTCAGTCAACTGCTCAAACTTTGGCGTGAATAGCTCGAGCTCTTTCATCTTGGAACAGAACTGTTCAATTTCAAGGTCGAAAAGGGCTCGAGCTTTTTCTTCCCCAAGGAATAGCGCGCTATTAAGCGGGTTTTTACCTTTGTCTTTTTGTATATCATTCAGATCATCTGCAACTTGAAAGGCCATCCCAAAGTGGTTGGCTAAATCTTGAACTGCAGGAAGGCTCTTAATGTCTCCACCTCCAAAAAGCCAACCAAAGATGAAGGAGACTTCGAAAAGGGTCACGGTTTTTTTATAGATCACACCGCGAACACTTTCTAAAGAGGCTTCTTCAGGATAGAGGTCTAGGTATTGACCTCCAGTTGCCCCCGAGAGTCCTGCACACCTTGTAGCGTGATCTAGGGCAATAACACAGGCTTCATTTGCCACTTGGCAATAAGGCTCCTTTTGCCTGCTTAAAACTTGCACACTGCTGAGGATTTTTTCATAGCCTGCAGAAATTAAGGCATAGCTAGCAAGTAGGGCGGTTGCTTCACCGAAGATTTTATGAGCAGAGGGCTTTTCTCTACGAAAGTCGTCATTATCCATGCAGGGGAGGTCATCGGCAATCAGAGAGGCAGTGTGAAAGTATTCTACAGAAAGGGTCGCTTCAAAAACATCGAGATGATTTCCCAAGGCTTCAGCTGTCATGAGAACAATAAGAGGGCGAATTCTTTTTCCGCCATTGATGAGTGCGTATTCACACGCATCGCGCAGCGCACTCTTGCTGCCTAACTTTGAAATGTTTCTTTTTAAAAACTCTTCGAATTGTTTCTTAAGCGGCTGAATTAAAGAAAGAGAAGGAGTGGTGATCGTTGTTAACATGAGGAATGGCTCCTTATTCCACATTCGAAGTTTGAATCGGTGTACAAGATCTAAAAAGAGAGCCTTTTTTTATTAAAACACCGGGGTTAACAACCGTATTACATCCCAATTGTGACTTGTCCCCTATCACTGCGCCAAGCTTTCTAAGCCCAGTCGAATGGACTTGCTCATTTGCATGAACTTTTACCTCTTTTCCGTCCAAACGAAAATTCGCGCAAATAACTCCTGCACCAAGGTTAACATGGCTCCCAAGGATAGAGTCTCCTACATAATTAAAGTGAGGAGTTTTCGCATGATCGAGGAGAATCGAGTGCTTCACTTCAGTCGCATGACCGATAACACAATGATCTCCAGTGATGACGCCAGGTCGAACATAAGCCCCATGCCTTACCTCACAATGGTTTCCTATTATGCACGGCCCTTCGATATAGGCTCCAGGCTCTACTTTTGTTTCCTTACCTATATATATAGGCCCTCGAGTGACTAGAGTCACGTCCTCAGGGATTGGTGACAGTATCAATCCAAATCTACTGTATTGCTTTATATACTGAGTGATTTGGTTTAGAGCTTCCCATACTGGGCTTTCTACAGAAAAGAGCTTTTTATGAGCAAAAGAGGAGAGGTCAAAAAAATACTCTGGTAAAGTGTGTTTCATAAGTAGAAGGATACCCAAGAACAAGCAAAATGATCAATAAGAGAAAAAGAATCTATTTATTTTATACTCTTCTTCTTCTTCAGCTGTGGAAATGTCGATAGCTACTAGGAGGCTCCTAGGAAGAGAGGGTTGTCGATAACTTGTTAACAAATGAAGTGTCTGTAAAAAAATTGGACTGAAGTGTTGTTTGTGAACTTTTTCTATCGATCTATAAACAGGAAATAACAGGGTTTTCCACATGTGAAAAATTCTGGGTGAGAGGATTCGAACCTCCGACCCCTAGCACCCCATGCTAGTGCGCTGGCCAAGCTGCGCTACACCCAGAAAGAAGAAATAGGGTAAGGGGATAGGCGGTTTCTGTCAATTCAGAGGATTGGGAAAAATAATTACTTTTGTTATCCTATCAGGGTAAAGAGAGGCTCTTATGCAAATGAGAATCGAAAAGAGTTGGTTTGAGGTGCTTAAGGACGAGCTGAGCCTTCCTTACATTCAAGAGTTAAAAGTTTTTTTAGCCGATGAAGAGAAAAAGGGTGCAGTTGTCTACCCTCCTCAGAGGCAGGTGTTCAATGCTTTTCTAAAGACCCCTTGGGAGCAGGTCAAGGTAGTGATCATTGGGCAAGACCCCTACCATGGCGCTCACCAAGCACACGGGCTCTCTTTTAGTGTAGTTAAGGGGATCCCAATACCCCCTTCGCTTAAAAACATCTACAAAGAGCTGGAAAGCGACTTAAAAATAAAGGCTCCTGAGCACGGCTCTTTAGAGCGGTGGGCAGAGCAGGGTGTTTTGCTTCTGAATGCAACGCTTACCGTTCGCGCAGGCCTTCCGCAATCCCACCAAGGCAAGGGGTGGGAGACTTTTACCGATGCGGTGGTCCGAAAGCTCGCTGAGCGAAAAGACCCCCTTGTTTTCCTCTTATGGGGCCGCTTTGCCAAAGAAAAGTGCCAAAATATCTTGAGCCAAATTCCTCATAACCACGCTGTGTTTACAGCCGCACACCCCTCTCCATTTTCTGCTAAAGGCTTTTTGGGGTGTCGTCACTTCAGCAAAGCAAATGAATGCTTGCAAAGATGGGGGAAAACAGCTATTGATTGGTCACTAAATTAAGGTTGGTCCTGATGGAACCAGAGATTCTTAAGAAGAAAACATCCCTTTTCTCTCTCTTTTTGACTTTTGCTGTAGACAACCTTAGTGCAACGATTGTTTACCCAATTTTTGCCCCTCTTTTCTTAGACCCTTCGCAAAACCTTTTGAGTAGTGACCTCTCTCTTTCTTTTAAAACAACGATATTGGGTATTTTCCTAGGGGTTTTCCCTTTTATGCAGTTTCTTTTTGCCCCCCTTTTAGGCGAGTATGCGGATCACCACGGAAGGAAAAGAGCCTTAATTCTTACAACTTTTCTGACTTTCTTAGGGTATGGGGTTTGCGGATGGAGTATTTATCATAGGGTTCTTCCTCTAATCTTTTTGGGAAGGATTGTTATGGGAGTGGGGGCTGCGAACCTCTCTGTTTGTTTGTCTTCCCTGTCTGACTTAAGCCCAAGCAGCAAAAAGAGGGTGAGATACTTCAGCTATGGTTCAGCAATCGCTGGTTTTACTTTTGTTTTAGGCCCTTTTGTTGGGGGAAAGCTTTCTGACCCCACCATTAACCCCTTGTTTCACCCCTACTTTCCTATGTTTGTCGGGGCTGTACTTGGGCTTTTGAACCTCTTGTTCATTCTTTTCGCCTTTGAGGAAACTTTAGAAAAACCGTCCAAAACCCCCTTCGATTTTATTAAGGGGTTCCATAATATCCAGCTAGCGGTTAAGACGAAGGCTGTAAAGCACCTTTACTTGATCTACTTTTTCTATCTCTTTTCTTGGAATATAATCTTTTTATTCGTTCCAGCTTTTGTCGTGCAGAATTTTCACCTCAGCAACTCGAGTATAGGAGATATTTGCGCTCTTTTGGGGGTCTGTTGGATTTTTGGAACTGGAGTGGTTTATCGCCTTCTCTATAAAGTGATTCAAACAAAATGGATTTTATTTACTTCCTTTGTCCTTTTTTCTGCCGTTATTCTTCTGGTTCCCCTGCCACACCACCTCTTTAGCTTTGTCGTGTTATTGGGGGCCTGTACAACGGTCTCTGGATTGATTTGGCCGCTATGTACTGGCGCGATATCAAATGCAGCGCCCCGTCTATTTCAAGGAAAAGTCATGGGGATTAGCCAATCCCTTCTCTCGTTTACAATGATGCTTGCATCTGTAGTTGGAGGGCTATTCTTACATGCCCATTCACTTGTTCCCTTTGCGATCGCTAGTTTATCGGCGCTGGTAGCAGCTGGAATTTTGGTAAGAATTTATCCCAAAAAATAAGGCAGAGCTCCTCAGAACCCTGCCTTGTTGTGGCTAAACTATCTTTAAAGATAAGCTTAGAAGTCCCACTTAAAGTCTAGTGTTAAACCGTACATACTAGCGTCATCAGAGAACCTTGTATGACTCGCTGGGAAGCCATGATCTGCAACCAGCATTTGGTTTTGTCTCCACCAGTACTGTCCTTCATACCCAAGACCAATGCCAATGTGTTGTGCATTGTTATTTAGGTATCTTTCGTAACGAAGACCTAGTTGAAACTGAGCCGTTGGAGAGAAAGCGTGGCGGTTAGCGCTTAGTTTAACATCACCCTCTGGTGTGTAACTAAGTGTTTGCTTGTGATCCACATCAAACTTTCCAAATAGAAGGCCTGCAGTAAGGTTTCCAAAGATGCTGAAACCGTTTCCTAAGTACCACTTAGAATCCACACCTGCTTTTGGTCCCAGCCCCCAGAAGTCACAGAGATCTTTAACTTGGACTGTGTTTCCACCAAGGTGTGTTCCTCCAGTATAGCGAACAGTTTGCTCTTGATCAATCCAAGCAGTTTTTATCCCACAGTTGGGGCGGAAAGAGAGGCTTTCACTCACGAAATAAGACCTTCCTAGATCTAAATCAATTGCTTGATAGTCGAAATCATACTGGGCTTTCGCTGAAGTGCAATTCTGTAAAAACACATTAGGGAGAAATTGAGTTGTTGCACGCGTCGGAATAACTGATGAGTTGCTTCCAGCAGTCACTGCATCGCTTCCAGATGAGTCAAAGTGAGTATAGCCTACTCTAGCGTCCCACCCATCATGCTTCAAGTTGTAGCCAAGTCCCACGCGGAAACCCCAGTCCCACTCAAAGTCGACATCTTTGACTCGACCCCTAATTGGGAGGCTTGAATTCGTATCAGCGTCTGTGTAGGCAAACTCTGTTCCGCCTACTTTTGCGTGCCAATATAGTACATCAGCAGTAATAAACCAGCCAAACCCGTCAACTTCCGCGCGAGCTGTGGCTGTTTGAGCGCCATATGTTCCCATTGCAGTCTCGGTGCGAACTTGTTTCATTTGGTTTTCAAGTTGAGACACGCGAGCATCCATATCCATAGCTGTAAAAGCAACAGATGATGATACAAGGGAAGCGACGGCTACTGAGAAATTTCTCAAAGAGCTCACTTTCATCTTCTTACCTCATAGGTTAAAGTTATTTCACTTCTAATTTTTCGTATAATTCATAACGATAATTATTAAAAGCAAAAGTTTGTTTTTTTTATTTGTTTTGCTTTTCTCTTTTTAACAAAAGATTCGTAAGTCGTTACGGGAAGCTGGTATATTTTGGCTTACCCTTCCATAATTTCCTTACTAAGGGAATTGGCAATTGTTTGTATAGTTTATTTTTTGTGTATAGATAAATAAAGCTTTATTTCTTTGAGGTTAAGTTGCTTGAGCTTTATAAAAAGTGAAAAGCCCCGCAAATCGAATGACTTACAAGGCTTTTCTTTTGTATAATGGAAGAAACTTCGGTGTTAAAAATCCCACCTTCCGTTGATAGAGATACCGCTTATTGCGAGATCTTCTGATGTTCTTAGGTATTTCAATGGTGTCTGACCATTGGATTGCCCTTGAAATTTCAGAGTTTGGTTTTGTCTCCACCAATACTGCGCATCGTAAAGAAGAGAAATTGCAATGTGGTGGCGGTGGTCCATCAAGTAAGTCGCGTACTGGAGGCCAAATTGCCCCTGTATTGCTGGAGAAAAAGCGTGGCGATTTGCTGTAAGGCTTATTTGGTTCTGTTCAATTGCTGAGAAGGTCTCTTTTTGGCTAACATCGAAAAATCCATAAACGGCTGCACAAGAAAGGTTCACGATGCCACTGATTTTATTTCCCATATACCATCGCGTATCGAGACCGGCCCTTGGCCCCATTCCCCAGTAGTCTGAGCATTGTTTTACTCGAATTGTATTTCCTTTAAGACCGTTCTGGGTTTCTAAAGGAGTTCCACCTGTATAAGAGGTGTCTTGAATGAGGTCGATCCACGCTGTTTTTATTCCCCAATTTGGGCGGAGGGAAACTTTAGAGCTGATGTAGTAGTCGCGACCTAGGTTTAGTTCAATAGAGTGGAAGTCTAGGTTTATCCGGGATTTTGCAAGGGTACAGAGGGTATAAGAGACGTTCTCAACAGCGCTGACTTGAGTTGCAAGAAGGTTTGGGTTACCTTTCATCGGAACGACTGAGCTGGTTAGTCCTGCTGATACTGACTTGCTTCCTCTTGTCTCCCACCATGTGTACTCCGCCTTTATATCCCATGCATCATGTTTAAACTTGTAGCCAAGACCAACTCTAAGTCCCCAGTCCCAGTCAAAGTCTACATGCTTTGTTCTTCCTCGAATTGGTGTTCTTCCATAGGGATCGTTGTCAGTGTAGGCAAAATCAGTTCCTCCCACACGTGCATTCCAGTATAAAGCGTCCATACTGAAATAGAGCCTTCCGCACTCAAGGTTTGGTCTTGCACTTGCAGTGTTTGCTCCATAGGTGTGATTTGCATTGATTGTCGCAACTTGGCTCATTTTGTTTTCGAGGTCGGCGATACGAGTCTCAGGGTCGACTGATGCTATAAGAGAAGACGAGATGAAGCAAAAAAAACCAGTTAAGCAAGCTTTTCTTAGTCGTTTGAACGTCCGCATCCTAAACCTTATGGTGTCTAAAAATTTTGTGCTTACAAAACGTACATATAGGATAGACAACATTTGTTAAAACAAAAAAATGAAACAAAGCAGGAGTTTAACTTCAGGCGTAAAAGCTTATTCAGCTTCCATAATGTCTAAGAAGGCTTGCAGTTGCTTGGACCGCGTCGGATGGCGCATTTTTCGAAGAGCTTTTGCTTCGATTTGCCTGACCCTCTCCCGCGTGACTTGAAAGCGTATTCCTACTTCTTCAAGGGTTTTGGGCTTCCCATCAAGGAGGCCAAAGCGCTCAATTAAAACCGTGCGCTCTCTTTCAGTAAGGGTGGAGAGGACATCACCCATCTTGTCTTTTAGAATAGAGTATCCTGTTGCTTCATCAGGTGACTCAATGCTGGTGTCTTCTAAGAAATCTCCAAATTGACTTTCACCACTATCTCCCACTTCGGCTTGAAGCGAAATGGGGTGTTGAGCGATTTTATAGATTTCACGAATCCTTTCTGGGGAAAGACCAAGTTCTTGTGCAAGCTCTTCTGGAGTGGGTTCTCGACCCGTTTCCATCATGAGCTTTTTTGCCCCCCTTAAGACTTTATTAATGGTCTCAATCATGTGCACAGGAATACGAATGGTACGCGCTTGGTCTGCAATAGCACGGGTTACCGCTTGTCGAATCCACCAGGTAGCGTAAGTCGAAAACTTGTATCCTCTGCGGTACTCAAACTTTTCAACCGCCTTCATTAGCCCCATATTTCCCTCTTGAATCAGGTCTAGGAACGAGAGGCCGCGATTCGTATATTTTTTCGCAATAGAGATGACAAGTCTGAGGTTTGACTCGACCATTTCTCTCTTTGCTTCTTGGCTTTTATCCATCCAACGTTGGAGCATGCGGACATCTTTTTTAAACTTGTCTATTGTTCGTCCTGCAGCAAGCTCTCGTTTACTTAACTTGCGTTGCGCGGCAACAAGTTTGGCTTTTGCAAACCGGTTTTTTTCAGCTCGAGGGATAAGCTCTTGGATTTCTTTTTCTAGTCCTAAAAAGCGATCATAGGAAGTAAGCAGAACTTCTCCGAAGTCATCTGTGACGTTGTGGCGAAAGTGCATTCTTCTAAGGTAGGCTTGAGTACGAATCGTACACTTTTCGATATCCTCTGAGAGCTTGACTCGCTCGACCTTGCTTAGAGTAGAGCTATTCGAATCAAGAAGAAGCTTCTCTAGGACAACATCCTCCTTGATAAGCAGGTCGCGAAGACGGGGAAGGATCTTTAGGAACTGGTTTTTATCCTCTACTTCTTTTTCAGCAATAATTTTGTCGAAGCGCTCTTTACCCGATATCAGATAGTTGGCAATTGAAATCGCCTCTCTTGTCGAATAGCGGAAGCGCATGATGATCTTTTCGATCTGTATTTGAGCTTTTTCAATGCGCTTCGAAATTTCAACCTCTTCTTCTCTTGAAAGAAGGGGAACGGAACCCATTTCCTTGAGGTACATCCTAACGGGATCATCTGAGCTTCCTTCAGCTCGTTTTGGAAGGGCCTCAAGTTCTTTTGCTTCCTTTTTGCGCTCTTTTTGGCGTTCAACTTCGGATTGGTTGAGGATTTGAATGTCCATTCCGCTGAGGAAGATCAACACCTGGTCAATCTGTTCAGCAGAGTCGAATGTCATCGGGAGAATCTCATTGATCTCTTCATAAGTGATGTAGCCTTGCTCTTTGGCTACAGATACAAGCTCTTCAATTTTCTGTTGGTGTTGAGAATCGAAAGACTGACTAAACCCCGATTGAGACATGTTCTCCTAAGAATTTATTGGCGTATTATACTATTATACTTAAGCGAGATCATTTTGGAAAGAAAGATTATCACCTCATGGAACTTAAATCGACTTTTGACCCAGGAAAGCCCGCTTGTTTTCGGCATAAAGGAAAAAGCCAAGAGCATGTAGCTGTCCAGAGGGCATTAGTCGCGGCGCTGCCGATTGGAGAAGCGCAGCAAGAAAGAGCTTTTCCAGCGATTAGCAGAGTCGCAGATGTGGTATGGCTTCCTAGGAGAGTTGTTTTTGAAGTTCAGTGCTCTCCAATTTCGCTTAGAGAGGTTCTTTCCCGGAGTGAAGAGTACGCTAGCCAAGGTTTTCAAGTTGTTTGGGTGCTTCACGAAAAGAATTTTAATCGCGACCACCTGTCGCCTTCAGAAATTTTTCTAAGAGGGCAAAGGTCTTACTTCACGAACATTGATCATCTAGGAAGAGGGGAGGTCTATGATCAAACGGAAAAGATCGTGTTTAATCGCAGGTACTTTAAAGGAGAAGCATACCGAGTCGATATCCAGTTGCTTCCAAAAAGAAAAAGGGTCATTAAACCCCGTAAACCTAAATTTTCACTTGTTGAAGAGCTTTCTTCTTTTTGCCGTTATGTGCTTCTCTATTTTTTAAAGAAAGCATCGAAAGAGAGTTTTAGGGGTTGACTCTTCGAATATAAAAGCGCAGCCAGGAAAAATAAAGAAGGACTCCGATACAGAGAAGCAGGTGAATCCCCTCTTTGAATGGAAATATTTTTTGAAGAGAAGATTCGCTTGGATTCTTTGGGTTGTACCACACCTGCCAGCGCTCTTTTTTCCACTTGGCTATGTGATCCTCGGCAATATAGGGGTTGGTGTAAATGGGGTTTTTGAATTGAAAGTGCTTCGTATAGGTTGTCCCCTTCTTCTCGAAAGAATAGTCAGCAATCAGGGCAAATTTTCCCGATTTTATCTCTTCTACAGACCAATTTCTAACTTGAGCGACTTCAGTCTGTGTTAAATTAAAATATTCATAGAGGTGATAAACGAATTTCCCCCCAATCCAAAGGGAGATAATGCCTGAGATCAAAAACAAAAATGAGAAGACATTTTTTGACATGTGAACCTTTCACCTGACCATTGTTTGGGCAATGCTTCAAAATCAAACCATTGATCTTCAACGATCTCGTTAAAATTTCACTAAATCTCGAGCGATTTAATATTTCAACACAGCCCATAGTTTGACGAATTATCCTCTTCTTGCTATATTTTTTCCAATATTGATTTATTTGCTTGAGTAAGTATTCTTGAGCACCCATTTGAAGTATAGCACCGGAAAGTTTTATGGCAGAAAATAGCTCTGATAAACCAACTAAGAAAAAGGTTCCGACAGCACTTAAGCGTGTCAAACAAGATCAAGAACGCCACACGAGAAATCGTTCGTTTAAGTCTCGAGTAAGAACCGCTATTCGCGCTTTTGAAAAGGCGCTCACTGAAAAAGACAAAAAGCAAATTGAAACTTCTTTAAATACAGTTTATAGCTTGATGGATAAAGGGGTTAAAACTGGTATCTACAAGAAGAACAAAGCTGCGCGTACCAAGTCTAGGCTGACGATTCTCGAGCAGAAAACAGCTTAAATAGCGCTTCGTTTTTTAGAGTAAACATCGAGGATTTCTCTTAGATTTTCATGGATTGGGTATCCGAATGATTCCTCCACGGCAGTCCATGCAAAATCTATTGGAGTGATTTTTCCCGCTATTTCTGGGTCCTTTACCTTAACAACAAAGTAGTAATGACGATCGCTCCCGATGTCTTTTTCTCCTAAATAGTCTTCGACCACATCGATTTCCATTCCCGTTTTTTCCATGACGCCGCGTTGAATCGCTTGGGGGATCGTTTCCTCTTCTTGTACTTGTGTCTTTGGGAGTTCGTAAGCGGGAGAGCTGCTTTGGGCTTCATGTAACAAAAAAATCGACCCACTTTCTTTCTCAATTAGGGCTGCAACGTAGACGCTCTTCTTACCAGCTTCTTCGGCTTGCTTGATTAGGTTTTTATACATGAGCTGAATCTCCTCGCTATTATTTTGTTCATATGGGATAACAGCTTTCATGTCTTTCGATAAATGCACGAAGTGGAAAAAAAGTATCACAGATAGAGGAGTTCTCACTGGATGTGATCAAAACCAAGAATGGCTTCTTGTGCATTGGTGGAAAAACTACACAAAGCACAATCAGTTCCCTATTGCCTTTATTGATTTTGGGATGTCAAAGAGCGCTAAAATGTGGTGTGAGAAGCATGGAGTCGTTGTCACGCCTGATGTTCCAAACGATATGATTACGGCCAAAGAGGAGATTTCTCCAATAACGACAAAGTTTTGGGAGCGTATCTATCCTGGAAACTTCTGGCCTGGTCGTAAAGCTTGGTTTGCAAAACCTTTTGCCTTGTTGCAAACACCCTTTAAGCATAGCTTATGGATTGACTTGGATTGTGAAGTTAGAGGGGATTTAGCCGAACCCTTTTCCGTACTCAACCAGGGGCATGAGTTTGCCATCGTTCCTACGACAAGTACCTACGAGAGAAGTTGCCATATTACTGGCCTACATCGTTCGGATGAAAGGGTCTACAATGCTGGTTTTCTAGCCTATTCACATACTTGTCCCTTGATTCAAAAGTGGGCCGAGAATGTCTACAGCAGAAATCATGAGTTTCTTGGCGATGAGAACGCTTTGATCCGAACGATTTCTGAGGAAAAATGGAAAGTAAAAGAGCTTCCAAGCGACTACAATACACCGTGCTTCCTGCCGGAGCCTGATGGAGTGAAAGTAGTTCACTATTGCGGTCATCTAGGGAAGCAGAAGCTCCTTCAAAGAATTTAAGCTTAATCTATGGGTGTTGTCGCAAGGACTTCACAAATGCGATCTTCAATCTTCTTCTTAATCACCTTTCCTTCTTCCACAAAGTGATTTACCATAATGGTGAATACTAGCTCCTCGTCACTCTCATTTTTCAGAAAGCCACATATTCCAGAAACTCCCATCATCGTCCCTGTTTTTGCACGGATGTTTCTTCTTAGGGCTGGGTGTTTCATACGTCCTTTAAGAAAAGGGCCCATCCCTCCCGTTTCTAATGAGTCTTTAAAGGCGTTTGTAAAGGGAGACTTGTGATGAATCCAAGATAGAAATGTGGTCATTTGGCTTGGGGAAATTAGGTTGTGGCGAGAAAGGCCGCTCCCATCGACGATGACAAGTTGTTTGGTATCTATTCCCACTGTCCTTCCTAAAAACTGAACAACTGCTTGCTTCCCATTCTGCCAAGATCCTGGAATGCCATATTGAGCACACCCTACTTTCTTAAAGACGCAGTCTGCATAAAGATTATCAGACTGTATGTTTAGAGTTTTTATCAGTTCTGAAAGGGGTGGAGAATCGTAGCTTGCAAGCTCTTCCCCTTGATGCGGAGGTGCTCCTTCTATAATGTCGCCATCGCATTCGATTTGGTGCTTATCAAGTGCCCACTTTAGGCATCCCTTTGCATAGATAAGGGGTGTCCTCACTGGGACAATCAGTTGTTTTCCCGAGCTTGTAAGAGGGATAGCTCCTCGCAGCTCAAAGCTTCCATCTTGGACGCCTTGAATTTCGATAGCTCTTCCCCTTTTCGAAGTTTGAATTGAGTGACTCACTTTCAACTCAGCACAAGCAGGGTTTGTGGAGAGTGTCGCTGGCATTTCAATGCTTTCTCCTGGCTGCACATGCATCTCGACGCAATTCCGATCAATAACTAATGCGCTCATTGTGGGAAAACAGGGGGTGAGGTTTTCTTCCCATGGCCAACCTGGTGCTTTTTCAACTGTATCGAAAACCTTTGTGTCGAGATAGAGATTTCCCGTGATCTTTTTCACTCCCTGTTCTTTTAATTGTAAAACCAAGCCTTTAAGAGAGCTGCGAGAAAAGGAGGGGTCTCCTGATGCCACGAGTTGAAAGTCCTGAAGCGCGCTTTCAGTAATCTTTCCATAAACCTTCGTTTGAAACTTATAGTTGGGCCCGAGTGTCTCCATAGCTGTCGCGACAGTGAAGAGTTTCACCAAGCTTGCAGGATTAAAGCGGAGGTTCTCGTTTTTGGAATAGAGGGTTTTACCACTCTTAAGGGATATGACTTTGATGCCAACGTGAGCAGTAGGGTCAACTGATCTCAGGATTTTTTCAATTTTGATATCGATTGATGCGGCGATACATTGGACAAAGAGAAGGGAGAAGAGGACAAATTTCAAAGATCTAGCCTCTCTCGAATTCCAGAAAGCTTTTCACCGGTTTTTAAGATGCAAGCCTCGATCACTGATTGCTCAGCAATGACTTTTAGGGTGCTGCGTGCTCGTGTGCTTCCAGTATAGAGAATTTGTCTGCCAAATGATTGTGATCCCTCTGGTACGAGTAAGGCAACATGATCATACTCACTCCCCTGACTTTTGTGAACAGAGAGTGTATAGGCAAACTCAAAGTTTGTGATGAGGAGCGCAGGTAACTTTCGGAGACCGTCCTGACCTTCTATGACAACTTCATCCCCTTTTTCAACAAATGGAGCCCCAGACTTTTTGAGAAGTAAGGCGACATCTCCATTAAAAACCTCAAGTTCGTAGTCTGTTTTCGTGATCATAATGGGGATGGGCCATGTGCATCCCCCTCTAAAGCTTTTACGTAGTTCGTGATTGATTTTTTCATTTAGTGTGTTTACGCCCCAGGGTCCCTCTCTTACACAGGATAGAATGCGAAATGCGTTTAATGATTTGAAAATAGCCTCTAAATCGATGGGGTCTCGAGTTGGTTTTGGGAACATTTGTGCCCATTTTTCAACTTCTAGAGTTTGGGAAAGAGGGTAGTCCGCGAGCTGGCCTTTCCTAATTGCTGAAGACCAATTGAGTATCTCTTGCTGCTCTGTTCTCATGCAGGTGTCTAGGTGGGCATAGTGTTCAGTTCCTTCTAAATGGTGACAGAGCTCCCCAAAAACTGTTCCAGACTCGACAGGCGGAAGTTGGTCTTGATCTCCGACCAAAATGAGGCGTGTTCCCTCCTGCACTGCAGAGAGGAGAGCTGCCCATAGAGCGATGTCAATCATGGAGCATTCATCGATGATAAGTAGGCATTGAGGAAGTTTTTGCTTATTCCAAATGACCTCTTCTGCTGAACGGATTTTTAAAAGTGAATGGAGGGTACTCACTTGCACCTGTTGATCGGGAACTTTACTCTTCAGATGGAGGGCAGCCTTTCCCGTTGGTGCGGCTAGAATAACAGGTCCTTCTACTTGCTTTGTATATTCTTGAACGATCCGAGCAATAGTGTAGGTTTTTCCAGTTCCGGGCCCTCCAGTCAGGCACAATAGCCCTTGAGTCAGACCTTTTTTGCATGCCTCTTTTTGCATGGGGTTGAGCCCATGGGTTTCCGTAAGGTCAAGCGGCTTTACAAGTTGTTTGATGAGGCGCTTGAACTCCCGGACCACACGGGTTTCTAAGACCCAATTCCTTTGGAGGTAGTAGCGATTTTTCCATTTCCCAATGAGTCGTTCAAACCACTCCGTTTCATCATCTAAGTTTTCTATGAATTTTGCGTTGATTTGGTGTGTGGGCTCAATGCAGAGGTGTCCCTCTCGGGCAGATTGCATGATATCCGATAAGAATGCTCGCTCCTCGTCGGTCGTACCAAACTCTTTGGCAAATAGCTTATCAACTTCAACTTCTTCCATCTCGTGATTGGATTCCCTTTGATTAAAGGAATCTTATATCGCAGGATGGAGAATTTTTTCCACTTGATTACTACTGAAAAATCAGATATACTTTTTCACTTTTGGAGATAGTATAATGGTTTTTCGTTTCTTTCTTTTTGTTCTTGCTGCGGTTTTCAGCTTTCAAACACTTTCTCTTAGCGCTCAAGGTACCGAGGCTACAGGAGGACTTGAGCAGCGCGATATCGAAGCTCTGCGCGATTGGATCAATACAAAAAGACAAGTTACGGTCAAAGAACGGGGCGGGAACCTATCCATCTCAGGTGAAGTGCGTGGAGAACTTCAGTCTACTAATGAAAAAGTTAATGGGATCAAGCAGCGAGGAAGTGGGGGAGCAGTTGCCAATACTCCTCTAAGAGCCTGGGACGTTGAAGTCAATCTTATGCTTGATTACAGAACAGACCGTACTTGGGCAGCTGTTAAGCTTGAATTCGACAATAATACAGGAACAGAAACAGGAACATATAATCGCCTATCTGTAGAGCGTGCCTACCTCGGTGGTCGCATCGTCAATGCTAATACCTATACGATTGATGGCTGGATTGGACGCTGGTTTTTGGGATATGTCTTTGATTCGAAAGTGCAGTTTGGCTCTTTTATGGACGGAATCCTATTCAAGTATGACCAAGCTTGGGAGACTCTTGGGTCATTTTACTTCCACGCAGGTCCATTCGTAGTCAATGAAAACATCGATCAATATGCATATGTTGCTGAGATCGCTTTACTGAACATTGCCCATAGTGGGTTCTATAGCAAGCTTTCATTTATTGACTGGGATACAAAAAGCTTGGGTGGCAGCCTAAGTCCTAAAGCATCGTCAAGTGAACAAGAGCGTGCCATTCATGATAGACAGTATCGCTTCCGAAATGTCCAAGCGATTCTAGGGTATAAGATGGCACCTGACTGGTTTGGTCGAATGATGACATTTTACGCTGGTGGTGTAATGAATACTGCAGCAAAAAAACTAGATGTGACTCGTGACCGCCGTGCTAACTTTGCTGCCTATGCCGGTTTTTCTCTTGGAGAGCTGAGAAAAAAGCTCGATTGGTCTCTCGATGTCAACTATCAGTGGGTTCAGGCGCAGTCTGTTCCAAGTTTTGATGTTTCTGGCATCGGCCGCGGGAATGCTGCAGGAGTTGGTTTTTACAGTACTAAGAAAAATGGGAAGGGAACTCCTCACCGTAATTCATCACAGCCTGTAGGAAACACGAACTTCCAGGGGATTTCTGTAGAGTTTCTCTACCTTCTTACCAGCAATATCACTGTTTATCAAAGCTGGAGACAGTCTTGCAGATTTGATCAGAATATTGGACCAGCTTTTAACTACAAGCAGTACGAAGTCGAGTTTATTTACGGTTTCTAGTGACTAAAACGGTTTTGTTGAGAAGTTGAGTGATCGTGTCTTGTTCCCGTTTGTTTTAGAGTAAACCAGAGTAAAGTTTTTCAGTTTGCTAAGCCATCGATTTGTTTCGTTCTCATTGACACGTTTTGGAGAGGGGAGGCAGATGCACGGCGTTTTCCCTTTCATGTAATCTTGTTCAATCTTCGCCATTAGGAATTCTGGGGCCACTTCTGGGTGCAGCGGATAGGTTTTTGAAGGGATAAATAGCTTGAATATGTGGGCTTCTCCCTTTGGAAAGTAGATCTTAAGAGTAGGTATTGCTGCAGACAGAAGAAGTAAGTGAAACAGTGTATATTTGTGCAGAATAATCACGAATTTCTCTGGGCTATCACTCCATTTGTTTTCTAAATCCAGTTTTATAAAGGGCTTTAGGATGAGGCGAATGGTATAGCTTAGCAAGTAGCTCCACAGTTTTGATGAGATTAACAAGACCATTGTCAAGATGATGACTGCTGTGATGATAAATCCATATGAAGCTTTCAAGTTTAGGATCTGACTAAAAAGGAAAAGGAGCAGTGGTGCAATCAGTACGCCGCAAAAGCTCAGAAAGTTCGTTGCAGCAACAGTTTGACCTCGTATGATTTCAGGGCTGAATCTTTGGATAAAAGAGTCAAACGGCACAATGTAGAGCCCTCCAAAAACTCCTAGAGCAAAAAGGCTGGTGAATGTGTAAATCCAAGAGCCTGGGAAAAAGCCAAGAACAAAGAGAGTCCCCGCCATGGCAACTCCCCCTAAGCATGCCAACCCTAATTCGGGGCGTATTTTGCTAAGTCTCCCTCCAAGGAAGGCCCCGCATGCAATCCCAACAGCAGTGATGAGAAATAGATAGCCTCCAGCAACCTCAGTGAGGTTTAGTGTTTGCACAGCATAAGGGATAATATTGAGCTGAAAATAAGCCCCTATAAATAAAAAGGAGGCAGAACCGAGAATCGCAACAATCAGGTAGGGGACTTTTTTTGCTTGTGAGAGGCTGTGGGTGATTTCGACAACAAAGAGAGGGTTAACGCGCTTTTTGGATCCCTTTGGAGTTGTTTTCGGGATGAGTAGAGAGGAAATAAAGCCAAACAAGGCAATCACAACTCCTACCCCTGCTGCAAGGGGGAAGTTTTTATCTGTAATTTGCGTTAAGAATGAAGCGAGGAAGGTGCCAAAAATGATTCCCAAGTATGTAAAGGAGGTAACCAAACCATTTGCTTTTGGTATCTCTGTTGGAGAGACTAGTTCGGGAATCACACTGTATTTTGGAGGTCCAAAAGCTGCGCTTTGGAGAGATAGAAGAAAGAGTAGCGTGTAACTTGCCCAGTCGCTTTGGAAGAGGAAGGCGACAATTCCAAGAACCATGATAATGATCTCTGTGAACTTCAGAAAAATAATCATTTCTTGTTTGCTGAATCGATCTGCTAAAATACCTGCAGCAGAAGAAAAAAGGAGAAAGGGGAGAACATAGACAATCCCAACCCAAGTTAAAATGACTGGGGACTCTGCAATGCCGCGCAAGTGAATAAACAGAAAAACGATCAAATACTTGAAAAAGTTGTCATTAACGACACCTAAAAACTGGGAGATATTGAGGAAGTGAATGGCGTGTCGCTCGCGGAAAGTTGTTTGCTTAAAGAATCCTAGCTTATTGAGGAAAGCATAACTTCTTTCGATGAGTGAGTTTTGTGTCTTTTTTTTCTTTGGAGAAAAGAACATTTCTATGGCCAACTACTTTATGGGTCTGCTTAAGAAATTCCATTCCCACATCTTTTGCTCATTTTTAGGCAAAATCAAAAAAATTCAACTTCCCTATACTTAGGCATATGCAGGTTCTTCAAACTTCCAATTTTTTTCAAAAAATGCTACAAAATCTGTAGGAAGCGATTTTTGACAGCAGACCCTTTTGCTTCTTATACTCTTCCCATTAAGAAAAGAAAAGCCCTATTAATCCTATGGAAAATGTTCCAACGGTTTTTACCAGTAATTGCATGGAAGTTCTTGTCGATCGTCTCCGTGAGACATTGATTAGCAATCCACGCCCTTTTGCTGATCAACGTGTATTTATTCCGAACACGAGTATGAAAAACCAGTTGATCACGAAGTTACTCACAAGTGATATCGATATCATTTCGGGCATTCAGTTTAGTGAGCTTGGAGGAGGCATTCACTCTCTATTTAAGATGCTTTCTGGAAAAAACCTAAACTTTCCTCCTCTCGACATTCTGTCGCTCTATTTAGAGTCTCTTATCAGTGAGAACAGTGGGTCTGCTGAATTTGATGGATATGATCCCATCCATTTGCAAAGTCTCGGTCATGCTTTGGCAAAGGAGTTTTTGCGCTATGGAAAGTATGGCGGTAAGGCCCTCAAAAACTGGAGGGACAAGGGGGGGTGGCAGCAGAGTTTTTGGCACAAAATTTTCTCTGATTGGAACTTTCCTTATCAACTCTTAGAAGGGGCATTTAAGCCCTTGAAGACCCCCGTTGAAGTTCATTTATTTGCCCTTCCCTTTTACCCAGAGCTCTACCATCAGTTTTTTCAAAAAGCGGCCCCTCACCTGGCTCTATTTTTCTATCAACTCTCCCCGTGTCGTGAGTTTTGGACAGATGCACCTTCCCACCGTGAAGTCTTTTTATTTGGTCAGGGTGAGGAAGATCGGAGTTTGCTTGAAGAGCATAATGCACTACTAGTGAACTTCGGTAAGTTATCCCGAAAGACCGCCCGTTTCTTTGAAGACTCTGATCTCTTGACTAATGAGGAGTATCAAAGCCCCCCAGCTTCGCTGTTGGGACAGGTCCAAAAGGATATTCTAGACGACATCTGCCCTGGGAAAACAACACTCAATCCAGATGGTTCTTTGGTTTTACGCGGCGCCTCCTCAAAGCTGCGAGAGGTGGAGATCCTTTATGAGAATCTTATCTACCTTTCTTACCTCCCTTCAGAAGTGCAAATCTATGCTCCCGATATTGCTGCTTATTCCCCATATATTGAGCTTGTTTTTGGCTCAGATGACTCACCGTTTGACTTTCAGGTTCAAGGGTTGCCACGCCTTCATGAAAGTCGTTTGCTCCAACTCTATACTCAGCTGATCAATCTATCAGAAAGCCGGTTCGACCTAAAAAGTGTGTCCCGTGTGCTCTCTCACCCCTATATATATAGTGGGCTAGGACTGAAAGAGAAAGAGGTCGAACTCTTTTTGGGATTCATGGAGAAGCTTGAGGTTAAGTGGGGACTAGATATCCACCATCGCGATCAGCTAATTGGACGTCCAATGCTCGAAAAAGAGAGCTGTGGGACTTGGAAGCACGCGTTTCATCGCCTTCTTTTCCGATTAGCATTTATTGGAGAAAAGCCCAGTATTTGGAATCTTCCCTATTTAGAATTTACCCAAGCTGAAATGGCTGGAAGATGCATAGAGCTCATCTCTCAGCTCAAGAAAGTGTTAGATGAACTAAGTATCCCGAAAACTTTGAAAGAGTGGGCCACTTTTCTCAGAAGCCTTTTGGAGACCCATATTAAAGTTCCCGAAGAGGAGCTCAACCACCTCTACTTTTTACACGAAAAGCTATCGCTATTGGCTTCACTAGGATCCCGTGTCTCTTCCCGTTTCCCCTTTGCAAGTGTGAAGCGCTTTCTTGAGAGCTCTTTTCGAGATCGCAGTGGATACCGACAGTCTAAGAGTTTAGAATGTCTCACATTTAGCTCACTAAAACTCGGGAATGTGTTTCCCGCAAAAGTGGTTTATCTACTGGGAATGCAAGAGGAGGCTTTTCCCCGCGTGGAAATGAGAAGCTCTCTCTCCCATTTTGACGGGGACTTTTGCCCGACTACATTTGATGAGGATCGCTCTTTATTTCTCGATCTTTTAGTTACAACAAAAGAGCAACTCCATATTAGCTACTTGGAGATGAATGAAAAGGATGGACATCAGGATAAACCCTCTGCACTCATTCAAGAGCTGATCACATACCTTGAAAAGCACTACGGAATCGATGAAAAGAAGCTTAAAAGAGTGCATCCCCCTTTCCCTTTTCACCATACCTCAAAAGGGGTCACTTTTTCTATGCGCCACCACCAAACGGCTCTTAGCTTTTACAATCAAAAAGAGGTTTCTCCCTTTGTTCCTGAGTTCTACGCTCTTTCAACACTTGGTGCAGCAACTCCCGATAGCGCGCCCCTCTCAATAAGAAAGCTTACCTCTTTCGTAAAACACCCCTTGCGCTTCTATTTTCAGCAAGTTCTCGGTATTTATCTGCGCTATGAAGAAGGGGAGGCAGAATTTTCCCTTTCACCGCTGAATAAAGCAATCATACAGAAAAGTGGTCATCACTTAAGTTTTGATCAGTCGATTCAAGAAGCAAATCGACATGGAAAACTCCCTTCTGGAAGGTTTAAAGAGGTTGCAATAGAAGCGCTGCGCCAGGAAAAACCTCTTGAAACTCTAGAAGAGGGTGAATCCATCACCGTTTCACGTGAGTTTTTTGGTTATCAGGTTGAAGGAGTCATCAACCATGTCACGCCTGATGGTCTTCTCTTTATGGGTAAAGAAAAAGATCTGGTTCAAGTATGGCCTGAGTTTCTGGTTTTTTCTTGTTTAGAGGATTTAGAGGTAAAAAAAGAGCTGATTATTACTGAAAGTGGTAAAACAATTCGCCTAGAAGACCCGCAGCAATCGCTTAAGCACTTTTTAGATTATTACTCGATAGCACAAGGTACACCTTCTCCTCTACTGCCTAGCATGCTTCCTATCTTCATGAAAAAGACGCCTAAGGAGTTTGAAAAAGCACTCAACATGAAGCTTAAACAGGGGAATGATCCCTATTTAAACTCTGCGTTTTCTTCCTATAAACCCGAAGTGGTGTTTAAAACGTGGTCTTCTCTTGCTAAAGGCACGTTTAGTGAATTGGAGGCGAGTCTGTGAAGTCATTCGATGCATTAGATCCTTCAACCCCTTTAAAAGGGCATACCGTGCTTGAGGCTTCTGCTGGAACAGGAAAAACGTTTGCGATTGAACATTTGGCAGTGCGGCTACTTTTGGAAAACATTCCTCTAAGTGAAATTCTCATTGTGACTTTTACAAGAGCTGCAACGCGCGAACTCAAGTCCCGCCTTCGCTTGGCCATCAGCAATGCGTTGAATGATTCTAGCCTTCCTTACATGAAAAACCTCCAAGATCCAGGACGTGCACGCCTGCAGCTAGAAGAGGCATTAACCCTTATCGATGGGGCGCAGATCTTTACGATTCATGGCTTTTGTCATCGGATGCTAAGCGAGTTTGCTTTTGAAGCAAAACTGGGCTTTGACTTGCCGAGTGAAGATGCTGTGACTTACCGAGACTTACTCAGAAGGGGAATTACCGACTTTTTTCATACTTCACTCAGCCCTACTTCCTATAGCACCGCGCAGCTCGCTTCTGTCCTAAAAAACGATCCTAAAAAGCTGATCGGCAAGATTCTCACACTGATTGAAAAAGATAGCCAAATCCCCTCATACCCCACATTTCAAGAGTCTTTTAATGCGTTTAAAGAGGCGCAAAAAATATGCCCAAAAATTACATTAGAAGATTATCACGCAATTGCTCCCTACTTTAATGGATTACGCCCCTCTATCTTTCTCGAGCAAATTGAGCATCTAACAGAGCCGATGACGGAAAAGCATTTCGATGCATTTCTTTATCATAAAAATCATGTGCTCGACTTTCTCCATGAAGAGAATCGGAACAAGAGAAAAAAAGAGCCTTTGCCGCCTCAAGTTGCCCCTTTTTTTGAGCTGCGTAAACACTTGCTTCCCATTATCGAGATGGCAAAAAACCCACTCCATACGCTCTGTAGAATTGCATACGATGCACGGGATCAAGTCAAAACGCTCTTAAACTTGGAGCAGCAGCTCTCTCCTGACGATATCCTTAAGTCGATGCATCGGTGTCTACAGCTTCCAGAATTTAAAGAGAGAGTCCAAAAGCGCTATCAAGCGGCAATCATCGATGAGTTTCAAGATACCGATCCCTTGCAGTGGGACATTTTTAAAACGCTCTTTATCGACGATCCCATTGCAACGCTATACCTCGTTGGAGATCCAAAGCAGTCGATTTACTCATTTAGAAACGCCGATATTCACGCCTATTTAGGGGCAACAGAGCTGATTCCAAATAAAGCGCATCTCAATACAAATTACCGATCGGAGCCCCAGCTTATTCAGCACTTAAATGCGCTATTTTCACTCAATCCCAATTGGCTCTCTTACACCGATACAACACTCAACTGTCCGCCGGTTGAAACACCCGTTTCAAAAGAGAACACTCAATTTAAAGATGGAAAAAGCCCACTCCACTTCTTCATTTATAAAAAGGAGAAAACACGTGAAAAAACTTGGCCATCTCCTGAAATGGAAACTTCTGTTTTTTTCCCATATATTGCTACGGAAATTGGACGCCTTGTCGAAGGAGATGTCGATTACAAAGAGATCGCAATTCTCGTAAAAGATCGCTACCAAGGAGCGCGCCTTCAGTCCTATCTTGCATCCCAAAATATCCCAGCATTTTCAAAAGGGCTCGGTCTTCTTACAGACACGACTCTGTATGACTTTTTCTATGACTTAATTGAAGCTGTCAAGAGTCCCACCCATTCAGGGACAGTTTTACGCTTTCTCGCACACCCCCTCCTTCCATATAATCATCACGACCTCAAGAAAGCAGATGTCATCACAGAAGCAAAAGCGGCTTTTGCCCATTTCGCCTATCTATTCGAAGCTTACGGGTTTGAGCGGATGCTCTCAGCTCTGCTCCACACCTACTGGCAGGGGGATCAAGCGCTTGAGTCGTTAATCATGAGGCAGGGTTCGATTGAAGCTCTAAGTGATTTTCAACGGTTTTCTGAGCTTCTTCTGGAGTTTGTTGGAGTCAAAAAGCCAACTCTTGGAGATTTATTAGATTATCTGCAATCGCTGAAAAGCAAAGATGAAGAACACCCCTTTCTTAAAAGGCGTGCACTCACTGACTCCAACGTGGTGACTCTGATGACCATTCATATGAGCAAAGGACTCGAGTTTCCCATCGTCTTTGCTCTAGGTTTGATGAAAAGACACACAGCAAGAGCAGAGCTTCTTCACCATCGCGACCAGTGGCTTCCCTTTGATCCAGGTGATGACAAAACACGCCGCGCTATTGAGAATTTAGATGGGGAAAAATTGCGTCAGCTCTATGTCGCTATGACTCGGGCGAAAAAGCGCCTCTACGTCCCCTTGCTCGTTGACCTTTCGAATGCGCCCCTGCCTTATGGTTCAGCATCGCCCCTTGAACTTTTCTTCGATAAGCTGCCTCCTATTCCAGAGGTGCTCGAAAAAGTCGGTGCAACTTCTACAGAATTACAAGAAGAGCAGCTTGAGCCCCCGTCACCGCCCATGGTTCCTTCAATCCCCGAGCCAGAAGAGCTAAGCCTTTCTTTCCCCACGCGTGCACTTTACTCATTTAGTTCCCTTGCATCCCCTTCAAAACATACAACTCCGGTCGTCTCAGAAGACACACTCCCTAAAGGTGCTGAAACTGGGATCCTGCTTCACAACCTCATGGAGTCTCTTATTCGTGAGGGATTGACACACCCCTACTCCTCTTCAGCAGTTCGCGCTCATGTCAAGTCGGCTTTACAACCCACCAACCTCGAACCTTGGACCCAAAGAGTCATTGACATGGTAGATAGCGTGTTTCATACCCCGCTTGCTGGTTTTGCTTTAAAAGATATTCCCCAAACAGATCTACATACCGAAGTGGAGTTTCTCTACTCTGCTTCTCCAAACTACATCAAAGGATTTGCAGACCTGATCTTCCGTCACAAGGACCATTACTACATTGTTGACTGGAAAACGAACCTACTCGAGGACTACACTCCAGAATTTCTCAATGCAGCCATGGAGGAACACGATTACTTTCTCCAAGCTAAGATTTACCAAGAAGCACTAGCCCGTTACCTCAAGCAAAAGCAAGCTCGAGAATCAGTCGGTGGCGCCTTCTACATCTTTCTCCGCGGTCTCGCCCAAAAGCAAGGCGTTCTCTTCCTTGACAACTCCCAGTAAAAAGCTTAGAAGCTAATAATAAAGCCCTATCAAGGAGATGTCCTATGTCAGTACCCCCAGTTGGAGGAAGCTCTCAACAAGGAGAGCCAGCAAAACCATTACCCCCTATCTTGAAAGAGATGCTACAGTTTTTCTATGGAAAAGAAGCTCATAGTCATGAGCAGTTTGAAGCAAACGTGAAGAAGCTAGAATCAGAGCTAAAAGACTTTGTTAATTCACTCCCACCAGGGAAAGAAAAAGAGCAGCTTGAACAAGCGTTAAGTAAACTCCCATCGAGCCTGGACGGTATTAAAAACGAGGCACAATTGCAAAAAGCTCTTGCCGGGGCATTTGCTGCTATTAGCGCGCCTTATCTTAGTCCTCAGGATCAAAGTAAAATTGAACACCTCATGCATGAATTTCCCCCAACCCAGTCAGGTTCTGAAACTCAATCTAAGCTTTTAGAGTGGTCTATGCACTTTGAAGCTACTGTTTTGACAATGCTACCTCAAAGCATGACAGGGCTTTCTAAGAGTGATATCGCTCAGATTAATTCTCTTCTAGCTAGTGCCCCGACTCCAACTCGAAGTCCTACGAGCAGCACTGAAATCAACTTATGGGCAACTAAAGTACAATATGAAATCCATCAAATGCTTAGTAAAAAGTAAGCTCACTAAAAAAATTCTTGAAAAGAATGTGCTAGAGCCGAAATCCTTTAAGGATGAAAAAGGCTCTAGCACTGCTTTTTCTCCTCTCTACCCAGGTTTTTTCCTTATCCCACGATCTCTATGAACTTGCCCTATTTGGGGGTGAGCCCTCCTCTCTTGTTGCGGGTGCTGTTAGCGCTTTGACGGGAGACTATTTCGTGTCTGACACGATGATGGAGGTGAGGGGACTTCAGCCCATCCGACTCGAAAGAATGTATCTCAGTCGGCATGGGCAAGACAAGAGAGGAGGATGGAGCTATGGCTTCAACCATCTTTGTGGTGTCTTGCAAACAGGGCCTACTTACCACTTTTTAAAAATCCCGGAGCGGTGTGGCGTCAGCCTCATTTATGCAGCCCCTTTTGGTCACCTCATCACCAAGGAGCAAGCGTCCAAGTTTCAGCTTTTTGATGCTCCCGCTCTTACCAACTGCTCAACAGGTGAAATTGGTGCGCGCCTTAACTTAAGAAATAATGTCGTCTATCGCGATATTAAAGATCCCAAGCAGTTTATAGTGGAAGGGGCAGATGGCTCGAAAAGGTGTTATCGGATCAAGCAGCATGGCTCTTCGTATAAAATGAAAGAGGAACGGATCCCTCTATTTCTTGAGTGGGAGTATTTGCCGAATGGGAATCTGATCCGCTACAACTTTCAGGAGATTGAAGGAAGGCAATACCTTGTGGAGGTACGCGCGACAAGTCCTGATGAAAAGCAGCTTTACAGTCGCGTGACGCTTTCCTACAAACAACCCAACTCTAAGCACCTCTATCATGTGAAAGTTTGTGGAAGTGATGGACAAGAGATTCTTCTTAAAATTAACCCCCACCACAAAAACCATGGAAAAAGGTTTTGGCTCTTCACAGACTTTTTCTCATCAACAAAGCCCGATGAAAACTACCAATATGAGAACTGGAAGGAGAAGGGGTGTTTTTTAAAAGGGCGCACTTTCCCCGATGGACGCAAGCTAGAAATCGACTATTACATGCTTGGAGAAAACCATTTACCTCGTGGGATGGTTAAAATCAAAAAACCAACGGGTGATCATTATCAAAAAGTGAAGAGTCTTAAAGCGCCGATCGGAGAGGATATCGCACTTCAACCCACCCACACCTTTTATTATGACCCTGGCAAGTTTCGAGAAGAAGGGGGCACAACAGATGTCCTTGATGCGCTGAGTAACTTAACACGCTATCACTACAATAAAGACTTTTTGCTGACTCAGGTTGAGCGATTTACTGGGGAGCACACCTTGTTTTCAAGTGAGCGTTTTCAATGGCATCCCTCAGACTCCGCTTGTCCGAACTGGCTTCAGGGAAAAAGTGTCCTGGATGGTTCGGGCAACACCTGCCTCGAAAGGTCCTATATTTACGACGAAAAGGGGAATGTCACTCAAGAACAGCTAAAGGGAAACCATACAGGAGAAGGTCTCTCTACCTACACAATTAAACGACAGTTTTATCCTAATAACCTTCTTGCGAGAGAAGAACATCCCAATGGTCTTGTGCACCGCTACTTATATGTTCCGAATACCGACCTCATTGCTGCTAAGTTTATTTGCCATCGCGATGTGATCAAAATTCGCCACTACTATGACTACCAGGGGTCAATCCTAGTTCAAGAAACCATCGATGACGGCAAATATGAAGACAAAGAGAACCTGTCTGGTGTCACGGAGCGCCGCGTCAAAAAGGTGATCCCAAGATTGAAAGGACCATTTATTGGCTTTCCAGAGGAAGTGGCTGACTATTACACCGAATTAGAAAGTCGTAAGCTGATTCTTATGAGTAAGAAAAAGCTCTCTTACAATAAGAAGGGGCTTGTGGAAGCAATTGCACATCATGACTCTGATGATGTCCATTGCTTTACAACTCGATACACCTATGATGCGAAAGATCGCTTGATTGAAGAAACAGATCCTTTAGGGCGTCCCAAGAAAACTGCCTACGATGCGAACAATAATGTCGTTGCAGAGCGAGATCCCAATCATCAATATCGAACTCAAAGAACGTATGATCATTCAAACCGAGTCAAATCGGAATCGCTTATTACACCTGCAAACGAAAAGCGATTGAGCAGCGCAAAGTACAACGCCCTTCATCAAAAGATCTCTGAGAGCAATTCTCAAGGTCACATGACTCGATATCTCTACGACCCCTTCGGACGTCCACTAGAGGCTCACCTTCCCGCTATTGGGAGTGAGACCCCAGTAATTAAACGCACATATAATGCCCTAGGCCACACTCTGACTGAAACGGATCCTTTAGGTCACGTAACAAAGACTGAGTCAACTCTCACTGGCCATCCTTATCGGGTCATTCATCCTGACTCCAGTGAAGAGCGCTTGATCTATACGATGCGAGGGCAGGTTGCAAAAGAGATGAAGCCCGATGGAACAATGGTCCATATTACCTATGATTTTCTAGACCGCGAACTTTCTAAGTGCATCTTCGGCAAAGAAGGGGAGCTCTTATCACAATATAAATATGAGTATTCCTCCTTCCATTTGCTTTCTGAAACGCACCCAGATGGAGAGGTGACACGCTACACCCATGATGGCGCTGGAAGAAAAGCTTCTGAAACCGAGGGAGGTCGCACGCGCCGCTTTGAATATGACTCCCAGGGCAGGCTTTCAAAGACCATTGAAGAGTCGCGCATTTTTACCAAACAGTACGACTTGCTCGATCGCGTTGTTCGAGAAACTGAAGAAGATAGAGAGGGGAACCTATACTGCTTTACAAACTATCAGTATGATGACTTCAACAATCAAACCCACTTAGTCAAAGAGGTTCAAGTTGGTGAGAGCATCACAAAAATGGAGTATGACTCCTTTCACCGCTTGATCAAAACGACCAACCCGCTGGGTCATGTTACAGAGCATCAGTACAATGACCATTACCAAAACCCCTATGGTCAGCGCGTCACTCAGAAGATCACGATCGATCCACTGCTTACAAAAACTGTTGAAACCTACACCTCTCATGGAGAAATCGCGACGAGTGAAACCTTCAACCCTGAAGGGGAGCTCTTGCTTAGCGAGACCTTCCACTACAATGCCAAAGGTGAAAAAACAGAGCAGGTGAGTCATCGCTATGATCCCCATGTTACGACAACCAAGTCTTGGGAATATGATTCTATGGGGCGACTCACAACGTTTTATGAAGGAAAAGAACGTACAACGCATTACTACTACGATTCTTGTGGAAGGCTAGTTAAAAAAGCCAAGCCAGATGGTGTCGAACTTCGCTACAGATATGATGGTTTAGGACGACAAGCGGAACTTTGGTCTTCCGATCAGACTCTTCATTACACATTTCAGTACGACTCTATGGGAAATATCACCAGTTCTACTGATCAGATCCATAAAACACATATATCACGCCGCTATGACCACTTTGGCAATCTCCTATCTGAAACCCTTCCCGATGGGTCAACACTCTCTAAAACCTACGATCCTTTTGGGCGCACGCTCTCCTTTACCCTTCCCGATCGCTCTTTTATTGAGTATACCTACAACCCTTTCCATCTCATCGCCATTAATCGTTATGGGGCAAATGACGAACATCTCTACACCCACAACTATCATCAGTACGACCGCTCCCATAACCTAACCCAAGAAAAAGGGCTTGGTGGCGCAGCGCATCACACCCTTGACCTCCTGTCCCGCCGCACACTAACAGAAAGCACCTATTCCGCCGAGTCGATTATTGAGTTTGATCCTGTTGGCAATGTCCTCTCGTATGAACGTACCCTACCTGACCATGTTGAGAAAAGCACTTACACCTACGATGCTTTGCACCAACTCACCTCGGAGCGAGGTCTTTTTTCTCATGATTACACTTGCGATGCCCACCATAACCTTCTAAAAAAAGACCAAGAGGAATTTACCTCGAATGAGCTCAATGAGCTGGATGCTTACTCCTATGATCAGAATGGAAACCAAACCTCTGGAACTATCAACCGCTTCCGCTACGATCCTTTAGACCGCCTGATTGCCATCGAAAAAAACTCCCACCTCTACACACCCTACCACGACCTCTTTGGCAATATCATCGCCCTTGCTGGACCTACAGACCGTCCTACAGAGCACTATCGCTACTCCGCCTTCGGGAAAGAGACCCTCTCCCACCCTCCAGCCACTCCCTGGCGCTTCCAGTCCAAACGCACCACCGCTTCCCTCATCTCCTTCGGCAGACGCTTCTACGATCCCGAATCAGGGCGCTTTCTCTCACCCGACCCCAAAGGATATAGCGAAGGCCCCAACCTCTACCAATACGTCAAAAACAACCCCTTCACCCACATCGACCTCTACGGCCTTTCTTCATTAGCGGCATCATGGGAAATGACTAAAAATGCACTCTACTATAATGCTCGTACTATTACAGGTGGCAAGACGCCACTTGCTCCTGGTCAATTCCTCAGCCATTTACCTCATGCCATTTACGTGGCTTTTAAACAAAAGGCTCCAGGTAATATTCCTATACCGACTGTTGAAACTGTTGGATCAAAAATAAATCCATTGGCAACATTCATCTATTCGTATGGGATTAACACTACTATAAGTGAAGGTCTAAGTCAGGCACAAAAATGGTCATCTCAACTAGGGGGGCAACAATTTACAGTTTTTTGTAAACCTAGGCAAAATATACTCGACGATCTTGTCGATGTTTTTGCGGATAAATTGGGTGTTCGAACCCCAAAAGTTGCCTTTATGGCCCAATATCTGGAGCAAATCCAGAGTCCATCATCAGTGTTTTTGGGTCATAGTGCAGGGGCTGTTGAGGCTTTTAGGGCTGTTCAGCTTCTAAGCGAGAGGCAACGAAATACATTTGAGCTCCATCTTTTTGGAACTCCACATATTCCCGCTGCGTCATACGCTCAAAGTATTTCTTGCTATATCTCAAATAATGATTATATAGCCAGGTTTCCAAGCATAATCGGTACAGATCGTGGTAGCGGCAAAAACGCTCCCCATGTAGAATATCTGAAATCGCGCCATGAGGGGGCTCTCCAGGAACACGGTATAAATAATCACACGTATCGCAATAGATCTGATAAGCTTCTTAGCGATTTTCATGAAAGGTATCAATTGCAAAAATATGAATAAATTTAGTCTCGTTTGCCTAATGTGCTTTTGCATTGTTCTTTTTGCAATCGTTTCGGGATGTAGTAGAGATAAAGAGCCTGTTTACTGCAAGTATGCAAAAGAGATACAAACTGAATATCTCAGAGCCATGAATAAACAATATGGCTTGGTGTGTTCTGGTTTTGGGGGAGGATATATCAATAATGTCAATCTTATCCATCTAGATCTTGATGGGGTCTACAACTACTCAATTCAAGAAGCAAGAACACTCTACATCACCTGTGTTGAAGAACTATTAAAGCGCCTTAATACCAACGAGCAGATTCGCCCCTACTTAGAACACTATCCTTTCACTGAACGGGGGATTCGCATGGGACTCTCTTTCGAAAAAGCAAATTCTGACAACGTTGAAGATAGGTATATATGCTATGTATCTTTAATAAACGGTGAAATCTACTACCGAAGCTACGACCACGAAAACGATAGCTTCATTGCGCGGCATCAAGAGCCTTATCAAGAAGCTTTACGTATTGTTTCAGAGTCCTCATCTCCCAAGCCCTAGATATTTTCTGCAGCCCCATATGACTCTTCTGGTAATTACGATAGCTGGGATAAAGAACCTGACTTCAGGTAATTAATTGGCAGATATTCCCTTTCGGTCTGCTCTTTTAGCAAACAATTCAAAAAATATTTATTTATTGTGTTGTCTTTCAATTAAGCGTCTTATAATCAACGGGATACAGAGGGATATGTTGCGAACTCAAGTTCTTAGTGAACTACTGCTCGTAATAAAATGTCTTATTAAGATAAAATTCTTATTAAAAATAAATGTTTATGGAATTTTCTAATGAAAAATCAATTAACATTAAAAACTACGTCTCTAAAAAAGAAGTGGGATGCGGGTAATTATCATAAAAATTCCTCCATCCAATTTGAAGCGTCAAAAAGAATTTTGGATGAACTTCACTTTAAGGGAAATGAAAATATCCTGGATATTGGTTGTGGAGACGGAAAAATCACTGCGAGAATTTCTACGTATGGACCTAATGGTAAAACCCTTGGGATTGATTTATCACCTCAAATGATCCAGTTTGCGAAATCTAATTACACTTCTGAGACATACATGAACCTTTCCTTTGAAAAGATAGATGCCAACAAAATTAAATTTCAGAACGAATTTGATATTCTATTTTCATCTTTTGCCCTTCAGTGGGTTATTACCGACATTGAGCAGTTTCGAAACCCCATTTCGAGATTTATTTCTCGAGTCAATTTTTCCCCATGTAGCTTGACAACATGAGACCAAGTTCATAGACTGATCGATCATCAATCGAACGACTGGACCTACCTATGAAGAAACTCAAACTCCTCCTAAACCTCATCATCCTAGCTGTTACCACGACGCTCCTTGCCCAACCTCATACATACGACTACCAATACCACTTTCCTGAAGAGCCTCAAGAATGGATTCGTCCCGACTCGTACGATGAGATCCTTCAGTTTCTCGATGACTTAGAATCAGGAGAGTTAGAAAAAAGACACACGCAGTTCCAACTTGATGAGATCAACGACTATCTCTTCATGCTTGCACAAGCTGGCACCCTTCCAGGAGAGCCTGAGCCTGAATTTGATTACGATGAACCTGTATATGACAATCACCTTAATCATGATAACCCTTTAAAATACCTTCCCTTTTTCGAGCACGTTGGGGGTCTCAAGATGTTTCCAGCATCGCTCTATGGTGATGCAAACTTCAAGGTCATCAAGTGCGGAAAAGTCAGCAACGCCTGGAAAAAAACTAAGAAGTTCGTCAAGAAACACAAAAAAGCCATTATCATCGGCGCAGTTGTCATTGTTGCAGTCACAGCAGTCACAATTGCTGTCGTTGCTGCCTCCTCAGCAAGTGTTGCTGGAGGAGCCGCAGCAGGGGCTGCCACAACATCAGGCAGCGGAGCTGTAGGAGGGAGCGCAGGAACCGCTGCTGCGGGTGCCCTAGGAGCAGCTGGTGCTTCCCTTGCTGACTCGGACCCAAAAGCAACATCCAAAAAAAGATCTACAGAGCCTCCGGCTCACTCGCACACCCCACCCGAAATGCCCAACTACCAATCTCTCATGGAAGACAAAATCAATACCTTTAAAGAAAACCTCGCCCAAGAGAAGTTCTTCCAAGCTCCAATTCCTGGTCAAGGCCTCTCCCTAGAAGAAACAGGGCGAGCTATCGGCCCCCTCTTTGCTCATGATACCTTCAACCACCTAAACACTCAGCTTAAAACTAACCCCAGCTTTGCTCAAGAAATGCAACAGGTGGCATCCCAAAACAATATCACACTGCCTCAACGAGGCCAAAGCTCCCCTTCAGCCTTCGGCCATAGCCACATCGACAACAAATTCGGCACCACCACCATCCCGAACACTAACGCCAACTTCAATGTCCTCGCCTATCAATCCATAGGAGAAGCTGCTCACTCCCACGGATACTACAACCAAGCCGTGGGCAACTTCACCAAGGCTATTGATATCAACCCAACCAACCCCATGTCCTACCTCAACAGAGGCACCTCCTACTTCAGCATGGGAGAGTACGACAAGTCCATTGACGACTTTAACGAGTTTTCCTCTCAAGTAGAGGCATCTCCAGAAAAATTACCCTTTTCACCTCTTAACTTCACCAAGGGCTTTGTGAAAGGACTCCCCAAAGGAGTCTATGACTCAGGAGAAGGGCTCGCGCTCTTTGTTGCTGATGCTGTAAAACACCCCATCCAAACCACCAAACAAATGTACCATGCAATGGATACCCTTGCTCGTCTAGTCAAAGACGATAAATGGGGTATGATTGCAGAAGCACTCTCCCCAGAAATTCACCAACTCGTAACCCAATGGGATACCCTCCCCTCAGAAACCCGTGGAGAACTCACAGGATATGCCCTTGGTAAACACGGCGCTGACATACTCATCCCTGGAGCAGCAGCAAAAATCGCTGGCAGGTGTGCAAAAAGCGCCCAAGAACTCGCTGCCGTCGCAAGACAGCTCAAAATCGCCGAAAGCACCCTCCTCCTCGAAACCGCCGCAGAAGTTGGTAGCGCTGCAAAAGTTGGAGAAATCATCAACACAGGTAAAAAGACAGCTTTCCTAGGAGAAGAGCTCGGCCTCTCTGCCAAAGAAATGGGCCAGCTCAAAAAAACTGGTCAGCTTAATGCCTTGGCTTCTGAAATTACCCTACCACGCGGCGCTGTACTAAAAACCATTTCGGATACAAACAAATTTCTAAAAGCAGGTAAGACTTTAGATCGTGGGGGATATACTAAAGCTGGGCGAGCTTTAACGAAACATGGATATAGAGAAGGGACAGTATTTCCAAAACCTGTTGGAACACCTGCTCAAGTCAATGCTCATGGACAAGAAGTACTTGAGTCAATCATCAATCATCCAGAACGAGTGATATACGAGAGACCACATCCTGATTGTGGTAAAGTAATAGAATTTGTTGTTCCCGATAAATTTGGAGCTAGGTTTACTATGGAGGGAGAAATGATAGGTTTTTTAGAACCATAAGGGAACAGTGTGAGACTTGGAAATTTTGAAATCATGGTAGCAAGTCTGCCAAATAAAGAACGTCCTGTAGCAGAAATCTATTACAACAACATGTATTGGGTTCAGATTTCTCAGGAGACCGATGAACTATCTATTCATTTTTATTCTCATCCAACTGAAAAGTGCTGGAACTTTTCACTTGATCAAGCATTAGAAGCTATCGAGAAAGCTAAAGCTAAACTGCTTAACTAAAAAAATGTGGCATGTGAAATGAGGCGTCATCAAAACACAGGATATATCCGATAGATGAGTGAAAAAGAGTTAAGAAGATTAAAACAGGATGCCCCATTCTTAGTTGAAACTCGTGTGGCTCCTCATCTCATTTAGATCGCCTTGGCTTCTTGCTTTTGAAGCGACCTCATTCTACTTTTCACCTCGTTGATTTGCAAGTACCCTTTTATTGTTCTGAAGCGCTTCTCTGCTTCCA
>JASBRR010000011.1 GCA_030149435.1 Simkaniaceae bacterium
CTCTCGAAAGTCGCTCTTAGCAGATTTTGCGGCGTTTTTTGAGAAAAATCGAAAGAGTTGAAAATCTACATAACCTCACGTATAGGAGATTTGCAAAAATTTTGATTTTGCCAAAAAAGGTGCAAAATGTGTGAGGATGGAATTTCTTAAGCAGTCCCAATAACTATCGATGACTATTTTTTTATCTCCTGATTTGTTAGATTTTTAGAACATTCAATGAGGTAAATATTTATTTGATTTGGGAAGTTTTAGATACAGGACGACGCTCAGCTGAAGAGAATATGGCCATCGATCGCAAGCTTTTAGAAGAGCTTTCAAGTGACGGCAAACCCATTCTTCATTTTTACGATTGGGAAGGGGAGTCTGCAACTCATGGATATTTTTTGAAACCCGAGGAATTTCTCGATCTTGAGAATGCTGAAAAGTGGGGACTTAAACTGGCTCGAAGGCCGACGGGTGGAGGAGTGACTTTCCATGTGACTGATCTCGCCTTTTCTGTTTTAGTTCCCGCAAATTTTCCCCATTTCTCCCTGAATACGATGGAGAACTACCTCTATATTAATAGTGCGGTGAAGCGCGCTGTTGAGCACTTCCTGTCTGAGTCTGGGATTTCCCAGCTACTGAGCGTTGAAACACCTGGGCGAGATGAGCACTGTGCTCACTTCTGTATGGCTAAGGCGACAAAGTATGATGTCATGATTCAGGGGAGAAAAGTTGCAGGTGCGGCGCAAAGGCGGCTCAAGCAGGGGTATCTCCATCAAGGGAGCATATCGATTGGGATGCCAAAGTCCGATTTTTTGGATCAGGTTTTACTTCCCGATACACTTGTCCACCAGGCGATGAAGGAGAATACATTTTCCCTACTGGGAGATTCTTGGGTTAAGAGTGATATCGAAGAGGCGAGGCACCAGTTGAAACAAAATTTGAAACGTTATCTAACATAAGGATTCACAATGTCCAAGAAAGGGCGCACTGCAATTCAGCCCACTAGGGAACAAAACTACCCTGAATGGTACCAGGAAGTCATAAAGCAGGCAGAGCTAGCCGAGCATGCTCCCGTTCGTGGCTGCATGGTGATTAGGCCTGGAGGGTATGCCTTATGGGAGAATATCCAAAGGATTTTGGACGCCCGATTCAAGGAAACCGGGCATGAAAATATCTACCTTCCTCTGCTCATTCCCCTCAGCTACTTAGAGAGAGAAGCAGAGCATGTGGAAGGATTTGCCAAAGAGTGCGCCGTTGTGACTCATCACCGCCTAGTGCAGGGGGAAGAGGGGAAGCTCATTCCCGCTAGCCCATTGGAAGAACCCCTAGTGATCCGCCCTACATCTGAAATGCTCATCGGAGAGATGTTTTCAAAGTGGATTGAATCCTACCGCGACCTGCCGCTTCTCACAAACCAGTGGGCAAATGTGATGCGTTGGGAGATGCGCACGCGCCTATTCTTACGCACTGCAGAGTTTCTGTGGCAGGAGGGGCATACAGCCCATGCGACGGCAGAAGAGGCCCTAGAAGAGACGCTGCGCATGCTCGATATTTATGTCGATTTTGTTGAAAACACCCTCGCGATTCCTGTGATTAAAGGGGAAAAGACAGCAAGCGAGCGCTTTCCTGGTGCTGATCGCACCTTTACTTTTGAAGCGATGATGCAAGATGGTAAGGCACTCCAAGCGGGAACCTCTCACTTTTTAGGGCAAAACTTTTCCAAGGCGAACGAAATCACCTTCCGCGACCCTGAGGGGGAGCTAAAACATTCATGGACGACATCTTGGGGTGTCACGACACGGCTGATTGGTGGCATGATTATGGTGCATGGAGATGATGATGGTTTAGTGATTCCTCCTAAAATTGCGCAAACTCATGTCGTGATCATCCCCCTGATTCACAAAGAGACCGATGAGGAAAAGCTATTGGCCTATTGCACAGCACTCGAAAAGAAAGTGCGTGGTGTTCAATATCATGGAAGGCCTCTATCCGTTTTCGTTGATAAACGGGAAATGCGGTCAGGAGAAAAGGTATGGTCATGGATCAAGAAAGGGGCTCCTATCCGCATTGAAGTGGGGCAGCGCGAGCTTGAAGCAGGGCAGCTCTCTATTGCTAAAAGGAACAAAGGACATAAGGACTTCGAAAAACAAACCGAAGATGAGCTCCTTGCGACTTTGCCAATGCAGCTCGATGACATTCAAGAGGCGCTCTTTACAAAGGCAAAATCATTTCGCGATGACCATCTTGTGACCATTGATACAAAAGAAGAGTTTTATCAGTTCTTCAAAAAGGGGAAAGGATTTGCTTTGACCCATTGGTCAGAAGATCCAGTAGCAGAAAAAATGCTGAAGCAAGAGCTCTCCGTTACACCAAGGTGCATTCCATTAGATCTGCCTGCAGAAGAGGGAACCTGCCCGTTTACTGGGAAGAAAAGCAGTCGGCGCGTTGTCTTTGGGAAATCGTATTAAGGGACTGCTCTCGAAAGTCGCTCTTTGCAGATTTTGAAGTGGTTTTTGAGAAAAATCGAAAGAGTTGAAAATCTACATAACCTCACGTATAGGAGATTTGCAAAAATTTTGATTTTGCCAAAAAAGGTGCAAAATGTGTGAGGATGGAATTTCTTATGCAGTCCCATTAAGAATTGTATAGAAAAAAATCTTCGGAAAAGGGGTAAGCCGGATTCTGTTCACCACTTACGTGATGTGCAATCATTCCTCTAGGGACTTTGTTGCCAAAGTCCTCAAGCGACCTCTAGTAGACGCATATGATGCGAAAAACATGGGTTCGTCTACTTTCTTGCTTCAGGTGGGGTTTATAGCACTTCTTTATTACTAAAGAGGGGGCAAGTCCTAAACTCGCCATTTTCATCCTGTCTCGCTCCGAAGAGCCAAGCGGTCTATTTTCTGTTACACTTTCCGTAGCCTTACGGCCCCCAGTATTTCACTGGCACCTTTTTCTATGAAGTCCGGACTTTCCTCTCCCAGCTATTCGCTGGCAGCGATTGCACCCTTTTCCGAATTAACGGATTTCCCTAACACTCCCAAGGGCATTTTTAGTTCATTATGCTTGCGCAACTCTTCGTCTTCTTCTTCTTCCTGTTGATCCGCTCTCTTCAGGCGCCTGCTCTTCAGGCCAGTAGTGGATGCGAGAGCAGTGCTCACAGAACACAAGAGATTCTCCTTTACGGACCATGTTTTCATGTTGAAGCGTGAGAGTAATATTGCAACCACTACAAGCGCGATTTTCAATCGGAACAATCACACGGTCTTTTTTGTTGCGGAGAAGCCTTTCATACGTTTTGAAAATTTCTGGGTCTGCTTTTTCTGTCAAAGCATCGCGCTGACCCTTTAGCTGTTGCCCTTCTTCGTTGATCTTATCGATACTCAACTTGATCTCCTCTTCAAGGCTGTTGCTATTCGTTTCAGAAGTTTCCAGGCTTTCTTTAATTTTATCTAAAATCTCTTCCTCAGCTGCCTTCTTATCCAGAACGTTAGACGTTTGCGTTTCGAGGGCATTCTTTTCCCTTTCGACTGCAGTCATTTCGTGGGTAAGGGCATTGAACTCTTCCACTTTTTTAATCGATGCTTGTTGCTCTTCAAGCTGCTTGTATTTTGTGGAGAGTTCTTGGATTTTCTCTTCTAAACGGTTAATCTCTTCGTTAAGAGCCGCAACTTCTTCCTCTTTGAGAGTCATTTGCTCTTTAAGCTCCGTGCGAAGGGCTTTGATTTGCATGAGCTCTTGCTGTCTTTGGCGCTTCACTCGCATGAGGCGGATCATTTTAATGTCTAGCTCTTGAATATTTAGAAGTGTTTTTAGAGATGGATGCATCTTATAAATTCTCTTTGAATAATTCTTTTACCAATTAAGAATAATCGCTGATTAGAAATTTTTCAAGTCAAAGATTTCTTATCCAGAAAGCAGTTAAAGATATCTTTTTAGGGACTGCTGGAAAAGTCCATTCTCACAGCGTTTGCTCACTTTTTGGTAAAATCAAAAGTTTTTCAAATTCCCTATACTTAGGTATATGTGAATTTTCAAAACTTTCAATTTTTCTCAAAAATTGCTGCAAAATCTGCAAAGAGCGACTTTCGAGAGCAGTCCAAAAAAGCTGGCGGAAGAAGATAGAGCTAGTTAAGTTTTTTAGTCGGTGCCTTGTTAGTAGTATTTTTGAGCAATTTGTGGATTTCTCCAAGTGCCCTTTGCATTTTCCCAGACTCAGAATGCCAAAGATCAGAGGATCTGCTCAAATTTTTAGTGCGTTCTGCTTTGTTATCGATATACTTTCGCAAGATCTCTTGTTTAATTTCTGGAGGCACATTTTTTCTCGGGTCATTCGTAGGAGTACTAGTGAGTAATAGGAATTTACTAAAATCATTTTTCTTATCAAAGTATTTCCCGAGAATGCGAAAAGCCTCTTGATTTTTTTGGTCTGGCTTTTTAAGGCTTTGTCTAAAAACGGCTTGTATTGCTGCGTTCAATACCTGTGGGTCTCTTAGTTCATTAATATCATATGATCCATCTGGCATGACAGCTAGGTCTTCGAGCTTTTTTATCGTTTGTTTTGATACTGGACCTTTTAATTTCTTTAGGGATTCCATCGTGTCAGTAACATAATCATCAACCAAGGTCTTTAAGTGATCAGGGAAATTTGGTGAGCTATGCCAATGCTTAATGGGTCCTCTGGTTTTTACTTTGGCCTCCATATTTTTTTGCTGTAGCACTTTTGAAGCCTGTGCCTGTGCCTTCTGACTTTGTTGACGGAGGTCAAAGGCGCGATTTGTTTCGGAACGCTCAACAGCACTTCGAGAAGGTAAGGGGGGCTTTTGTGCATGGCTTGCTACCGCCACTTTTGCTTGAACAGTCGTGTTTTTGGGCTGGGTCATTTTTTGAGCCCGTTGACGTGCTTCAGCAACTTTCTGTTCTTTTAAGATTTGCGAGCGAGTTAATCCCGGGCGCAAGGGAGGCTTTTGTGGATTGCTTATTACGGCCTCATTTGCATGCATTGTTCCTTGAGCTAGCGCTCTAGCATCCCGCTTTTGTTGTAAGAGGGTTTGGATGGGAGTCATTGCAGAGCTTAAGGGTTCCACTTGTGGAGGAATCATAAAGGCTTTTTCTGCTAGCACATAGCATTTTTCAAGTTCAGTTATAAGCTCATTAAATTGTGTGTCGTTTGCATTCCCTGAAAAGTGGTTTGGACTCATTTCTGGTGCTCGAAGTGTAGAAGTATCCCTTGGGGGTGGTAGAGGAGAAAACGAAGGACTTGGATGGCGTGAAGTAGTGGGAGCGTATTCGGGATTTGGAGACCCCTCATGGGAATTCCAGAAGGCATTTTGAGGAGAGGCAGATCGCGAAGGGAAATGTGCTGTATTGACGCTGTGGCGTGCTTGAGCTCGGAGGGGAGAAACTTGCGTAGAACTTGTAGGATCGCATTGAAAAAACTCTTCAGGGACATTTGAAACAGAAAAACCAGAGGTGTTGAATCCATACTCTGAACCGACAGGGCTGTTTTCAGGCACCTGAAGGTAGGAGATGTTTCTTAAAGGGGAGGGACTGTGGTCCCCTGTCATTGAGGAGCTACTATGACGAGGAAATAAAGCAAAAAAATTCGTCTTGGGAGAAGCCTCACCTGACAAATTCCCAAGTATCTGAGCAAGACGATCAAAGCTTTCATTATTGATACTTGCTGACCATCTTTCTGGACTGCTGGCAGGAGCAAGGGGGAGCGATGATGCTCGCATTGCATGATTAGAGGATGAGCTATCGACTTCAACATTAGGGCTTCCCTGTCTAGAAGTTTCGCGGCTATTGGATGCGCTGATCATGGCCATGAGTTGTTCAGCTTCTTCTGCGATCGTTTGAGCGGCTTCCGAAAGCATTCTTTCCCGCGAAGAAGGTAAGGGCCACATACCATCTGGTGAGGCTGTACGACTTTCGAGAGCTTTTTCTCGGTTCATTTGGATAAGCGACCTCCCTAAAGCATCGCGGATGTGAGCAAAGGGATCACAATCTTGACCGGGAACGTAAGGGAGTTCTTTGTGGGGGCGAGCAGAGAGTTCTTGTGGGGTAGGTGAAGCACTCCCAATTTGGTACTCTCGCCACATATTATCACGTGCTGTTAGAGGGGCTCGGTGAGTCATTTATTATCCTAATAGATCGTTATAGGGGGTAATAATTATAATAGAGGTTTGAGAAAATAGGAAGCCCTAATTGGGTCTGTTGGAAAAATCAATGATTTTCGAACAGGCCCTTAATGGCAGGTTTAGAGAAGAATGTTTGAACCAAAACTGGTTCCAAAATATATTGGAAGCCTCAAAAATCGCTGAGGAGTGGAGGAAGGATTACAATAACAACCGTCCCATTTATGAATGGGCGAAAAATGGGGGCAGGTCAGCTGATGTATAAAAAAATTTTTATCAAAAAAAAATGAGTACACTAATTCATCATCATAACCCCATAACAGGTAGAACGATGACTATTTCTAGATACAATTCAACATTATTAAGTTTTGATCCTACAAAAAACTATGGTCTTGGAGCAGGTAAAAATGTCGAGCAAGAGCTTGCAGCCTACTTACTTGCTCAAGGAGTGGCGTTTGCTAAAAATGCTTGGAGGCCCACTAAAAATGCATCAAAAGAAACCTCAAGTCTGGATGAAAAGTCTTGTGAGAAAACAAAAGCTGTCGCTGCAAAACAAGTGTCTTTCACATCAACGGGACTTAGCTGTGCAGAACAATTATTATTAGGAGCTTCTGCTAGTGCTTTAATAGGCAATCCCATGCCAATGGTTGTTCCTGCTTTAGGATGTACTTCTAATCCTGTAAAAGCAGAACAAGGGAAAACCTCTAGGGGAATGATCCCTTGGTTGCAACGGATTTGGGAGGGTAAAGTTATTGGGAAACCTAGTATAGAGGATTATGGTGCAGGCACCTCTATGGCAGTATTACTGTCCTCTGAAACAGGAGATGCAAAGCTTTATGGAGGTCATCTTGTGCGGTCGGTACAAAATCCAGCTCTAGCGGCCTTTAGTGAAGCGTATTTACTGCTATCAAAAGCTATTTATCTAGTTTTCTACAGAGATCCTTTAGTCTATAGAAATCCTTCTATTGGGGATTCTCTAATTGAAACAAAAAATCGAATGTCAGAAACCATATATCAGATACAGGTTTCAGGTGCGAATGGTGTTATGATACTTTCTGATAAAGAGAAGGATGTTGCACGCATTATCAGAAAAATTGAACGAATGGAAGACACTTATGCCAATCCTGATTCGCCTGAAGCGCTGTCCAAGCTTGGACAATATAGAGATGAAATGAATCTAATATGGAAAAGTGCATTAACATTAATACTTGATGGTCCTATGCGAGACCTCAGTGACTCAATTGATCGTGTGGAAGTTGAGGTGCGTTACGCTGCTCAAAAATCTCACTCCACTCGGGAAAAACTAAGTGACTATCAGAAACAGCTAAAAGATCTGAATGATGCATTAGCTAGCCTTGAAGCTAAAGAAAAAAAGCTGGAATCTCAGAATGAAAAATTCAGGCAGTTAAAATCCGAGGAGTTAGCAAAAAGAGTAAAAGACAGAAAATCTGTTTCAGTCTTGTGGTGGACCGTTGCAAGCTGGGATGAAGTTCATATTCCCGATTTAGGATCAGAGTCAGCAAATAGAGAAGCCAATGAGATTAAAATTGAATGTAGCCGATTGAAATCAAGAATAAGTGGAATAGAGTCAGAGGTGGATCGCATTAAAACCCAACTATCTGATTATTCGATAAAAGATAGCGTTAGTGCAGAAGATATTTTAGAAATGGTCGGAAAATTAATTGGGTATGCTTCTGATAGGGTTAGGAAAACGAAAGTTGCCCTTGCATCATTTAGTAATGCCCTATCAACCAGCAGCCATTATAATCCAACTGCTGGAGGACTAAGCTCAGATCATGATCGCGCAGATATTTATGCTGAACTCTCCAACCGTCATAATGTGTTTGCTGGTCTATACTACTTTTTCGGTCTTCAGGAATACTCGGGTCGATCATTGGATTCTGTTTTGAAGTCTCGGGTAGCAAAAATAGATAGTAGTCAAAACTCGCGTGAAGAAAAATATAAGCAAATTGACAATATCGATTTTAGTGCACAGCATCTAGAAGCTATTGCAGGCCAAGGAGATAGACATTTTCTATTAGATGGAACTAAAAAGAATAATCCAGATCTTTAAAGGGACTGCTTAAGAAATTCCATCCTCACACATTCTGCACCTTTTTTGGCAAAATCAAAATTTTTGCAAATCTCCTATACGTGAGGTTATGTAGATTTTCAACTCTTTCGATATTTGCTGAAGCATGGCTTTTCGCTCATTTTCAGACAGACCCGTGATAGAGTCTGGGGTGCTCGTCAAGTTAGCTGCGCATTGGGGTGTCTTGTTGCGGAAACAAGATAATAGGCTGCTCTCGAAAATCGTTATCGACGAGATCGAGAGGTTGTGACATACTAGATCTTTTATTCCCGAGGAAGTTGATGTCATTTTTGTCTCGCTATTTTAATCAAACTGAAGAGAGCCAAAGAAAGAAGGCGAGCATTGCCTATCTTGCTGCGCTCGATCACTTGGAAGAAACCCATCCAAAAGTAGCTGGTGCGATTGTTAAAGAGCTAATAGATCAGCGGGCTTATCTGAAGTTGATTGCTTCGGAAAATTATTCCTCTCTTGCAACGCAGCTCGCGATGGGGAACCTTCTGACTGATAAGTATAGTGAGGGGTATGTCGACCACCGCTTTTATGCGGGGTGCGAAAACGTCGACACGATTGAAGGGATGGCAATCGATGAACTCAAAAAGATTTACGGGTGTGACCACGCTTATGTGCAACCCCATTCGGGCGCCGATGCAAACCTAGTCGCTTTTTGGGCCATTTTGGTTCGAGAAGTGGAGAATAAAGAGGTCGAGGCTCTGGGAAAAAAGAGTTTAAATGAGCTCACTCCTGAAGAGTTCGAAAAGGTTCGCCTGCTGATGGCAAAACAGAAAATGATGGGGCTTTCCCTCGATTCTGGAGGGCACCTCACGCATGGGTTTAGACACAATGTTTCAGCAAAGATGATGCAGGCTGTCTCTTACTCAGTCGACCCTAAAACGGAGATGCTCGACTACAGCGCGCTTGCAAAGCAGGTCAAAGCGGAAAAACCTAGAGTTCTCATTGCAGGGTACTCGGCTTACCCCCGATTGCAGAACTTTGCAAAGATGCGTGAAATTGCGGATAGCGTTGGTGCGATCTTTTTGATCGATATGGCTCACTTTTCAGGCCTTGTTGCCGGGAAAGCGATGCAAGGGGAGTATGACCCTGTCCCTTATGCGCATATTGTGACATCGACGACTCACAAGAGTTTGCGCGGTCCAAGAGGGGGACTCATCATGTGCCAAAATGACTTTAAAGAGGTAATTGATCGCGGGTGTCCTCTCGTGCTTGGAGGTCCACTTCCCCATGTCATGGCGGCAAAAGTGGTGGCATTTAGAGAGGCTAATACAAAAGGATTTCAAGACTATGCAGGGCAAGTGCTGAAAAATGCGCGCGCATTCGCAGAGGCGCTTTTAAAGCGAGGAGTGAAGCTCTTTACAGGGGGGACAGAGAATCACCTCGTCGTCTTTGATGTGGCAAAATCGTTTGGTCTGACGGGGCGCCAAGCAGAGATTGCATTGAGGCAAGCGGGGATGACGGTAAATCGGAACATGGTTCCCCTCGATCAAAATGGAGCTTGGTACACATCAGGAGTGCGCGTTGGGACCTGCGCCTTAACAACGCTTGGGATGAAAGAAGATGAGATGAGACAGATTGCCGATTTAATGGTAGATTTGTTAAAAAAGACAGAAGCGAAAGCTGACGAAAAAACGGGGAAACTCAGTAAAGTTAAAGTGCAAATCGATGCTCAGGTCATAGGGAAAGTGAAGGATGCAGTGACTGCGCTCCTATCAGGCTTCCCTCTCTACCCAGAGCTCATAATTTAAAAGGACAAGTGCAAATGGTAATCAATCCAATAAGAGCCGAAGAGGATGACGAAGAGAACGGAAAAGCCCGTTTTGATTCAAAAATTGAAATGGCTTTGCTCAAAAGTAGACGCGTCTTTTTGTGTGATGCCGTGACTCAAGAGAGTGCAAATGATGTGATTCGCAAGCTATGGTATCTAGAGCAAATGGCTCCGGGAAAGCCGATTTTGCTTGTCATCAACTCACCAGGTGGTGCAGTCGATTCGGGATTCGCGATATGGGATCAACTCAAAATGATCACCTCTCCAATCACAACACTGATTACTGGCCTTGCCGCTTCTTTTGGCTCTGTTTTAGGTGTCGTTGCTGACCCAGATAAGAGATTCATTACTCCACATGCACGTGTGATGATTCACCAGCCACTCGTTCATGGGGTGATTCAAGGGCAGGCAACGGACCTAGACATCCATGCGAAAGAGATCATCAAGTCACGAAATGAGCTCATTGACCTTTACTCGAAAGCGACGGGTAAAGATCACAAAGCGATCGAGAAAGTCTTAGATCGGGATACATGGATGAACGCGGAAGAAGCAAAAGACTTTGGACTTGTTACAAAAATTGTTAACTCATATGGAGAGATCGGCTTTGACCCCGTTCAATAAGTACCACGGCGCAGGAAACGACTTTATCATTATCGATGATCGAGAGGAAACTTTTGAGATCGATGCCGAAAGAATAGCGCGCATGTGTCACAGGCAATATGGAATTGGTTCTGACGGCCTGATCCTTTTGCAAAAATCTGAGGTTGCCGATGGAAAAATGCGCATGTTCAATGCAAAAGATGGGAAAGAGTCTCCGATGTGTGGCAATGGTCTCCGTTGTCTCGTGGGACTCATTCGCGACCTTGGACATGACAAGGAACTCTGTACTGTTGAAACGATGAACAAAACCTATAACTGCATTATCCGTGGTAACCGGGTTGAGGTCGATATGGGGGTGCCAAAACTCATTGAAACTGAAGGGACTGTTCAGTTTGGAGAGGAGACAATCCCCTACATGATGCTCGATACAGGAGTGCCTCATGTCGTCAACTTTGTGGAGACGATCGATCTGGACGATTTTCTAAAGCGCGCCCGTTTTTTACATCGCAATGAGAAAATTGAACCGCATGGGATCAATGTCAACTTTGCGACTGTCGATGATTCGGGGACGATCCATATGCGCACTTATGAAAGAGGGGTGGAAGCAGAAACCTTTGCCTGCGGGACAGGAGCGACTGCTGTGTGCGTTTCTGTATGGCTACGCACAAAAAGAAGTGGTCCTTTGAATGTGATCTTTGGATCTGGAGAAAAACTCGAATTTGAAGTGTCTGCAGAGGGGAAAACACTTAAAGGACTCACAATGCGCGGCCCTATCCAAAGAGTGTTTGCCGGCTCAATGTAGAAATAGTTTCATGCCTTTCCCATTTACTAGAAAGCACCAAATTGCTGGAAAAGCCCTGATAGAAGAAGGGAAAGTCAAAAATGCGCTATTTTCAGGGGGAACCTACCAAATTGAAGTGGATGACACGCTTCAAAAAGAGATTTTTTGGCCCTTTCTTCAAATTCAGGATGATGGAAAGCTCACCGATCGTTTTTGCACATGCGCAGAAGCGGGTGAGTGTCGCTCTTGTGCACACTTAGCTGCAGCCTACCTATTTATCAATCCGAATATCCCTTTGCACGTCCGCTTCCAAGACTCTCTTTGGAATAAGCTTTGCCTGATGGCATTCATTCGACATGGAGACACGCTAGAAAACTTAAAAAAAGGAGAGGAAGGGGAGTATGTGATCCAAGCCCCCAGGGGGGAATCTCTCTTTTCGATTCGATCGAAAACGCATAAAGGAAAAGAATGGATTAAAGAGATGATCTTTCACCGGAAGGAAGAAACCGAAGAAACCTCTCTAAAATTTTCTAATTTATCAACAGAAGAGCTCAAGCTATGGAAAAAAGGGCTCCCGTCAGAAGCGCTGCAGTATGAGCTCTCGTTTTGGTCTGACCTTGCCAAGTGGATGATGCTGGGACAGGAGTTTAATACTCCCTATACGATTACATTCCCTGCGCTAAAACAGGCACTTCCAAAAAAAATCAAAGTGACCTTTCCCGATCTCGAGATGGAATTTTATATTGCAGAGGTAAACTGGAAGGAGCTGGTTCCTGCGCTTAAAGGGGTCAAAACGCCTCTTCCTGTACATCAGTTTCGCGAGATTCAGATTGAGAAAATCCTCTACCACCCCCAAAGAAAAGAGATGGAGATTCTCTCCCACCCCCTAAAGGAAGATAAAGGGGAAAAAGAGATAGAAATCGGAGAGTGGATTTTTATTCCATCGAGAGGGTTTTTCCCAAAGAAAGTCTCCCCTCTTTTGAAGCAGAAGGTGATTCGTCAGCAGCAGATTGAAGTCTTTTTGCGGCAGAATTACGATCTTGTCGCGACCTACCTATCAGGGACGCCGATTGCAAAAGAGAAAATCTCCCCTTCATACCATCTGGAGTTTGATACCGATCACGCGCTCCATATTAAGGCCTATGTTTTTGAGGTAGGAGATCTGCAGCGCCCTTCGACCACATTTTTTGGGTCCTGGGTGTTTCTCGAGGACTGCGGCTTTTTCCTTTTAGAAGACTTCCTTTTTGAGGAGATAGAAACAGTCATCGTCCAAGACCAAATTGGGGAGTTCATTAAGGAGTACCGCTTATGGCTTAACCAGCAAGAAGAGTTTCAGATTCACCTATCGAGTGTAGAGTTTTTACTCACCTACGAGTTTGATAGAAATGTGTTAACATTCCAAAGTGAATCGAATGCCTTTGGAGGTGGAGATGGACTCATTGACTTTGGAGGGTGGCTTTATGTCCAAGGTAAGGGGTTTTATAAGAAGCTGCGCACACCCGTTCCCACCGATGTGGCTCCAGGTAAAGAGGTAGCACGTCACGCCATTCCTCACTTTATCCACACCAATCGGGAAGGTCTCGAACAAATCAAAAACTTTTTCAGCCATCGATGCCCCATCGAAAAGGCAGGCGTCAATGTGATGCTTAGCGAGAAGCGTCAGATCGAGGTCACACCTGAATATACCTATAAAGCCTCATATCTCGGGAGAAATGTTGAGCAGATCGGTGATTTTACTTATGTCGAAGGGGAGGGGTTTGCAGAGGTACCCCATGCAGAGAGATTGCCTGAATCCTATCGCTTGCCCATCACCATTTCCGAGAGCGATGAACCCCATTTTGTTCAATCGGAGCTCCCAAAACTCAGTTCCTTCATCCTGAAAATTGATCGCAGGCTAAAACGCGCTCTCCATCTCAACTTAAGATTAAAACATATTGAGCATGACACAGATTCCCCTCTAAAAGATTGGGACCTCAACCTCTCTTATGAGAGTGAGTGGGGGGAAGTGAGCCTTGCAGAAATCAAAGAGGCCTTGGATCGCAACCAATCTTATGTGATTACTGATGCGGGTCTGATTTTCTTAAAAGATCCCCGATTTAATTGGCTCCGTACCCTCGATAAAGGACGTTTACAGCAGGAGGAAGAGCGCGTTCACCTCTCTACGCTTGAGTGGATTCGGCTCCGCACTTTTGAAGAGATCAAAATGCCCCATGGAAGAGACCCCTCAGCAGGGAAGATGGGACACCTCTTAGAGCAACTCGATCAGTTTCAGACAGACAGCATGTTTAGCTTGAAAGGACTTCAAAGCACCCTGCGCCCCTATCAAGAGGTGGGAGTCAAGTGGCTTTGGTTTTTGTATGTCTATGGCCTTTCCGGGCTCCTTTGCGATGACATGGGACTCGGGAAGACCCACCAAGCAATGGCACTCCTTGCAGCGGTCAAAAATGCCCAGTTGGGGAAGAAAAAGCGCTATTTTGTCGTTTGCCCCACCTCAGTCATTTACCACTGGGAAGAATTGCTCAATAAGTTCCTTCCCGACTTCCGCGTGATTGTCTTCTATGGGACCCAGCGCTCGCTCACCCCACTAAAAGGGAAGGCTGATATTGTTCTTACCTCCTATGGAGTTTTGCGCAGCGAAAAAAAGAACCTGAAAAAAATCCCATTTGAGCTCGCAATTTTTGATGAGCTACAGGTTGCAAAGAATATTCAATCACAAACCCACAAAGCGCTAACTGAGATTCGCGCGCGCACAAAAGTGGGGCTGACCGGAACGCCGATTGAAAACCGCATTCTCGAGTTAAAAGCTCTTTTCGAAGTGATTCTTCCCGGATACCTCCCCCCAACTTCAGAGTATCGACAGCTCTTTGTCAACCCGATTGAAAAGTTTCAGGACAAAGAAAAAGAGCGCCTCCTTCGGCGCTTGATTCACCCCTTTGTGATGCGCAGAAAAAAAACTGAAGTCTTAGATGACCTTCCCGAAAAAATCGAGGAGATCGCCCACTGCACCCTGTCGGATGAACAGGCGAAGCTCTACGCGAGCGCATTCCTTGCTTCTCGAGATGATTTAATGGCGTCGATCGAAGATGAAGAAAAGAATGTTCCCTATCTCCACGTCTTTGCCCTCCTTTCAAAGCTCAAGCAAATCTGTAATCATCCTTGCCTTATAAACAAAGACCTCAAAAACTACGCCAAGTATAAAAGTGGGAAGTGGGACTACTTTGTAGAGCTCGTCAAAGAGACGCGCGAAAGTGGCCTTAAGCTCGTTGTCTTTACCCAATACCTCGATATGATGAAGATCATCGAGCAGTACCTGACAGAAAATCAAGTTGGCTATGCGGCAATTAAAGGGGCCACACGCGATCGGAAGAAGCAGATCCAAAAGTTTAGGGAAGATCCCGATTGCGAAGTCTTTATTGGCTCCCTCCAAGCCGCAGGAACGGGAATTGAGCTCACTGCAGCCTCAGTCGTGATTCACTACGACAGGTGGTGGAACCCTGCAAAAGAAAACCAAGCGACTGACCGTGTCCATCGGATTGGACAAAACCGTGGAGTTCAAGTTTTCAAGATGATGACTAAAGGAACCATCGAGGAACACATCCACAACCTCATCGAGAAAAAACTCGGTCTCCTAGAAGGAGTGATCGGTTACGACGACCAAACACAAATCAAAGCACTCGACCGCAAAGACTTGATCCAGCTCCTCCAGCAAATCAATCGCTCTTGTCTTTCTCAATGACGAACAGAGGAGGTGTCGGAAAGGGAACAAAGTTGCTCCCAATAAGGTCGAGTTTTCCCCACTGAGTAAACCTGGGATTGAATGATCCGAGAAATAGAATGGGCTGAGAAAGTTCCATTAGGAAATCGTTGAAGGCATGACTCCATTTGTTTTGTGGCGTATTTGGAGACATGAGATCCTGCTCTTTACAAGTGCGTCTCACGACATGATAGAACTCTACAATCGAAAAGTAGGAGTTAAAGAAAGAATGTCCATTATGGACATCTAATAGAGTAATGATCCCTTTTTCTTCTCCTTTTGTCATCGATACTCTTTGAAATTCCTTTTTGAATGTATGACTGAGAATGGGAAACTCTTTCATCACTTCAGTGACTTCATCTATTGGATAGTCCCAATATTCTTGCTTTTCTAATTTGTATCTTAGGTCTGCGATCTTCGTGATGACAGGATTCACAGTATCTAAAAATTTATCGTCCTTCTGTTGAAGGGGTGGTGGTTGTTGTAATGATTGTAACAAGCTCGGATCAATTTTTAGCGACATCGATGTTGTCCTCATTTTAATGGGATTGAATCGTTTTGTTTAAGAACCGCAAAAGGTCGAGGTCCATTTCAATATGCTGGTTTGAGGAGCGTCCCATTCCATGCCCAGTGTTTTTATAGACGCGTAGGAGGATGGGGCTTTGACTCTTTTGTACTTCTTGCAAACGGGCGGCAAACTTAAAGCTGTGGAAGGGAACAACGCGATCATCATGAGCTCCAGTGGTGATAAGAGTTGGGGGATAGGATACCCCTTCCTTGACATTGTGATAAGGAGAGTAGCGCAGTAGGTACTTTGCATCTTCTTTTTTGTCGGGGTTGCCGTAATCACTCATCCATGCCCAGCCAACCGTATGCTTGTGAAACTTGAGCATGTCTAAGACGCCAACTTGGGGAATTGCTGCTCCGAAGAGATCGGGGCGCTGTGTTATGCAGGCACCGACAAGAAGACCACCATTACTCCCTCCATTAATCGCGAGCTGTTTTTGAGTTGTATATCCATCCTCAATCAGAGATTCCGCGACAGCAATGAAATCATCAAAGACATTTTGCTTTTTGTCTAAGATCCCCGCTTCGTGCCATGCTTTGCCATACTCCCCGCCACCGCGCAAGTTTGCTGTGACGTATATGCCCCCTTGTTCTACCCAGAGCTGTCTCAATGGGGTATAAGTAGGCGTTACCGAAGAGAGAAATCCCCCATACCCATAAAGAAGAGTTGGGTGGGGACAATTGAGATCTAGACCTTTCTTATATGTGATAAAATAGGAGACCTTTGTCCCATCTTTACTGGTCGCAAAGCCCTGCGTTGTGACAACACCGGGAACGCTTTCTCGACTGTTTTCAAAGGTTTTCCCCTTCTCGTAGTGGTAGACAGTATAAGGCGTTGCAAAGTCAGTGTAACCGTAATAGGGAGCGCGACTGCTAAGCATCACCGTTCCAGAACCTGGGAGCGACAAGGAGTCAATCAGTAAGCTCTGACTGTCAAATCGCTTCACCTCTGCGACACAATCTTTGAGGTAGTGACAGATGAGCTTTTCCTCAACGAGAGCAGCATTGACGAGTGTATCACTTGTTTCGGGAATAAAGTCTCGTATCGCTCCATTTTTATAGGTGACGATTTTACTCCGCGATGCCTCATGATTAGATAGAAAAAGGAGCTCTTCACCCATCTGCCCAATGTACTCACTATGCCCATAATCTTTTGAGAGGATTTCTTCTGCTTTTGCTGTTTCGAGGTCAATCAGAAAGACATTGTTGCTGTCAGTACAACCGAAGCTGGTGTGGACAAGGAGCGCAGTATCTGAAAGCATCTCAAGGCCCGATAGCGACTGCCTTGGTCCTTCCTCTTTGAAAGAGTAAATTAAGCGACTCTCTAGCTTACCAAGTGGTTGGTAGAAGATTGCTTCCTCGCGGTCCTTAATGTAGTAAACCCCCTGATCCTGTGTGTCCCAAACAGGAGGTGAGAATTGGATACCAGTAATCGATACGGGTAGTAGCTCTTTAGAGCTGGTGTCGATGACTTGCCAGACTTGCTGATCACTCCCATTACTTGCGGTTCCAATAGCAGCGAGCTTCCCTTCATTGCTGATGACAAATCCACTGATGGGGGAGTAAAGCTCTGGTTTAAAGAGAGTGGACACGTCTCCATTTGGAGATTGCACCATCAGGCTAAAGTGGGATTCTCCATAACCGCGACTCGTGAAAAATAGCGTGCCTTCACGCTCATCGGGCAGGCCATATATCGGGCGCTCATGAAGGAGTTTCAACTTTGAGAAAAGCGCCTCTTCATTCGGAATGGGGGTAAGATATTCTTGTGTTTTTTCATCCTGTGAATCGACCCATTCAGCCACTTTGGAAGACGAATCTTCTTCTAGCCACTCGTGATGATCTTTTGGCTGTGAGCAGCCCAATAGGGAGCAGAAGAGTAAAAAAAATGAAATGACTTTCCTTGTCATACAGGCATTTTTGAGGTGTGGTCCATATCAAATAGGAGATTCATCTTTTTTATTCCTTGGTGACTTTAAACGAAGAGAGAGCATCTTGTCCAAGTGAATCACGCACTAAGCTATTATTAGACTGCGTAAAAATCTTATCGCCATGAGTCTTTTGAAAATTTGCAGCGTTATAAAGATGTGCCTTATAACCTTCTTTTAGCTTAAAGGAAGAGACTGTGTCATTTCTAATCGTTGTTGAAGAAATATAGGGGTACTCTCCTTCTTGAAAACCCTCTCTGGGGCCATAGAATTCATGAGCTTCGAACAAAACTAAAGGAAACAGCTCACTTTCAGATCGCAAAAATTCTGTTAAAGTTTTTTTGCCTAACACCTCTTGATAGGAGGGGTCATTTTTCTTGATGAGTGTTTCCCATGACTTAAGTGTTTCTTCAATCTTGAGCGCATTGGTGACTTCTTGTAGCCGCTTATTTTCATAGGCAATGATTTTGTCTCGGATAGCAGCTTCTCCCTCCGGCCAAACATCGTGATCAGGATATAATCCATCTCTAACTCCGAAGTAGTTGATTCCATCAACTTTTTTCCCTTCGTCGACGAAATAGACCTCGAAATGTGTTTGTAATGGACCTGAGCCAATTGGCAACCCTGTATACCTTACGTATGTTCTAGTTTCCATCTTTTGGAGATAAGGATTACAAATTTGGTAGCAATTTTTTAATGTAAATTGAAGAGCTTCTTTGAGTTCGTTTGTATAGCGTTCAGGAATTTTAAGCTCTTCGAGTATTGCCCCGTAGGTGCTGATTGCCAAAAAATATGCGGGAACCCCAGTGGCTCCAGGCATCACTTTGGCGGCTGTAAGAAGGTCCATGACTCTGTTATAGACTGCTTGGCGCATCTCAACTAAGGCTGGTTGATTTGGCTCCTCTCGATATTTTTCCACAAGAGCGTTGTAATCATTGACTGTTTTCTCAACAGCCTCTGTTGCTGCTGTTAGATTTTTTTTTCTATTTTTGAGGAATGCTTCATCGATTGCCAATTTAAAGTAAGCTTTCAACTCATCCACAGATTGATCGATGAGGACTTTAATATTGGGTTTATCTTTATTAAAGAGTGTGTCGATTAATTTGCCCATTCCCCAAGAGGCTGTTCCGGAGATAAGACCATTAACGATCTGGAATCCTATGTTACATAGTGTGAATGCAGCAGCCATGCCAGCAAGTAATTCTTTGTCTTCATCACGACGTGTATGAGAAATCGAGGATGAAGGTGGGCTTCCAAAAAATGCTGCCCGTTCAAACCTATCAATACATTTCTCAGCAAATTCACGGCTGCATAGACCAAGTTGGCCACCCTTGGATATTAGATATGGGGTGGATTGTATGGAGGTTTTAAACTGCGATAGATCTCCTTGGAATTTAAAATTTTCGTCCTCACTTAGACGCTTAAGCACATTAAAGGCTTTTGCCATCACATTTTCATCTAATGAAGAAATACGATATAAATAGGTGTTTTCTTCGCCGTGACCTGGATAGACTTGGTGAAAGCCCCCACTAACCAGTTCTTGATTTAACAATGAGCCTGCAATTTCTTCAGCTTCCATGAAAATCCTCCTACATTTGCAAAAAATAAAAACGGTAAACTTGATAGCGATTTAATTAAATAAATTTCTTTAAAAAAGGGCGTCTACGACGTTTTTAGCTCTCGTGATCTTGAAGCGTTTTAGCGATGGCTTCTTTAACTATAAGAAAACCCATAGAGTTTGCTATAATATGCGTGGTTATGAAGAAAAAATTTAAGATTGCACTTATTGGCCGGCCCAATGTGGGAAAGTCGGCCCTATTTAACCGGATCATTGGGAAGCGCATTGCGATTGTCGATGAGCAGGAGGGGATCACCCGAGACCGTATCTATGGAGAATCGGAGCTCTTTGGCACACCCTTCGAGCTGATTGATACAGGGGGAATCACCCGAGATGAGTCCCTCCCATTTAGAGAGGAAGTCAAACAGCAAGCTGAGATTGCCATCGAAGAGGCGGATAGTTTGGTGATGGTTGTTGATGGGCGTATCGGGATCACTGATCTCGATGAGATGGTTGCAAAGCTCATCCGCCGCTCAGGTAAACCCATTTGCCTCGCAGTGAATAAAGTGGATAATGAATCACAAGAAGGGCTTGTGGCACCATTCCACGCGTTGGGGATTCAGCACCTCTGCGCCGTTTCAGCAATCCAAGGTTACCAAATTGCCGAGCTCCTGCAAATAGCCATGGCTTCCAGCGCCGATTGGGAAGGAGAAGAAGACGAGAATAGTGGAGATTTAAAAGTTGCGATCATTGGGCGCCCTAACGTTGGGAAGTCAACCCTAATCAACACCCTTCTCGATGAAAAAAGGTGTGTTGTCAGCCCGATTGCAGGGACTACAAGGGATGCAATTGATGTGTCAGTCTCGTTCGGAGGTAAAAGCCTAACATTCATCGACACAGCAGGAATTCGCCGAAAGAAGTCTGAACATGAGGTTGTCGATAAGTTTGCAGCGATCCGAACACTGCGCGCTATCCGTCGCGCCGATATCTGTCTCCTTTTGCTTGATGCAACCCAAGGGATCTCATCTCAAGATAAGAAGATTGCTCAGATGATCGAACAAGAGGGAAAAGGGTGTGTTCTTCTGCTTAATAAATGGGACCTTGTTAAAGGGTACCGTATGGAGCACTGCCTGAAGGGGATTCGGGATGAAGCCTCCTTTTTAAACTACTGCCCCACACTATGTATTTCTGCGCTATCTGGGCGTAACATCGAAAAAATCTTTAGCGCGGTTGAAGAGGTAAGTGATGCCCAAAAACTTCGGATAACAACAGGACAGCTCAACAAGTTTATCGAAGGGGCAATCCAGCGGCAGCATCCTCCTATGCTCAATGGAAAGCGCCTCCGCATCTACTATATGGCTCAGGTTGACAGCAGTCCACCTCGCTTTATCTTCTTTGTCAATAACTCGAAGTTCATGGATGCCACATACAAAAAGTACCTCGTCAACCAATTCCGCAAAACCTATCTCTTTACAGGATCCCCCTTGCGTTTCTTTATGAAGAGCAAGCCCCCACAAAAGAAAGGGGAGCAGGCGCCGACTCAAGCAGAGCCCCTCTTCGCGATCCCCGAATCTGACCTGTTATTTGAAGAGTCTTAATCGACCTCTGCATTCTGGATATATGCCGAAAGAAGTGGTAGTGCATGGAGCACCGTTACCGAATCAAGCCAGTCTAAGCTTCCCCCAACAATCACTGATGTATGGAACGCTTCTGTTTTTGGAACATCTTTAAAAACTTTTTCCGTTAGCCATTCTGCAAGATTCCCAGTTTTAGCCTTGGGGAGACTTAGTGTGTATGGATGAGGGAAGTCTTTAGAAAGCAGGTTTAAAGGCATGGCGTGGTGAGCTTCCTTTTTAAGGAATGGTGCGGAAAACTCCTGGAATGAAGTTGACACTCCAGTTTGAGCTAAATTTTGTTCAAACTGGGGAGAAGGGCCATTAGAACCAGAAAAATAGGTGTCGTGACGGGCATGAATCACTACAACCTTCCTATCTTTCATTGGGGCTCCGGAAGATTGAATCCGACTGAAGAAATGGGTGAGCTCTTTCTCAGGGCTTGCATCTAAACCCAATAAACCGATGACTTGATTGAAAACGAGATTGAGCGGAAAATAAAATTTTTGGTTCACGGCTTTTTCCATGGAAGGAAGCACTCGATTCCAAATCACCGTTTTAGGGAGCCAATTGCTCTCTTCATTTGAGAGCTTTTTGAGTCCATCAAGTGTAACTCCACCAAGAGAAAAACACATCAAAGAGTCGACATTAAAACGCCCTTGGTATGCTTTCAATACTTCGAGTATTCCTCCACTGATTTCATTGACGTGGAGGGGATCCCAAGAGAGTGTCCGACTTCCTTGAACGACTTCATTTCCATTAAGACTAAGCAAAATCAAACGCAGTTTTTTTCCATTCACAGCATGCTTCGACTCAATGATACGTGTGTGAAAAGTAACCCCACCATGTTTTGAAGGAATGGTGATAGGATGATCTGAAAAAGTGAAAAACTGGCTAATTTTTGATAAAGGGTTATCAGGGCTTAACTCACCTTTGAGTCCAGCTAAGACCTGTTTAGCATACTCTTGGGATTCTCTAATAAAAGGTGGTTGAGGCTGACGGGAAAGAGGCAGTAAAAACGCATTGCGCACGGTGCGATGGAAGAAGTGGACGAGACTGTACTTAGAGCGATCTTGTACCTCTGCCTGCTCTAATAAGTTGACATTGTCAACAGGAGGATTTTCTTCAATTGCAACTGACTGACTCATGCGCAGCTTTCATAACTTTTTAGGGGTAAATATTACCATTTGCGGAGATATGGTGCAATGAGAGACTCAGAAAGTGGGGTCCCCCTTGCGTTTCTTTATGAAAAGCAAGCCCCCACAAAAGAAAGGGGAGAAAGGCGCCGACTCAAGCAGAGCCCCTCTTCGCGATCCCCGAATCAGACCTGCTTTTCGAAGAGGATTCACAAGCCTAGTCTGGGAGATCTTTGCTACTGACAACCAAGGACCATTGAAATCCGTCCAATGCCTGACGAACACTTTCGGGAAGGAAATTGTGATCGTGTATAAGGCCAGGGATAGGGTTGGGAGAGAGGTTGCTGAATGTTAGTCGCCCTGCAATCAGGGAGGCACAACCAGTGGAAGAAAAGAGATTTATGTTTTTGGAAATTGGCCCCATGAGACTCTCCTATCCTCGTTGATTTAGGTCCCCCTATACCCTATACCCTAACTCTATTTGGTTTTTGTCTTTTATATTAGCCAAGACTTGAAGAAGGTGAATCCTAGCATCCATAACTTGTGAAGATTCATCCTTTCGGATTTCAGCGATTGCTTTAAGCGCAATTAATAAATCTTCATCACTGCGCGTTCTCCCATATTTATCTATCTGAGCATGAGCTCTATCGTAGTCGTATTTTATGTTTAAGATTGCATCATTCAGTGAATCCAAATCTTTGGGGTCATTTGTGACGGCATATTTTTCTAGCATTAAATTAAAGGTATGGATTTTTTTTTGGTTTGGATCGAGTGCGTCCAATGCATGTTTTGCGCTTTCAAAGTCTCTAGGGTCTTTTGATTCTTTATAAGCCTCAATCCGTGACATAGCTTCATAGTATCGGTCTTTAATTTGTAAAAACATTCTCTTAGCATTTTCATAGTCTTTTAGTTTTAGAAAGATTCGACAGAGCCTATAACAATAGTATTTTTTTTCTGATGGAATTCTAAGGCTTGGGACCTTGGATATCGCTCCATTTAAGTCATTCAAGTCACTTGTTTCAGCGTAGATTTTTAAGAAGGCACTTGGAGTGGGAGTGCTTAATGCTATGTTGCGCGCATTTTCTAAGTATTTGTGCTCTTTTGTTTCTTTGAAATTAAATAATGCAATGTCTAACGCAAGATCGCATGAGTGAGGTAAATATCTCTCTTTTATTGCTTCTACCGCTTCTACGACAGCATCCTGGGGACTCTGCCTCTTATCATGAGTTTCTGGGAAAACATTCTCTACTCGGTCATATTTTTTAAGTTCTAATAAGCTATGAAAGAGCATTGAAACTTTAGGGTCATAGACGACAAAAGCCTTCGTTTTCAATGAGCGCATCGCTTGCTCCATGTCACTCACGTCATTTGTTATATTGAACAGATTGATATACCAGGAGGTTTGTATCCAGGCATCATCGCAAGTACTAGCTGCTGTTTTAACTTCATCTAACAACATTGCGAAAGTATTGCGGGCTATACTGGTGACCAAAGTACTCATTTCACATCCCTAAAATATTAAAGTGTAATTTTTTAGCATAAAGGGAAATTTCTGTGTTTAAAAAGTGGGGTCCCACTTGAATTCTTCGCCATCGATTTCAATTGTGCGGTAGACCCAGTTCTCGTTGTTTTCTCTTAGAAGGCGATCACATCCCATGATGTACCCTTTGATGAATCCATACCGCTTCATCGAAAGCATCATATAGCGGGAGCTAGTTGGGCGGAAGTGACTGCGCGGCCCATCGACAGGGGAAAGCACGTTTTGGTGGAAGAGCACCAATTGCTCAGCAACCTTTGTAAAGAGCCCAGATTTTTCGGGAAGGGGAGGAATAGCACTGCGTCTTTGGGGGACCATTTCTCGATCTTTACCCCAGGGTTCAATGAATCCTACTTCAGAAAACAGAAGGTTTGAAAAGGTCATGATATAGATGATTCCCCACTTCAGCATCTCAGAACCCATACCGAAGTGACAATACGGGAAAGAGACCATTTTGATTCATAATCGGATAGGCCTTTGTTTCGTAGAGTCTTTCGTTGTAGAGTTTTGCTGCTTCTCCCGCTCCATAGATGCCTCCAAAATACCACCCCATTTCGAAACTCGTGGTGATGATTCCCGCTGCGATATGCCCTTTGTTAAAGAAGTGGACGGAGGCTGCAATGAATAAGCCATTGAGAAGAAACGCAGTGAGTGCTGATTGTTTCTGCCCGACATAAAGGTAGCCAGCACCGGGAAGGAGGTTCAAAGTCTGTGCTTTAGAAACAGACTTTTTTTTTGCATCATAAGATTCGAGGAGGTCTCGAATCTCTGTTTCATGAGATCCCTTTTCAGCCTCTGTGCTCAGAGTTTCTAAATCACCTTCTTGAAGTGCGGTTCCAAGTCTTAACTTCATAGCGGTTTCAGGGTAGTAGTGACTCATTGCTCTGAGTACTTGATCTGCTTTTTTATCGTCGTCTACCTGAGAGTAGCTCTCGTAGAGCATCACAAGCATATCGTGATAGGCTGTGAAGGAGGAGTTGGTTTTTTGCAGCTCCGAGCGCTGGAACGTTTCAACAACGCTATCATATCGCTTCCCTAAATAGTAGCTTAAGAGGATTTGATATTGAATTTGCACGAGTCGCTCACGTTCTGCTGGTGGAAGCAGGTATTCTGCTCGTTTAAATGAAGTCACTGCGCGGTATAAGTCGAGTTCGTCAGCAAACCTTTGTGCAATGAGATATTCTGTCGCCCAGGGCTGCAGCTTTTCTTCACTCGTCAGTTCAGGGAAGGGGGAGGGGAGCTGTTTGATATATTGCTCTTGAACCGAAAAGGAGACCTGAGGTTCAATTTTCTCAGGTACCCGATAGCACGAAGTCAGAGCAAAAAGAAATAGGGTAGTAAATAAGATTCTATTGATCATCTGGCGTTTTCACAAGTTCTAAACCTGCATCAAATTCTTCAGCATTCGCTTGACTTTTGTAGATCGCTTCTTGGTTTTCGGTAATTTCCTTGTAGGTATCAAACGATTTGATCATATGGGGGCGAATAAAGATAATCAGGTTCGAGGTGTTTTTATTGGTTTCTTTCTCACTAAATGCAGCGCCAATCACAGGAAGTCCTCCAAGACAAGGAATCCCTGTGCGATTTTTTGCTGTAGTATTGCGAATTTGACCACTTAAGACGAGGAAGCTTTGGTCGGGAACGCTCACTACAGTTTGGGTGCTTGTTTTATTTGTTGTAATTCCTGAGACGGTATTACTGCTAACGGATGAGTTACCAGTATTGACTTGTTCAGAGATGTTCTGATCAATTGCAAGAGTGATGAGATCACCTTGTCCAATGGTCGGAGTGATGCTGAGGTTGACTCCAATATCTCTGTATTCAATGTTGGCACTCTTTGTTATATGCGATGAGGTGTTTGTCACTGTTGAGCCGGTGTATGGGACGTTCTGCCCAATAAACAGTGTAGAGTTCTTGTTGTCTTGTGTGATGAGTTTTTGGTTCAAAACGATTGTCGATTCAGATTCAGTTCTGAGTGCATTCACTAGTGAACCAAGAGCGAAGTAAGTGGCTCCTTTGTGTAAGATAATATCTCCAATCACACCTAAATCAAACCCGCTTGCAAAAGGGATATACTTCCCAGTTGGTGTGTTTTTCGCTGTGATATTTTGTAAGTTCTGTTGAAAGACTCCTAAAGGGTCTGTAGGCCCTGAGCCGGAAGTTTCTGCTGGGAATGAACCCGTTCCATAGGAAAACTTATTGTTATACTTCCCTTGAGATCCCCAGCGCAGTCCAAAGTTCAGCGCATTGGACATTGTCGTCTCAACAACGAGAACTTCGACAAAGACTTGTTTTAAGGGGATATCAATACTCTTAATAAGCTCTCGTAGTTTTGCAAGAGCTGCTGGTTGTCCAGTACTGATCAATGAGTTGGTAATCTCAATATATTGGAGCGCACTGATTGCTTCGGCTAAGGCTTCGTTCCCTTTTGACTTTGTTTTTGCGAGGTCTGTTCCCACTTGCTTGACTGCTTCTTGGATCTCTTGCCCAGAGTGATATTGGAGCTTGTAGATAAGGAAACTGATGTCATTACTTGAGGCGTATAGTGCATCTTTTCCCTTTTCACCTTCTTTAGGCGTATCAAAGCGCTCGAGTAAGGCAAGGACCTTTTCCGCTTCTTTGTGGTTACCCGATATAATGATCGTAGAGGTGCTCTTCATCCACTTGAGGTGGTTGATGACGTCAAAAAGATCGGGTTCTTTAATGCCTGAGGCGGTGAGGTTTGTTTCGAATTCTTCCAAGACTTGAATCAGCTCTTCGCCTGGAAGATGCTGGGGCTTATAGATGAGGTATCCACTTGTATGTTTCCGAGGCTCTATGTCTTTTTCTTTTCCTCCTGGAATATCAAATTTTGCTGCGAGGGCGTCCGCTTGATTGACTGCTTGAGGAGATCCGACAAAGACAATCGAATTGTTCTCTTTGATGTATCGCGCAGTATTAAGCGTTTGAATCAGGCCTTTCTCAGCTGATCCACTATTGTCTAAGTCTGTCGCTAGGTGTTGTAAGTGCTCAATTAAATAGAGGCCTGATGCGTGTTTGATTTTATAAACTTTAAAAATGGTGTCCGACTTCTCTCCGCGACGCTCTGCATCTACATTCACGTCTAGAGCGGGAAGAATCTCCTTCACTTTATCTACAGATTCTTTTGTCCCTGTGTAAAGCAGAGCTTGACCTCCGGAGATGAGTTTCCCATTTTCGAGAGTATGAATAAGCGTTGGGTCAGCAAACTGCGTGTTTTTCATATCACTCGCGATGTTTTGGCTCTGGTCCTTGACTTCCTGAGCTGTTGAATTCATCGGTCTAAAGATAAAGAATTCAGTCGATGCTCGGGGAGTATCGTGAGGAATATCAAGTGTTGGGACCACCTCTTTTAGAGCTTCAATGGCTTGAGGGCTACCGGTAAACAGCACGGCTGTTCCGTTAGAAACTTCGCTACCTGATTTTAGAGCTTTAATGAGCCCAACGTTAGCCAGTTTAGAGCCTTGCATTTCTGATGCTGTGTGATCGGCTTGCTCAATAATAAAAGAGGGCGTTTGGTAGGAAGGTTTGAAGATATAAAAGGTGTTGCTAATCTGATCGAGGTTTCCTTGGTCTAAGTTTGCAAGGATCTCTTTCAGTCGGTCAATCGTGGCTCCTGGCCCATAAAACACGTAGGTCCGCGTTTCATGCATGTAGCGCCCTGTTTCAATGATACGTGTTAAAGAGCTCTCTGGTGGAAGAGACTTAACAATTTTCTGGAAGCCTTGCTCGACGACCTGAGGATCAATATTTTTGATCTGATAGATAAAGAGCGCAGGGGTTTCTGCTGAAGATTCTGGCAGTTCATCAAATAGTTTGATGAGTGAGTGGACGCGCTCTAAAGACTCAGACGTCCCTGTAAACACTAGGGTTTCACTTGCAGGTAGCCACTTTGCTGTTTGGAGAGAGTGAAGCAAAGAGGGGTCAGAGAGTTGAGACTCTTTTAGACTTTTGTAGGTGGCTTGAATTTGTTTATAAAGATCTTCTCCTAGTAAGTTCTTTGGTTTGTAAGCAAAAAACTCATTGCTAATAGGAAGTCTTCCGGCAGTCCGTCCTTGCTGAACGGGGATATCAAACTTTGGTAAAAGTTGTTTGAGCTTTTCTATAGAGGTTTGATCTCCAGTAAAGATCAACGAGTCATTTTCCTTGATCCATTTCATGGAGTCAATTGTTTTGATCAGCTCCGTATCGGGTGAGTCTGATGACTGTAGATTATTGACGAACTTCTCTAGAGAGCGGGCGATTTGCTCTTCATCACCATACTTGATTTTGTAAACTAGGTACCCACCCTCGACATACTCAAGCTCTTGAGAGGTATAGGGAACATCAATGTTTTTAAGTAGGGAGTTCACTTCACTCAGAGCGCTCGGATCACCAGTGAAAAGTAGAGCTGTACTTCCGCGGATATATTTCATGCTCTTCAGCGCATCGACGATTTGATTTGCTGAAGACCCCATCTGTGAGAGGTTTTGCATGATTTGACTGATACTCGCTTGAATGGTGTCTGGAGTTTTATACTGGATGTGATAGAGGAGGATGTTCGATGCTGTGAGTTTGTGAGCAAGGGACGGGGTGGAGTCTAAATCTGCTAATACAGCTAGAGTCTTTTCAATTAAAAAAGGAGTCGAAACAACGAAAATCGAGTGCGTACGCTCTTGGGGCACAATGATTAAAGGGTTCCCTTCTGAGATGGGAGTGATGATTTGGCTTGCAAGTGTAGCTAGGCTTTCCGGATTGTTGTTTTGAACAGCATAAGAGTCAATTTCTAAACCACTTTTTGGCGCGTCAATTGATACCAGGAGTTTTTCGATTTCAGCGATGTTCTGAGAAATATCCGTGATAATGATGTGACGTGTTTCTTGAGAAACCTCAAGGATTGCTCCTATCGAAAGAAAGGGCTTAACCATATCAGCTGTTCTCTCGGGATTGGCATTTTTAATCTTGAACACGCGTGTCATGATTGGAGGAGTTTTCCCTTCTTTTAACGGGAGCTCAGGGGAGACAACTGTGGCGATCTGCCGAGTCGTCCCAGCCCGGGCAATCAGTAAGTTGTTATCCTGTTCAATGAGGTCTAGTCCATTGATTTTTAAGATCTGGACGAGAGCAGCCATCACATTCGTTAAACGCGTTGGCTCGTCGGAAATAATTGTGACGTTAAAATTGAGGTCGGCTTCTTGATAGGTAAAATTGACCTGGGCAATCTGGCTAATGAATTTAATATACTCGAGGATCGAAACATTATTGAAGTTGATCGTATAACCTTCCTCTTCCTCATGCATTGCTTTCAATGGAGAGTGGGACTCATGATCGACACTGTCGAGCGAGGAGAAGGGCAGCAGCAGTAATAGCAGAAGAAGTGTGCGGAACTTACCTTTCATTACACTTTTTATCATTATTTGAAGTATCATCTTTCATAGCAAAGTTCCCGATTACTCTGCATCTTTTTTCTTTTAAAGCGTTGTTCTGGCACCATAAATTACACGGTGACACGAGCTAAAAGGCAATTTAATAACTCAGAGATTTTTAGGACAGCACAATCTCTATCTGAACGACCTACACCTGATAGAGGTCTTTCTTGATTTCTTTGACATACCCGTGGAAAAGGAGAAGTTCAAAGGGAGCAGTGGAAAGACCAATCCGATCAAATCCAAGATGATGATTTTGCGTGAGGTGGATGTGTCCTGTTTTATGCTTGATCACTAATAATATCGAGAGATGAACATCTGTTTTAGAAAGCACGGGAAAGAGCCATTTCCGAAGCCGATTGGTAATTTCAATCGGCCATGGGGTACCGAGCTCAGAAGTTTCATCCTCCGTTGTAAAGACAATCCGAAAACTTGAGAGTGTTTGTTCGAGCCTTTCACCAATGTAGGAATTTGGGCCAAGACTATCCCTTCCAAGCACCAGGGAAGAGGAGTTGAGGCGTAACATGCGTGCATTTTTTTTAATATTCACCACCAGTTCTGGAAAGGAGATTTTGATGAGTAGCCAAAGCGTACTGATGCTTTCAAATCCCAAAAGACTTAAGTAATGAAAGTGGGTCTCTTCCCAATCATCGAAGAAATCACGGTTTTTTTCTGGGAGCATGAGGTTTAGGTGCTGCTTGATCAGAAGGTGGTTAAAAAACCCCAGGAATCGCATAAACCTTTCTGCATCGATCTCCTCTTCGTCCATTAGCTTTTGGAAATAGCTCGGCAGAGGGGAATTGGCTCCTAACAGGCCCATGTTGAGCACAACGCGAACTTTGGGAAACCTCTTCGAAAATGATATGCTTTCGCATAAACTTTTCGCTGAGGTGTTTTGCGGATTACTTTCGAAGTAGATCTCACTTCGTTTGATCCCCACACTCTCTAGCGCGACGACAAGGCTCTTAAGATCAAAATCTCGAATACGCCCTTCAATTTTTTGTAGAAGTTTTTTCTGGCTCATACCTTCTACTCTTTGCTTACCAGCTCCACTCGATTCTCACGTGGGCCGCTTGAAGGGGGGCATTTGCCCCAACGTGGGATGAGTAGTCAACAGAGAATAGAACTCCTTCAGTTTGAATGCATGTTACCTCTGCACCAAGTGCTATTTGATTCTTCTGCCTTATTTTATGGGATACCCTTTGTTCAATAGGCTCCTTAATTTTGATGGAGGCTTTGTTAGCCTGTAAACGGAATAGCCACCCTAAAGAAAGCTTTGGTACGAGAATATACCTCTTGTTGCAAGTGATGACTTTAGAGAGTTTAGTCCCTAGTAAGGATGAAAGATACGATGTATGCCACCCATTAAAATCTTTACATCCTGAAACAAAGTTGGCTGTATAATCAAGGTCAAGAAAGGGGTGGAGCGTTGAGTTTGAGATAATACTTTCTGGAATTGAATAATGATAAACTCCAGCTACTTTTACCAGGACATCCCAGCTGTGGTTATTGAGGCTTACTAGGATATTATTCACCTCCTTAGGGTCCTTTTTTTCATGCGTTTGCCTCACAACCATTTTACCACTTCGAGTGCTTCCAACACCCATAAGCATTGCGTTCAGCTCGAGTTGCGGAAGGTCAACACCGATGCCACCACCAAGGTGGACTCCATGCACATCAGCACTTTTCTTATGCTTAAATTGACTGCGAGAATAATAGTATCCCCCAGATGCATTCATCGAGATCATCGATCCTAAAGTGAAGCCCGCTCCTCCATGAATTCCCACTGTGTCCAAATCAAAGTCTACAGATTTTCCGTCCTTAAAAGTTGAGTGGAAGTAGCTGGGTACAATCCATACATTCCTTTCCTGGAAAGTATTCATATGGGAAAAACATGTGGGGTTGTAACTCAATGAGTGGGAGCTGTAGCTTATTGATGTGGCAATCTGAGTCGAGTTGATCCAGTCGGCAACTGAAATTGAACATAAACTTTTTGAAAAATCTGAGTAGGAAGGTTCTCCATTTGAGTTGCTTTTACCACTCTCTGTGCCTGAATCCTGTATGGTTTTGGGGCTTTCCTTGCGAATAGGTTCACTACCATATCCGACTTGACGCTTTGCCCATTCCCACAAAGTTTCTGAATAGCCAGGACTAGCTAGAGTTAACAAGAGGAAGATTGTTATATAAAAGCATCTCATTTTACTTCTCCTGTCCTTGAGGGTTGAAAAATTGTTTAATCCATTGCCTGGCTCCTGTAACACACTCATGAAAGAGCTTATTGATGAATGCAGCAGACCTCCAAACATGGGTCTGATTAAGCGATTGAGATTGAATGTTCAGACACAGAAGCCATAGAGCAGAACGATGGGGACCATAAAGAGTTGGTGACGGTATACGTTTTGGAAATAGATGCATTGCAAGTAGAGCTACAGCAGATATTGCTGAGCCTATAGCAATCGCATCAGAGTGGGCTCCTTCATACTGGAACCACTGACGCCCATTTTGTTGTTCTGAATAGCCCAAGGATCTTAATTCCATTGTAATCAATTCGTTCTGTTTTTCTAGCATTGATATATAAGAATTCCTTGCTTTTTTTTTGTTCTCCTCCGAACTTTCATACATGATATGGTCTATCATTAGAGCTTTGTGTTCGATGATATTAAATAGAGGGTTATCCTGCTCTCCGCAAAGTAATTGCTTATTATCTGTAAGAATGGCATATATTGGGCGTTTCCCATCTGGAAGATTTTTCTGGAACTTTCTGTAACTGTTTCTTTCTGATTCATAAGTCGCCTTACTGGACGATAGAAAATCCCATGTTTTATTTTCACTATCTGCCGTTGCATTTGGCTCTTTTAGGTCATTGAGTTCTTGCATTTTTGTTTTAAAATTGGCCTCAGGATTGATCAATAGTTGATCCAGAACACAGTCGATATCAATCAATACACATTCTCTAGTGAAATTGGTAAATTCAGGAGCATCCTCCGCATGCAGCAGTGGCGGGAAATTATTATGAATCTCTCCGGGGACTTCTTCTACTCCACACAAGTCAATTTTTTTTTGCTTGAACTTTCTCTGGGCTATTTGCTTTAAGTCATTGGTCATTTTTATTTCGAGAGCTTCATCTGAAGTAAATTGATAATCGAGGTCTCTTTTATCTCTAGTCCTCTGCCGCTCCAGTTTAATAATTTCGATTTCTTCTTCGATGGAAATTAGATTACGAAAGTACTCTCGTCGTTTACTACCATAGACTTGGGCGTTAGGGACAATACGTAAAACTGTATGATAAATGCCCCATATCTCCTTTAAAATAATTTCCTTGTGGGTCAAGTACTCTTCTATTGCCTCATTTCTTTGCTTTCTATAGTCTGCAATGTGAGAACCATAACTCGTATCTTTTACTTTTTTTTCATATTTGATCTCAGCATTGACTTTTTCTCTTTGAAAAAGAAGAATTTGCTTGTGCTTTTCATTAATTATTCTTTCTACTTGTCTTTGGCTGCCTTGCCACACTGCCGTATCAAAATCCCCTCGGGAATGCTTCATAGTGGTTTTTTTTTCTAGTGTTTCTTTCTTTGTATTCAGTAGGTTTTCAGTTTGTGTTTCATTAGATTTTTGCTCACTAGCCTCGCTATCTGAAGGTTTTCTCTCTTCAGGGGTAGCAGCTTCGATAGACTTTTCAAGCTTACACTGGCGTAGAGCATCAATGAGGGTTGAGCCTATGTTATCGTTGCTGTCATTTTTTGCAGCAAAAGCTGCACTTTGGTTTGTATTACTTTTCTGGTCATTTGTAAGATCGCTATGACATCGACTAAGTGAATTCAATGTCTCTTCTATAGCTTTTAAATAGACATGTGTCATTAGCCAAACCGACAATATACTCTTTTTATCAAGTTCGTCGTAGTCTTGTTGTAATTGTCTTGCATCTGCTTCTACCAGTTCTCTTTTCAGAGAATTTTCGACTTTAGAGTAGAGGTCAATGAAATTGATTTTATCCTGATCTTCTAGATTAAGTGGGTGGTTATCCAGCTCTGAATCAAATGCAGTCTTACCTTTTAATAAATCCTTATAAGTTTTATCTGCAGATGCTTTGTCAACCCCAAAATTGTCGATTGCGTCGCTGCGCGCTGTTTTGCCGTTCTTTATCAGATCCTCAATCGCCATCTTACGAGTGGGATTATTTGGATCTGGAATAGTATTAATATTTTCTTCGCATTTGAGTCTTTTTTCCTTGCACTTATTGTAAGCTTTTTCCGCTTCGGATTTTTCTTTTTCAGCTTCATCTTTCTTTTTAGTCAGATCTTCTAGGATCTCAATTTTAGCTTTAGCATCATCGATCTCCTTAGTATATTTCGGTTCTTGTTCTTTATATTCGTCTTCATACTTCTTGTGAGCAGCTGCTCTTGCCATTACCGCCGCTTCTTTTTTAGCTAAGTCTTTTTCTTTGTCAGTACAGACGGCGACTAGTCTATCTCTAACTTTTATAAGATTTTCTAGGCTCACTGTTTTAAGCTTTTCAACAACCAAGACTTGATAATTTGAAAGATCCTCTCCTTTCCTAATCGCATGCTCTAGTGAATAGTTAAGAGAGGTCTCATTTGGTAATAAATCACCTTGTTCAAGTTGTTGTTTTTTTCTATTCAATTCTCCGATTTGCTGTTCGTTTTCAGAAAAGCTCTGTTGGGATCTATGTTGTGTATTCCAAACTTTTTGTAAATCACACACTAAATCATTTATCTTGCTTTCAGGAGTTGCTGTTGAAATAGCTGGTTTAAAATTACCGATTTTTTGAAGCAGGTATTGTTTAGCTTGTTCAACTATACTTATATCATTTTTTTTTGCCTTTGTCTTATCAGAATGTGAGGATTGATTTTGTTCCAATAATATCAACCTGAGTTGGGAAATTGCATTATCGTCGAGTGAGTACGTATTCTTAAGTTCGGATTCTATTTCTTTAAACTTATTATCATTATAGTTATACAACGCATGAAATTCATCACTGTCTTTTTTCTTCTCAGCAATCAGTTTTTCCAATACTTTTATGTACCCTTCTCTTTTTAAAACCTCTTCAGCTACTTTATCCTTTGTTTGAATGGAATTCTCTAAAGTACTACGAGCAATACTAGTTTCTGATTGAAGCCCTTGAGAAGCAGCGGCTTGAACTGGTTTTTTTTCTTTTAATTTATTCAAAAGAAATTCATTCCCACATTTCTTTTTTTCTAGCTCTTCTAATGATCCATGTGTACCTTCTGTTTCTTTCAAAACGTCACAAGCACGCTTATATTTTGTTTTTGACTCTGTATGCAGCTGTAATTTTTTAAATTCTTCCTTTTCAGCTTCTCCTTTCAACTGCTTTGCTTTTTCAAGTGCGAATTGGTAGGCGTCATTGCTTTGACTTAAGGCAATGAGTTGAGTCTGGTTCGTATCAAGCGTCCCAGAAATTTCCTTTATATCAGATAACTTGATAATTAAATTGTTCATAGTTTTAGCACATAGACTCACCTTATTAAGAAAGGTTTTTTGTTTTCGGACTATCGATTTACGAGCTTCTGTTTCTTTTTCTGCTTTTTCAGTTTCTTTTTCTTTTTTCTTTTTTTCTTCTGTCTGTCGCTTAATTGAATGTTGTATTAAGTCGCACTCTATTTGGAGCTTATCGTAATCTTTTTGGCTGTTGAGTAAACTTATTAGGGGTTCTTTAAGCGAGTAATTTCTTTGCTGAGCAGCCTCACCCTCTGTGGTTGGAATCATATTAATAGCATAATTTCTAAGTTGGGTTTCAGCAATCAGGCTCGCAATAGCAGTAAATGCAGCATGCAAACCTACTGTGACATATACAGCATTTATTGTGGACTTAGAGCCTTGGAAGTATTTATAGCCGCAACCAGAAATGAGTCGAACTACAAAACAAGTTAATAACATCCTATCTACTTGCTGGAGCGTAAGGGGACGACGCTCCATGGCACTTTGTATCCAACTATCGTTATTGCCTAAAATGTTTCGAGCTACAAAGCAAATTAATAACACCCCATCTACTTGCTGGAGCCCAAGGGGACGCACTATGGCACTTTGTATCCAACTATTGCACCTTCCAAGTTTGTCCAAAAGAGAAACTATCATACTGTCTCCTAATGACTCACCAGCTGGTGCTGACTCTGATTGATAATTGATTTTGAGTGGTTTCTTTCCCCCAAGAAAATGTGTACTGCATGGAAAGGTAAATGCCTTTTTTAAATATGAAATTCAGTCCTGGGCCAATATGATACCTAAGTTTATTTTTTAATTTGTCAGAACAGGGAAAATATTCGTCCCAGCCCACTAACCTCTCTTGAGGATTAGTAATTTTGTATTGGAAATTGTAAGAGTTTAATCCTAGCGGTGGTGGGGTCCAACCAAGCTGAAGTTGAGGGGTAATCAAGCCCACGCTAGGTGACAGGATTTCTTTCTTCAGCTCGAGTAAGATACGGGTATTTAGAAAGCTATAGGTTGGACACTTCACATCGAGATGGGATTTTTCGTCGAAAACCTCGACAAAGTTAGAGCTGAATACATTGATGTAGTCCAAGCTAATTGAAGGCCAGATATAAAACCCTTCTCCAAGCTCTTTTGAAAACATGGCTTCAAGTCGGGGGGTTAGAATATAATTTGAAAACTGCGTGGTTCGCTCTCTAGAGCTTTTAAAGGTCTCCATGAGAAAATGGATAGTTCTTTCCGCTTTGATTTGGTTTAATGAGCCGATGAGTGTGAGGGAAATTGATCCATTTGAAAAGAGGTATCCAATATAGGGTCCAATATAAAGAGATAGTGAACGTGTCAGGTCATTAGAATGACACCAGTGGAGTTCACTTCGAGCAATACAGAAACCGAGTCCAGCAGTGAGTTTCTCAAAAAAGGTGTAATCGCATCCAAGAGTCAGTCCTAGCCCAGACAAATCAAATGGAGATGTATTATTGCTTCTGTCAGACCTCATAAAATATGTATAGGGGTTTAAATAGATGCACAGTTGCTCAAAAGTGTTAAATTCGTGAAAGCGTTCTTCACTCATGATCGATAGCTTTGCAGTGGAATCGTAAAACCGGGGCATTGCTGCTGCATTTACTGAGTGGATAAGAGGTAGTACTTCACAGTAAGTTGGGCGTAACTGATCTTTAACTGCAAGTTCAAGCACTTCATGTTTTTTTGTTAGGATATCCGTGTAATTTGTGTTGGGTAACAGCGTGTAAACTTGTGACTGCTTTCCCTTATCGTCATAATCCTTCATTTCTTGGCGCAACGCATTATTCTTCTCAATAGGATCAAGTTGATTAAAAAGTTTGACAACGTGGTCGCTATTAGCTTGTGAAAAGTTGTTTTCAATCATGTAATTGATGTCTTCCTTGGAATAATCAATTTCTGGATTGTTTCTATTTAAAGTGGCAACACCCTTTGTTTTGAATTTTGTATTATGGTTATGAAAAATTGCAGCTTGATCCTCTTCCGATTTGCTCATTAAGTTGTCTAGAGCATTATTAATTTCGCTAACTCCAGCGCTATCTTTGACCGGAACATCACAAAAAATCGGAAGGGAAAACAAGAGGAACAACAATACTACCATTGGAGAAACTCACCTATGTCAGTTTGATAGAGATCTTTGAGGGAGTCCCAGCGGGGGGATCCTTTTTGTTCCCATTCAGCCATGAGGGAGTCAATGTGTTTGGCAACGAGGGAAAGGTAGGGGCCAAAGAGCTTGGGAAAGAAAAGGGTCGGGTTGAATTCCTCTACGATCGTGCGGATGTCATCAGAGATAAGGGCTGCCTTGGTCATTTCCCCCGCTTCGATGAGTGTTTGGAAGGTCTCGAGCTTTTGGATGAGATGTTCCATCTCTTTTGAAGCAAGTGGGTGGTTTTGAGGCGGCTCTATTTGTGAGGGGGAAGGAGGATTTTCAGGCTGGGGGGGAGGTGCTTGCTCAACGGGAAGTTCTTCTTCAGATGGGGATGAGGCTTCTTCCTCTTGGACTTCTTCATCAGGAGGGGAGAGGAGTTTAAAAGGCATGAGCCATTTTTTGATGTAGAGAATGTGTTCGTGAATCGCCGTTTGTTCCCAACGCTTGCTAAAAAAAGTGGAGAGAAGGGCAATTTCTTTTTCAATGGATTCAATTGTTTTTTTATTTAAGGTCTTCTGCGCTAGTTTCCAGAGTTCATCAGGGCGCTCACCCTTGTGTAACTCGTGACTCCGTTTGAGTTTCTTAGTCACTGAAGAAAAAAACCAAACAAGGCTGTTAAAAGTGTATTTTTCTCGCAGCTTTGTGGGGCTGATTTTCTCCCAATGTTTATCAATGAGGTCGACAATAAAGGGGAAAAGGGATGTAAAGCTCTTCGGACCTTGTTGGGTAAATTCAGCAAACAGGCGATACATGATGAGCCGAATGTCGAGGCACCCACCTTGAAAGATCTTTTCGATCAGAGGAAGAGCCTGGTCAAAGTCTTCTTGTTCTACAAGGGTGACCGCTTGCTCAAAGGAGACATCAAATGTATCCTCTTCTTGCGGTTTGGCGTTTTTGTAGAGTTTAGGAAAGTCTTGGAGCTCTAACATAAGGTTTTTCTCACGGATTGTCTTAATCGGTTAAGGAGTTGATAGGGAGGGAGCTTTTGCTTGTGAGAAAAGTTTCCCGCTATGAACTCCGAAAGGGTTAGCTCTCTATTAAAAACCCCTTGTGCTCTCCTGGGATAGAGGGGGACGGATACAATGTGATCGGGCAAATATTCCGGGGGAAGCAAAGGGGTGATATCAGGTGGATGTGCCTCTGGTGAAGTAAAGAGAACAAGTGTAAAGAGGCTCCCATAAATATCTTTGGGATCTCTTGTATGGGAAATCACACAGGCTTCAACCTCTGGAAGAGAGGAAGCAATCGCTTCGATTTCTTGAACTGGGAAAGGGCGTCCCTCCTTGAGAGGCAATGTCGATGTACTAATCCAATACCCTTCTTTTAAGCTGGAAAGAATCAGAGTGTCTTGTCTAGATGGGAGGGGGTGAAAATAGCCAACACCATCCTGGCTTTTTTCTCCAGAGTCATTTAGTTGCAAAAGTGAGAAAGGGATCCCAAAATTTGGGTGGAGAATATTTTGAGGGTCATGTTGCCTGGATGCAAGGGTGATCCCTCCCCTAAGAGGATCAAATAAAAGGTGCGCAGTTGGTTTTTTTTCAAGCTTGTTTAATAGGGCAAACTCTTGAGTCTCGTGGATCGTTCCATAGAGGGGATTTTTGTACCAAAACTTGAGCTTACTACTTGGACATTTAGGAGATTCTATCCATTTTTTCTCGAGCTTTGGAGAAATACCGAGAACATCAACTTCAAAGTCATCGATCTGGTCAAGGTTTGGAATATAGACTAAGGTCGCTCCAGCTAGAAGAGCTGCTAGGGTTGCAGAGGGTTCGTCATCGTAGACTATACTTAGCGGTCTAGCATAGGTTGTCCCTTTCCTTAGGTGAAGGTGAAAGAAGCCATCTCTGAGGGCACAGAGGAAGGCGGTATTTGCATCTAGGGTGTATCCTTTATGGATAAATAGTGGGTCTTCAGGGTTATAAGAGGCAGTTTCTATTTTTTCACTAGGAGCTTCAATCTCATTAGGGAGTTCATCTGCTTTTTCTGTAAATGTTAAAGCTTTCCCTAATTTGAGTGCTCCAAGAAACATAATGAGGAAATTTAGCGAATGGGTATGGGGGAGTGCAACTGTAGGGCCTAGTGCATCAATGGCAGGGATAGCTTGTTCAACCAGTGTATCGAGCTGCATGTATGACCAAGTTTGCTCGTCATCTCCTAAAATTTTGAGAGCAGTGTGATTGCTATCTAAATGGCGGGTGATACAATCTTCATAGAGCTTATAGGAGTCAAAAACAAAGCTGCAAAGTGGAGGAGAGACATTCTCTACCAGATTGCTCCAAAAAGCGTAAGGGTCTTCGTAGCTCTCTGGAAGTAGTTTTTTCAAGTAGGAGCACAGGGGAAAAGGTTTTTCCGACTCCCATTCTTTCATGAGCTTTTTTGTATCCATGACCCCCTATCAATCGTATACGTTAATCGCCTCATATTGATCTTTCCCCAGTAGGACTTTCACTCGCTTTGATTGAGGATTGTCGATGATATATTTCCAGCACTCTCCAGGGTTGGAGAAAATAAAGTAGAGTCCCATTGACTTGGCATTTTTGGGTGTATCAACCACAATTTTATTGGTTTTTCCTGGGACAATGATCTTTTTCGTCATTACTTTTTCGTCAGACTCTTTCCAAAATTCTTGACTCGAAAGTTCGTGGTAATCATCGAGAAGGTACTCTCCTGTTGATGTCTCTTTAACAATCATGTAGAGAGGGGTTCCATTATTAGTTTCTTTCGTAGTGCGAATTTGAAATGTAATCGGATTTCCTTCCGTTTTTTGTGAAGAGCATCCCACCAAAAGAAGAAGGGTCGAAAAAAGAAACAGCAGTGCGCGCATCTTATTGTCCTCCCAGAGTATCTACTTGGAAAAAGCTCCAGGGATTTTGATCAAAGCATAGGGCGACCTTTGTGATGTCTTCTCCTTCATCCTTGTTGAGATCCCAGGAGAAGACATTGTTTTCTTGTTGAGCGGCTTTTCCTAAGAGTTCAAAAAAGCTCCATAAAGTGCGGTCTGCTTTACTGTCTCGATATAAGAGACTATCATTTTTTGTTGTCAGCTCCATAAAGACAGCAGAGTTGGCCTCTTTCCACCAGTCGACTTTTATCGGGTGCCATTGAGGGCTCTGATTAAAGTTATGGAATGTTTCCTCTCCAGTCACTAGGTAAGACTTAATCGGAGCAGGATAGACGTGACTTTTTGATTCAAAAGGAAGGGACTTCACTTGAAGGTGAAGAGGCTGCGGATTCCCTTGGCTATCCCAAAGTAATCGACTCGCTTTTGCGATCTGGTTGATTGAGTGATACATCTCTGCTGAGAGCTGCAATTCTGCTCCAGGCCTGGGCATCCACACTCCGCTGACATATTGACTAACCGGAGAGATGATATCCTTAATCATATTCCAGTAGCATGATGTTGGATTTGTCAGAGCCGCCACTTCATCATAGGTAGCCAGTTGTTGACCTTGAGGATTAAAGGGGCGTTTTTCAGCAAGTAGCTCGAACTGTGGAAATAGAGACTCTTTCCACAAAGAATTAATTCCTTTTCGCAAATCTTCGATCCCAAGCTTACAAATCTGCATAATGGGGGCCTTGAACACTGCATGGTATTCAGGATGAACACCAATTGCATTCAAGCTATCTGTGATTTGGTTGGTATATGAGTCTGGGTCATTGCGGATAATCGAAAGGGTAATCCGCGCTGCTGGAGTCAAGTAACTCTCTAATGTTTCTCCTTTTGAAGAGCGCAAGTCTGTATTGAGGTCAGCGATTACCGTCCGAATGATCTCTTTGTACCTATCGATTGGAGCTCCTCCTTTTTCCTCTTGCGTCAACAGGGGAATCAAGAAGTCAAAGTGATTGATTTCATTCAAAACGTCTAAGCACGATGTGCGGTCAGAAAAGGCTTCTGTTTGGTGGCGCATATCGCTCAAAAACTGGTTGAGAGGTGCTGAAGGAAGAAGAATTTTTCCAAGAGTATCTTTGAGCTCTTCGATGCTATTAGCTTTGATAGATGAAGCTTTATAAGCCTGCTCATAGTTTTCCTGGTAAGCATTCGCGTAACTAATCACTTCTTCGTTAACAAACTTTTTAAAGCGATCTCTATCTTCGTCATTAATAGGGAGTTCCTTTAGAAGGTTGTAAATGGATTCCGTTGTGTTACGCACATTTTTTTGGAAAGCTAATCTGGTATAACGACCCGAAATTGTTACTGGCTTTGCAAAGTAGGGAAATTCATTGCGAATAGCTTTAAAAACTTGGGGTTCTATCTCAGGTGTATGGAAGAAGAAGATATTGCCATTTGAGTTCTTATTCGCTGTTGCATATTGATTAATTAGCATTCCGATGACATGTGTGGAAGCGTGTTGTAACCACCTCTTTGAGATGAAAGTGTACTTTGTACCGTTAATTTCAAAAGGGAAGTCAGGCTCTGGTTTCGTGGATAGATCTGCTACATCTTTGAGCTTAGTAAAAAACTGCGAAATATTGAGGTGGGAGACATCGGGAATATCGGGGCATGTATTTTGGATAAACCTAAGAAATCGATTGATTTCCGGCTTACTATTGTAGATCCATTGGAGTACTTTGACATTTTTTTGAAAGTCTTGGAGCATACGGCTCTTTGTCTCACTAAGCTGCTCACAGATCGAAAAAACGTGGGGGTCATCTTCTAAAATTTGGAAGTAGAAATGTAGGCGATCAGCTTCCTGTCTTAGTTCATTGAAAGTAAGAGCATTGAATACTGGCTGTTCGATCAGGTCTTTGAAGTAGTTAAAGAAGTTAACCCAGTGGTGGGAGTCTGAAATGGGGGTCGAGACGTTGATTTGATCTAGATGGTCGATCATAATCGGTTTGTTGTTCAGCATTCCAGATGAGCTGATATAAGCTTTAATGAGTCTCTCTTCTAAATTGAGTTTTTGGCTCCAGTCTGAGAGGTTTCGAATAATATAGTCCCCTAATGGATTCTTGTTGGTTGCATGGATTAAGCCTAGCATGTAGAAAGTTTTGACCTCTGCGCCATCATTCAGCATGAATTCCCGAAGCTTAGGCTCGAAAATATGCTTGCGAATTCTACCTGCTAGGTCTTGGTTGGTGAAGGAGATGTCTTTCTTGAAAAAGCGAGGGAGAATGGGGAGGTAGCCATTTTTTGGGCGGTGTTCATTGATTTTTTCGATTTTTGGAATACATTCATCGACAAAATATTGCGATTGGAGGAAGGCTAACGAATCAATGCCTTGACGCGCTAATTTTACTTCCTGATAGTCTTTAAAGAAGTTATTAAAAATGAGCCCAAAACCCATCACTAAGATAGCTGCCGCTGCAACTTGATGCTTGAGCATAGGGTGCCGGTTGAAAATAGAGTTAGCAGCAGACTGAGTCCAATCGAAGGAAGTAAAAGAGGTGAATGGCTCCAAATTTGAAGTAAATGTTAAACTTTCGAGCTCAATATGCACTGAGGCGCTCGCTGCTGTAAGGATACGCAAGAACTCTTCCATTTTGGGGAAGAGTTTTGAGAGTTCTTCAAAGAAGTTAAGAATCTTTAAATAGTCTGCAGCAGAAGATGAGGTTAAAATTAAAGAAAGGTGTTCTTCTCTGAAGGCATTTAAGTGGTTGGCGATTGTTTCATTTTCAAAATCTGAGCGAAGAGGGATTTGAAAGGCAATATTATGTTGCTTGAGAAAACGTGCAAATTCGACATATCCATCGAGTTTATCTAGATGTGTCAGTGCGACTCTCACTTTAGTTTTTGACTTGCAGATCTCATTCAAGAGGGAGAGTTTTCCCGACATCAATCGAGCAGATTTATTGAGATCTTGTGCATTGTTTGATTGATCTAAAATGTTATAGGCGATCACTACAATTGGAGGAGCTTTGATGAAGAGTTTTTTCCATAGATGAATGAGTAATCGACGCACCTTGATGGAGCGATCTTTGACTACTTTCAATGAGATCTCTTGGATAATTTGCTTTGGACCTAGATAGATTTGAAGGTCTTCTTCGTTCTCATACTCGACTTCAAATGGATAGATGTTTTGACTCTGCTCCACAATTCCTTTAATGAGCTCGGTCTTTCCAGATCCTGCATCACCGAGCACTAAGAAGTGTTGGTGTGTCTTAGTGACAACGCGAAATTCTCGGGGAATTTGTTGTAGAAATTTTTTCCAGACGCGGATGAGAGGCTTCCCGCGGACTTTCTTTTCAGTGGTTTGTTTAGGTTCAGGTTTTTTTATTTTCAGAAATTTAGGAAGCTTCATTTTCTCACTCCAGCAAAATTGGAAACGTTGAAGCAAAAAATCGTATCATGAAGCGCGCTTTTTTAAAAAATATTTTTAATGGGGCTGCTTAAGAAAGTCCATTCTCATAGCGTTTGTTCATTTTTTGGCAAAATCAAAAGTTTTTCAAATTCCCTATACTTAGGCATATGCGAATTTTCAAAACTTTCAATTTTTCTCAAAAATTGCTGCAAAATCTGCAAAAAGCACTTTCGAGAGCAGTCCTTTAATTTTTCATGTTTTCAAAACGTGCTGAAAATTAAAAAAATGGAAGATAAAAGGTGAAATAGAGCGGTTTAAAAAAATTGAGAAAGTGCCCTGATTGCGTAAATTCCTCCTCCAATAACAAAGAGTGTTGCCAGCCAAGTCACAAGTGATTTTGAAATTGAAAATTGGTTGAGTTGAGAGACTCCTTTCAGGAGTGTAATGATTCCATATATCTGGAAGAAAAGAAAGCCCACCAATGCAAGGGTATCTATCATATTCACGAAGCGCATTGCTGGTTGATTAAAGGTGAGTTGAAAGAGCAAAAGAAAAAAGCCCATCGGAGCGCTGCAAATCAACGACCAAGTTAGGGCAAGACGCGTATCTTTAAGGCTAGCAATGCCTTTCAAGCATTGGGAAATTTTCCAAATGAGAAGAACACACAGCTGGATGATTGCATAAAGTGCTGTGAAAATGAGAGCATAAGTCCAAAAGAAAGCAGAGAATTTGCTTATCCCTGTTGGGTTAAAAGTGGGAAGTGTGTCGATTGAGGCGATGAATAGTGTGCCTTGGGTCAAGTAGGTAAGTGCCAAAATCCCAATCAATAGAAAATGGAGTCTAGTTGCGGAGAATGTTTTGCTGAAAAACTGAACAGCTTGTCGCGGCTTCAGAATAAAAAGCATGGGACTAAAAATTTGGTTCTAAAAATAGAAGATTTTAGGAGAACGAATTGACTAAAATCAACACTTTTTACTTAAAGGGCCTGCTCTCGAAAGTCGCTTTTTGCAGATTTTGCCAAAAAATGAGCAAAATGTGTGAGGATGGAGTTTCCCAACAGTCCCTTAAGCTGAGTGTAAATTTTTTTTTGATTTCAAAAATGTTTTGAAGGCGTAGGCTATTTCGTAAACCAAAGGAGGTAGCCAAATGTTATACATATCTGGTGAAAATGATACTTTAGCAAGCTTGTATGAAGCTCAAGGTCTTTCTTGGGGGCTCGAGAATTATGCAAAGCGGTTCACATTGCTTAACCCAAAAGTTCCTTGTGCTAATGTGATCTCGCCCTATTCTTTGTTGAACCTCCCAACCAATGATGAAAAAGCAGATAGGGAAACTCTCGAAGAATATATGCCGATTCTTGCTAAGAGCACCTTAGAAGAGATGAAGTCGTATCGCAAAATACAAGAGGAACACCATGACCTGATGGCTCAGCTAGGAATGCAAGAGATTATGGAAGGGTTTCAGCGATACGCCATCGATTTTGCCGACTTTTACAACTCCCCTTTAATCAATACGCCTTGGAATGATCTGAATGAATCGGTACCTGGTTCCTCGCTGATTGATGTATTTGCTGGGGTGAGTGGGTTTATGTCTGGATACATTAGAAGTTCAACGCGATTTGTGCGTTACGATGAGCTCTATGATCATATGTTAAAAAGGGATGCATTAAACAGGCAGCTCTATTTGATGCCAAAAACTAGGGGAAATGTTCTCGCAAGAGTGAAGCTTGAAGAGCAAATCAAAGTGCATACTTCAAAGATTAAAGAGATATTGCCCAAGAGGCTAAATGACACGATAACGCGTCATTTATCAAAAAAATATACAGCTAAAGAAATTATTAAACTTCGCAGCAATGCATATAGCAAGAAAATGGCAGGAAAGGGAAGACTAGCGACAACAAACTTAGACTTTTTGAATCGCTCGGGACTAAAGAGGCTGAAAGGTTTTGCGGACCATATGAACACTTTCGGAAAGTGGGGAGATCGCGCTGCGTTGTGGCTGGGGCCCGCTGTCGTGGCTTATGACACTTACCATGCCTATCACTCCAAAGACCGCTCTGCAATGCGCGCATTTCTAACAGGATCGGCAAGCGTCGGGGTTGGGATTGGCCTGGGGTCACTATTTAGCACCTCTGCATTCGGAAGCGCCTTGATTGGCACTGCACTTGGGGCACCTGGAGCAGGGGGGCTTCTTCTGATTTGTTCTCCAGTCGTGGGTTGGGTGGTATGTGCAGCTGTGGGTTTAGTTGCTGTCGGGTACTTATCCTATAAGGCGTCAGAAGTGGTTGGGTATGTCTGGGATCATCGTCAAGAAATTGGAACCTATGCTGCATCAGTTTATGAAAGTGTGGAAAAAAAGATCATTTCGATTTGGGACTCCTCTCAAGAGTATTTCCGTAAGCTATATGGGACTACAGAGCCTGTAAAACATTGAAAATTGAGATCATGGTCCGTTTCTTTGCCTCTCATGAGGTGCGACTCTCCATTGAACAATAAGTAAATTTTTATTATTCTCGTTGCCTCATTGGAGTGCTGATGCGATTAGATGACAAAATATATCAGGCTTATCTAGAAGAAATGGAAGCGCTTGAAGGGTTCCGAGTGTCCCATGCTTCTCTTCATCGAGATACTCCTCTTGAGCTATTAGAAGACCCAAATACATCGCGCCTTGTGGAGTCTCTTGGTTTTTTTTCAGCGCGCAATCGCATGCATGGGTTGGGACAAATTGCACAGATTCATCAGGTCCTGTTTCGCCAGTACTTTTCGTTTCTAATTAATCCTTTGCCTTCGATGGGTCTTCTCCAGTTAGAACCTTCGCTGAGAATTCCTGAAACGCTTCATTTACCCGCAGGTACAGAGCTCGTTGGAGAGACTTATGATCAGAGAAAAGCGACATTTCAAACTTTGGAGCCCGTGACAGTTCCCCCTCTATTCCCAGACCATTTTGCGTTTTTCCATAAAGTAAATGGTGGGTGGCAATTAGAGATGCGATATAAATCGCCCTATGTACAAAACGCTGATCTGAATGAGATGACCTTTTATCTCAACCATCTTGGCAGCTTTTACGGTTCAGTGCGTACCTACATGGCGCTCAGGCGCTGTATTGAATCTGTTAAGGTTGGTTATGATCAAACAAATATGCGTGATCAGAAGGGGGACCCCTGTGAAGTCCTCTTTAATCAATCTGGAGATAGAAAAGTATTCAATCATCCACTTGAAAACATCCGCTCATGTCTCCATTTTCCAGAGAAAGAAATGTTCATGACGATTAAGATACCGCGGAATGCGGAGCAATGGCAAACGGTCACATTTACCTTTGAGCTTTCCGAAGCATGGCCGGAGCAGCTCAAACTCACTTCGAACTCCCTTGTACCCTATGTGACTCCTATTGCAAATATCAAGGCTGCCAAAGGTGAACCCATACACTGCGATGGAACTAAAGACCGTTATCCGATTCTTTACCCTAACCCTGTTGAGGGGTTTTCTTTGCACACGATTCTTGGTGTTTACGAGGTAGTTAGTGGAGGCTTGCTCCCTATAAAGCCAGGGATTTTAGATAAGAAAGGGCGTACATATGAAATGGACTATTTGACACATGAGATCTTTTTCGATTTCCCAACAGCTTTTAAAAAGCCTAGCAAGATCTCCATTGATGCGCTTTGGACTCAGCTTTGGTTTAATGACTATATTGATCAGGAGTTTAAGCTAAGTTTTGCCGAAAAGCAGATCGGTGATTTTCGCCCCAAACTGCTTCAGCAAATGCGAGGGCATGAGAAACCACTAGCTGCTAATAATCCTAAATTCCTGCTTAGGATTTTATCGTTAAAAAATCAAAATAACTTGAGTGAAAGTGAAGTGCTTTTCCTCATCAATGGCCTCAAGAATCTGCAACACAGCCCTTTTGCCTTTGTACCTGAATTGATTATGAATCTTAAGATCGTACAACAGCTTGGTCAATCTGGAACAGGTCCTGTTGTTCGGTATGAATTTCAACTAAAAGAGTGGGATGGAAAGAACTGGGAAGTTGTCGTATTCTTTTTTAAATATGTGAACGCCTTTCTCAACTGTTGGCTTTCAAACTTTCATGTACACACAGTTGTTCATTTCCCTCATAAAAAACAACCCCTAATCTTCAAAGGAGACTATGACAATGAAGACACAATTTTGGACAGAGACTTCAGTCTGTCTTGACGAAGTCGAAAAAGAAAAAAAACGATTAAAGAGAGATTCGATCGATTTAGATACGTTATCTTCTGTTCGAGAAAATATTAATCACCGGCTAGAAATCTTGCGTCTTGGGTATGAGCAATCTCTTGAAAAGCAGTATGCTTCACTGGCTCTATTTGCAGTTGTTGCTTTTATTGACGAAGATATTCAGCGCCACCTTCTCAATATGAATCAAGGTAATTGGGATCCTCTTCAAAAAGATTTTTATGGTGCATATAATGCTGGAGAACTTTTTTATGAAACGATTGATAAAACAATCGATGACGTTCAAGTTCCCTCCATCGTTTTAGAGGTATTTTACTTCATCTTGAAAAAGGGTTTTTTAGGGAAGTATCGCGATTCCAAAACCCACATCACTAAATATCTCGATATTTTGAAAGGGAAGATAGAAGTTGTCAGCCCGGAGCAGATTGGTTCTCAAGGGTCCAAAGAAGTAGAGATTACTAAACGCCGTTTCAAAAAATGGCACTACTATACAGGGGCTGTAGCCTTAAGTTTTTGCTTGCTCGTGACTTTATACATTGCATCGAGCCTCTGATGGGTAGTGATCTTTACATTGAAGAGTTGTCACTAACCCAGGACAATGCACCTGACTTAAAGGAGTGTACTCCTTATGGATACTTGAATCAGTTAGAGCATGTCCTTTCTAATGAGCCGATCCACTTGGATCGCTTGACCCCATACTTAGTTGACATTAGAAAGGCATTGGATGAAAAAGATGGAGATAAAGCTCTGATGGTTATGGATGATTTAGAAGAGATAATGGACCACGACTTGAGGAATATGCTCGACAAGTAAGGGGAATGAGGATCAGTGTGGATATCCCGATCGCTCCAAGCGATACCATCTGAGTAAAAACGAGAAATCTGCTCCCTATTTTTTCTGTCACCATTGGTGTGATTCCATACAAGAGAAGAGGATAGAGGAGGCTAATAAGAGGAAATATGCGATAGACTTTGTATACCCAAAGGAAAAACCCACGTCGTTTCCTCACAAACTTTCTAAAGTAATGGGCCTCCTTGATACGCCTCTCAATCTGGACTCCTTTGAGTGTGGCTTCTACTATGACTCGATCTAGCTTTCTCCCTATACCTGATATCATCGCCAATACAGTCAAGCAGAGTGCAAAGCAGATGACGACTCCATCTGAGCGTAAAAAAAATGGGTGGTGTTTGATGTCTCCCCAAATCCAAAAGGTCCAACCCATTAGAGCAATCAGCCAAGAGACTAACTGGTAGAGCCCAAGCTTGCGCAGTTCTTTGTTGTGTAATTGCGCAACATGGTTGTAGATTGAGTGCAGACGATTATCTTGTCCCTTGAGCTTTTTCGGACGGGAAGTATGTGTCAGTAGGTAAGCTATTACCAACATTGAAGCAAGACTCCAATATTCCATTACCCGATTGTCGCTTTATCTGTTGATTGAACGACAGGTGCATCATTCACGACCTTACTTCCTGCTTTGTTCGTAATGGTTTTTTTTGCTTCTAGTGTTGACTCTTCACACTTTACAGTAAATTTTTTGCACTCAATCTCGATAGCGTCTGGCTTTTGAACGACAGTACTGGTCCCATCACTGCCCTTTGAGGTATGGGTGATCTCCTTTTCTGTGTAAGCTGTCTGATTCGTGATCCCTCCCCCTTTATCATCAACCTGCAAAAAGAGTCCTTTTTCTCGGTCAAACTGGACAACGACAAGTCGCTTTCCCTTTTCCTCGACAGTGAAAGTCATAACTTTCTCTTTGATCTCAATGACTTGCGTTTGGTCTGGGGAAGATGACTGTTTAATTGTCATAACGGGATCTTTCCCATCGACATATTCATGTTTTTGATAAAAATACTTATCTTTTCCATTCGACCCGTAAACAATCTGACACCCTTGGACTTTCTCTGGAAGTTCAGTCAGGGGCTGCCAATTCACGATCCTCTTGATTTTTGCCGTTCTAAAGTACATTTCCAACATAACCTGCTGATCTTTGCAGAGCGGGAAGTAGTGTTGTCCTGTCATAAAATCAGGGGAGAAAGGGACAACAACTTTTTTTTCTTCTCCACCAATGGGGACAATGACTTCATAGCGACCTAAAGGAGCTTTTTCATCTTTTACTACGTTGTAGGTGGTCTGTTCTTTATCTCCAATTTCAGAAAAGACTGTGCCTAAAATAGAAAAAGGATAATGCGGTTTATGATACTTCGGTCGGTCGATATATGTTTCCTCTTTGTCTTCAGCGACGAGATCAATTTGAAAAGCGAATGGTTCAGCATCATTTTTAAGTGCTTCAGACAATTTTTGCTTTTCACCCTTAATATAGGAGCGCCTGATCCTATAGGTCTTTCCCTTAAAAAGATTACTCTCAGACCAAGTTGCCCCTTCTTTTTCGTCTCCCTTAAATGATACAAATCTTCCGGGAAAGTAGTGCTCAAAGTGGAAAGTGTCATCTAGATCTTGGATTGAAAAATCTATTTTTGGTTTTTCCTCCCGTTGCATTCCCTTAAAAGCCAGGTCATTTTGCTCTGGAAATTGTGTGTATGTCTCTGCATCGAGGATATCTGAAACAACTTCTTCGAAGGCTGACTCACTTTTTTTGTCCTCAGTATCGACTTCATCAGGGCGATGCTTGATGATTCGATCACTATTTCTCGAGGGATAGGGATAGAAGCCTAAGGGAGCTGTTACCCACCACTCTGCTACATCAATGGGGTTACTATCATCAGTTTTTTTCCCAGCGATTTTATACTTGTTATCCTTGTAGTCGTACTCTAGAACTCCGGCTTCGAGCTGTAATACCCAAGTAAGAAAGTCGTAAAAATTAGGCTGCTCTTCATGAGGCATATCCTTTTTATAGTCTAAGCCTAAGGCTAATATTGAGTGTTCTTCATTAAAAGCCTCAAAGTCATAGTCGAGATCAATGAGTGCGTTTTTTTCATCATCTACGACCTGTTTAAGGGTCTTTTCTATGTAGACCTTGTAAGGGTAATGAGATGACCAACTTTCTTTGAGTGCGTCGCGGAATTGAATGCTGTAGAGTGTCGTTTGTTGTTTTTCAGTTTCAATTCCAATGGCTCTTGATGAACGCTGAAAGGCAATTCCACAAATTTCTACTGGGTCTTTTTTATCTTGAACAATTCGAGCTTCAGTCTGATAAGAAAAGGAAACATTGATGGGCTTTTCACTATTAAAAACCTCGTCCAATTCTTTGTTATCAAACCCCGTAAAATTGACACTTCCATGAAACCCATAGACGAAGTACTCAAGCTCAAAAGAGTCAATATGGCTCGATACCACTTCTGCTTTTGTCCCGTCAGACTCAAGTTCAAGCTTGAGAACAAGGTTGCCCTTTTGTTGAGCATACCTATCGCTATTAATTTTCATCATCTGAGCCATCTTCAACCTCCACGTAGCCGAGTTCTGGTTTTTTTTTGAAACCAATATAAAAAGAGTGAAACTGCTCTCCTATCATGCAGTCAATTTGAAAGCGTATTCTCAGTTGACTAGAACTTTGAATCGCTTTCACTTCTACAATTTTCATCCGCTTTTCGTATTGCTCAATGTTTTGGGTGATATCTCCAATGATTTCATTAACCATTTCGAGAGTCGATGTGTTGCTGGCATAATGTTGGAGACCTAGTTGTTTTTGCCATGCACCAAAATCGGCTTTCGTATTCAAAATGTGCTTTAAGTTTTCAACAACCTCTTCATTGACCCTTTTTTTTGCTCCTTCTTTCCTAAATGAATTGAGCAATCCCATGGTTTACCTCCAATAAAGATAAGCCTGAACATCTTGAGTGTTATCTTTATAGTTGAAGGCCAGACGTCCTTCTTTGATCGCATGATCCCACTCTATCCCCTTCTCCACGCTATAAATATTTGCGCGCCTTGAAAAGCTATGATTGAATGGAGCGCGCTCCAGACGAATCAAAGAAATGCCTTGAACTCCAAAAATCAGTGTATTCATCAAGCGAGAGTAGCCTGCAAGCTTAAGACCTTCAACATTGGGGTTGCCTGTTGTATCGACTTTTTGAGTAATGAAGTAGACCTCTTTAGCATCTTGAAGTTCAGCAGGCAGTTTTTCAGAGACGTAACACTGATCTTTCTTTTGAAACTCAAGGCGAGAAGTCTCATGGTTTGTTGCTCCATCTTGGCTAAGGGCATCCATCATCTGGCCAAAAAGAGGGCCGAGCTTTTCATGCTGATAAGGGATGATTTTTAACTGAGGTCGATTCTGATGCAAAAGAAACACAGTGTTCAAATATTGGCTTAAGGCTTCATACAAGTAGTAGGGGTGAGAGAGGACTTTCTTTTCAGTATTTGCGATAAAGCGCCTCATCTTTGCAAGTTCCAATAGACAGAGTTTTGTTTCGAGAGTATGCCCTTCAAAATCTTCATCTTTATTTGTCGCGAGCTCTAATGAACTTTGAAACTGCTCAAATTTGGTGTTCAATTCAATAAAAATACTTTTTAGAAAGGGATTTGTCGCTGTTGAAAGAAGAGGGGGGATATAACCTTGAACCAGTTTCCATCGATTTTCTAAATCTTTTTCAAACTCAGCGATTTTCATTGAGGCGTGAACATTCGCTGCATTAGTATCATCCGACAGCTCGACTTGATGCATCGTATAGATGATTGCATCTCCTTCAAAGTCGGCATCTGAATAGTCTGCTTCTTCGGATATCGTTGATAATAGATGAAGGTGGATTGTCACTTTTGTTTTTGCAGTCTTATTTAAATCAAAAGACTGGATAGTTGCATTTCCCGGGATTTCAATGAGCTGTCCATTAGGGAAAATGACTGTGAGTTTGCTAATCGAAATGATCCCTTGTGTGATCAGCACCTCGTCCCATTTCAATAATCCAATCCCAAAGTAGGGAAGACCATTGTATTTCGAGTAGAGATGGGTATACCCGAGTAAAGAATCTTCTTGTATTGTAAGGTGGCGCGGAAGAAGGGGCTGACCCGTCTTCCACGCAACGCGTTTGAGTTGGTCCACAGACTACCCTTGCTTTTGACCCCAGGGCAACACAACATTATTACCGGGTCCGTCACACACAACAAGTGTTTGGCCCCCTTCATTGTTCCCTGAAATATTTAAAGTAAATGGGTAAAGAGTTGTACCTTCATAGTCAACAGCTTTATTTAGAGCTCCTGAAACACCATTTTTCGAGATACTCCCTTTGATCCCTTTTTCTTCTGTATCGAAGTAGATGTAGTGGCCCTTATCTTCATTAGCAAACTCATAGCATGTGAATACAACTTCGACTTTTGCAGTCTCATTGCGTTTGCGGAGGGCATTATTGATGGCACCTCTTCCGTCTAGGTTGACATACCCTCTAAGGATGACGTCATCTCCAGGGGCTCCGCTCCACATTGTACGTTCAAGTATGGCTACAGCTTTTTTCTCTGAGGTAGCATCTTCTGGATCATTTAAATTAAAGTCGGTGGCTAATTCGTTTGAACCCACAATGAGCTTCGAAACAAATGCTGCCGATTGTTTATCCCCAGTGTTAAAATCTAAGTTGAATCTAATTTCATCAACTTCATGGTCTACAGGCTCTGTACTTATCATGTTCATAATAGGCCTCCTTCAGGCTATTTATGTTAAAGATTCATTCTGGGGCATTCCCCAAAGTGATTATTATCCTAAACGTGACTCCAATCGCAGCTCCACGTCTAGTCCTTCCATTTGAAGGTGAGGCAACACGCAGATTGAGCAGTCATACCACCCAATTTTACCCGCCTTTTCCTTCACATCAATACTCGCCGCTTTAAACGGAAAGCGACGTAGAGTCATGTCATCTGGATCTGTAACTTGTGTGACATAGTTATTGATCCATCTCGTCAATACTCTCTGAATATAAGTTGCATCTGCAGTACTTCCAATGTTGTCCCGAGCAATACTCTTGACGTAGTGTGCAATCCTAGTGATTGAAAACGTGTAGGGGAGATTACAGACCATTTGAGCATTTTCTGAGTCCTTAGGGTCCACAAATTCTTTTGGACGCTTCAAAGACTGGGCACTGAAGAAGCAGGCATCTCCGGTCCCTTTTTTGTAGATCAAGGGAATGAATCCACTATTTGCAAACTCCAACTCTCTAAAGTCGGGGATGGTCATTTCAATGGGGATTTTGATTTCGTCTTCACCACTGAGGTTAAATGTATGAACTGGAAGCCCCGAAACCATTCCACCCGCTTTGGGACCACGAACATACTGACACCAACCTGATGTCTCAAAGGATTTAATCAGGTTTTGGGCAAACAAAGCCGCGGAATTTCCCCACAGATATTTGCTAGAGTCGTCCCCCCATGTGTACTCCTTGAAGTTAAACTCCCCGCAAGGGTTAGTCACAGGATCCCAAGGCAACCTTGCAACGTAGGAGGGTAAGCATAGCCCTAAGTAAGCAGCTTCTTCAGAGTCGCGAAGGGCATTGAAGGCTCCATATTTAGGATGGCTCAGCAGACCTTCTAAATCTTTAATCGCCGCGAGTTCCTCAATGGTTTCACATCCAAAAAACTGTGTCGATACCGAGCTAATAAATGGAGCATGACTTGCGTTTGCCACTTTTCCCATCATTTTTAGCCACTTAAGGTCTGAAGGAGTGTGCTCAAACTTGTACAGCCCTAAAATCGATCCGTAAGGTTTTCCTCCAAATTGATCGTACTCTTTGAAGTACACTTTGTTGAAGAAATCTGCACCCGTGAAATCTATCGAGTTATTTTGGAAGTCTTCTTCGAGCTCTTTTTTCGATACATCTAGCATATCGACCATGACATTGGCGCGGAAATTTGCGTTTTCCAGGATTCCGTATAGGTCTCTCCATGTAGACTCTAGCTCTTGAAACTTCGGATGGTGAATGATCTCATTGATTTGGTCATTTACCATTTCTGTGATTTGGGCAATGAGCTCCTGTATTTTTCCTCGATCCAGAGCCCCATTTCCCTCATCGACGTTCCATAGTAGGGCGCCAAGAGAGGCAATAAATCGCGCTTGGTCAGAGACGTTTTCATTCACCTCAGAGAAGTTTTCGTTGATCATTGGCACCAGGCTTGTTTCTTGCATGGGTCCAAGTTTCATCGCCTCAAAAAAACTGTCCAAAGAAATTGTATCAGTCTCTTCCAAAACGGCAGTTGTTCCTTCAGTCATTTGTCATCTCCCTGGTTTTCATTTTTTTGTTCAACACCTGGTGTTTTTTTTGGCAGGGTTGGTGCATAATTTTTTGTCGCTTCTTTTAAAGTCTCCATGAGAGCGCGATCTTTGTAGACCATATTTAGGAGGCGAACAAATTCTTTCTTGTTTGCAATATTGGACTGCATCTCTTCTAGAAGCTTTTTCATCAGTACTAGAGAGCGCACTTGAGGGACCTGCTTTGCGACTTCTGCTGGATTGAAAGAGTGGATTCCCTCAATGTTCAAGTTGATCCGAATGCTCTCTTCAATTTCAGGGCTAATTTTGTTTGCAACGACGGTGTTTAGCTGGATTCCCATGTCATCCATAATTTGATTCGTGTTTGATCCATCAAAACTGCGCACTTTTCGCTCGCTTAAATCGACCTTTCGATCTTTCGATGTGCCATGAGAAAAGTCTCCGACAACCATCATGCGAAAGGGGAGCTCAACAGGTGCAGGTTCTCCATTAACTTCAGTCTTGTAGGTAAGTGTAATTCGTGATTTGGGTACTTCATCTTGTACTGGCATGATATTTTCTCCTCGTTTCAGAAAAGTTGTCTTTGAGAGTCTGTTGATTACAGACCGAGCATCAAAGTTGAAAAAAAGTTTCGTCAAATAAATATTTTCTGGCCATAAAAAAAAGTCTTTATATAAGAAAAACTATGCAATATCTTAAGAAAGAAAGCCTTAAGATTTTTCAAAAAAAGATTCGCAATGAATTCAAACTTTTTGTAGACGACTAAGTTTTGCTCGCGTTAACCTCTTTTTCATTGATCGAATCGAGATAGAGAGTATGGGAGATCTTGTTTGTGACGGTACTGAATTCAGCTGTCCATTTTGTACGAGCAAACTCAAACTAAAAGTCCCTTCCTCACCGGGAACTGCTGAGGGGAAAAAGCTCGCCAATATGGGAAACTGTTTTTTTCCTCCACCTGGGGGGCAGTGTACGGTTGTTCCCAATGCGCCTGTTCCTTGTACACCTGCTGCAAGCCCTGTTGATCCCGGACAAAGTCCACTAAAAATTGCTCAGATGCCAGCGCTTGGTGCAGGTTGTAAGTTTCAGTGTGCAAAGGGAGGGTTACTCACCGTATCTTCACCTGGGCAAACGAAGGCACAACATGAAGTTGGCGGAGGAGGCGCTGCCGCTATTTCTGGACCAGCTGCTGCAGCAATTCTTTCAGCTGATGGTGGGGAAGAAGATGATAAATCTGAAAAAAAGAAAACAAAAAATTGGAAGAAAAAGGAGCAAAGAGAAAAAGCAAGAAGAGAGAAAACCGCAAAAGGCGGTGCACAGCATCGAGGAGGGATTCCAAAAAGAAACACTGATCAAAACAAACAGTTTAAGCGTGCTGTAAAAGAGATTGAAAAAGAATGCGGCCGTAAGTTGTCAAAAAAGGATATCAGAAGGTTACACGATAAGATTACGAAGAGGGGCTTGGGTTACGATGAGATAGTTGAAGAAGGAATTGAACTTTTTAAGAAGTAGAGGAAGCAATTGGAGTTAATTGACAAAGAGACTCTTGAGAGTCACATCAAACATTTAGAGGGGATGGTGGTAAACCGTGCAACACTTGGGTACGGAAGTTTTATTACTTTGGATTTTGGAAAGGATATAAGTGTCAATGTTTCAACTAATGAAGGGGAAAGTTCGTACATTAGAGGGGAATGGAGTCTATTAATCCAGATGGCTTTTTGGGAGTTTGAAAAAGATGAAGAAGTCGTTGTCGAGTGTGACGATGAAAGAGAACAGATTGAAGCGTTTTTAAAGACACTTGAAGGTAAAAAGCTCAAAAAGTTTCAGGTTACAACTAAGGAATTTGATGCAGTTATTGAGTTTGAAGATGAGATAGACCTCTATTTGATAGCGAATAATGAAGAAGAGGATAATGAACAGTGGATGTTGACAATTCCTGGTGACTTGGTTTGTGTTGCAGGGCCTGGAACACAGTCCTCAATAGAGCCTGAGTCTGGGGATTAAAATTAAATCATGAGTAAGGAGATAACATGACAGAAGATCCAAATTTGAACTTAGGGAAAGAAGAAGTACACATGATTTGCAACGCACTTAATGTTGTATGCCAGATCAAAGATGTGCAAAACTTTGAAAAGCATATGGAATACCCTCAGGATAAATATGAAGACCTGCTGAAGAAAATGGGTGAATTTTATGCATTTTGCAAGCGCGCTGATTTGTTAGCGGCAAGTCAAAAAGAGGAATCCTGAGAGAATAAGGGAAGGGGGAGTGTTCGTACATACCAGGAGTTTCTACCGCAGTATTAGCAGAGCAGTTCTCCCTATCCGGGACTGCTTAAGAAAGTCCATTCTCACAGCATTTGTTCATTTTTTGGCAAAATCGAAAGTTTTTCAAATTCCCTATACTTAGGCATATGCGAATTTTCAAAACTTTCAATTTTTCTCAAAAATTGCTGCAAAATCTGCAAAAAGGGACTTTCGAGAGCAGTCCCTTTCCAAATCGCTTAGTGAATAAATCGCGAGGGAAATTAAACGATCCTTTCAAGACATAGGACGAGAGAGGTAAGGTGACTGTTGGGAAAGTTATCCATAAGTTCACTCAGGATTTCTTGAGATTGGCTTTTGGCGGAAAGCTGAAGGTGGCGAGGCACAATCTCTTTCGTTTTTTCATCTACTTTCCCTGTTGTATCAACAAAGGAGTGTAGAACTAGTGTATCTCCTTCGTTCCAGTTTTCAGTCGTTTTATAATACGAGATGTCTCCCTCTTCTCCAACAAGAGGGTTTTGGTTGGCAATGAGTCTGAGTTTTTGATTGTCACCAATGACATGCACAAGGGGAGGAAATCCACATGAAATATAGGAAAATTGGTTGCTGACTGGGTTGAGATAGAGAAGACAAAAAGTGAACTTCGGTTTTTTAGGATGGCTTTTCAGTGCCTCATTGAGCGATGTCATGAACTGGTTGGGATGGAACTTCTTATCGGTCGTTCTTAGATGCTCATAAGTTAAAGTTTGAACAATCCCTTTTAACATGCCTACATAGGCAAGAGGCTCCATTCCTTCTGCTTGATACTCACCAAACAGGGTCAAGTAAGATTGATCGGCAAAGCGGAGGAATTCATAAAATGTGTTCAAGGCAAGGGGTTTATTGAGATGAGCAAAGCCGATATCAAACGAGTTCCACTTTGGAATAGAGGGAGGGAGCAGCGATTGGTGACTGAGCTCCAGTTTTTCCCAAATTTCCTTCACTCCAGGTTCGCTGCCACTTTCACGGCTTACTATTTCAGTTCTTAAGAACTGGGTGATATCAGTAATGAACTCCACGACATCTTGATATCGCTTGTCTCGGTTTTGCTTGAGCGCTTTCTCCACAATTTTTTGGAGTTTTGCTGGCAAAAGAGCAAGTTGAATCGATCCGAAGCTGAGTTTTCCCACGATGAGTTCAAAAGCAATCACTCCAAGGGAATAGATGTCGCTGGCATAGGTGACACTTAGAGGGTCTTTCCTTTGTTCTGGGCTCATATAGCTCGGCGTCCCGAGAAACTGACCTTTTTTTGTGAGAAACTCTTGCTCTTCTTCTGCATGGAGTTGAGCAATTCCAAAGTCAATCACTTTGATCTGGCCACTTTCTGTGATCAAGATATTCTCAGGTTTTAAATCGCGATGAATCACTCCATGGGTATGCAGGTGTAATAGTGCATAGGAGACTTGTAAAATGATTTCGAGAGCACTTTTTAAGGAAAGGTTTTGTTGGATAATGAATTGTTTGAGAGAAATCCCTCTGACGAACTCCATTGCGATGTAGAGACCACTCGCCCATTCACCTTGCCCATATAGCTTGACGATGTTGGGGTGGTCAGTCATACCAATGATTTTTGCTTCCTTGACGAACTGATCGACCATTTCTGGGTGGGTCATATAGCGAGGGGATAAAACCTTAACAACAATCGAAAGGGGTTTTTCAGGATGGCGGGCGAGATATAGATAGCTCATCCCCCCTTTGCTAAGTAGAGCTTCAATTTTATAGGGACCAATTTTTTTTGGCATGGGGATTGCATTCGCATCCTCCCCAGTTAAGTGAGGCAGAGTCGATTGCTTGTAGAACGCTTCTTTTTCCATAGGCGAGGGTGCGATCAGCCGATCTCAGTAATTTTCACCCCAACGACATCACCGACCTGCACGAGCTGGCCGCGAGCGACGGGCTTGCCTTTAGAAACGAGATCGACCCCCATTTCAGGCTGGACTGCGAGATCAAGGACATTACCAGGTTTGAGCTTAAGCAGTTTATCTAAACTCATTTGTAATTTGCCAACTTCGACGGATAGCGTTAGAGGGATATTTTTAGGGGAGATCAGTTTTTCAGTTGGAACTGTAGGCGCTTCCTCAATAGGATTTTGCTCAGCTTCTATAGGATTTTCAAACGATTCTGGTGGCGCTTCATCTGTCATCGTATTCTCCTGGTGATAGAGTGCATAATCTAGAATTTTGATGCTATCTTGTTTGAGTTTAGTTTGAAAAAGGGGAGTCTGGTTATATCCCATGAGAAATGTTCCCTTTTTTGATTTAGGGAAGTAAGAACATGTCTCCAAAAGGAGAAAGTCTCCTTGTTTGAGACCCTTCCACTCTTTTTGGGATAAGGTTGTACTGCCAGCAGACAAGCACAAATCGATATTCATGTCACTGTGTACTGATGTAGGCAAGTTACTTGCCCACTCTTCAGTGAAAAATTCTTTCGCACCTTCATGGAAGAGAGTGGGGCAAATCAGGCGTGCCCAGCTGGTTTCTTTTTGAGCTCCAATTTTGATATCAATGCAATAAGCATCCTCATGTGCTAAGGGGAGATCAACGATTCTTGGCGTGAGCCCTTGAAACGGCTCTTCCCGACTGAAAACACTCAATGCATTTAAAGCTGTGTATTGGAAAAAACCTTGCTCTAGGAAGGGGTCAACAAAGCTTGGGCCTGATTTTAATCGCAACAATTGCTTAGAGATTTTCTCAAAGTCTTCTTTTGGCATCAGGAAATGAACGCTTCCCTTAATTGGCGAGAGCTCAAAAGCTAGATGAAGAAAGTTCTCTCCAATGCCTTCAGTAATGGCACGACCACTCCTCCATTCAGCACTCTTTGCTGATAGAGAGAGCTCTGGGGAGCCTAATGCTTTAGTTAGGTTACTTGAAAACTCTTCCCATGGAAATGGGGGAAGGGAGCCCCACATCGGGACCTCTTTCGATCGCATGACGAGAGTAGTAAGCTGTTTAATCCAATTGTGCGGTGTACTAGTCATTCTCTAAAAATAAGTGATTTGTCCCAATTTAGGAAGGGATTTTTTTGATTTGGGTCTTCTTTTCCTCGGCCCGTTTGATTTGGTTCACCTTTGTAGGCTTATCTTGAGATAGAGCAGGTGGTAGAAGGTCGATCACAAAGCCATCTAATCTTTCTGTTAATTGAGTGTGGAGGGACGGGAGGTAAGGGGAAAGTTCATTCATTGCCTCTGGAGAACCACTGAGCTGAATGTGGAAAGAGTGAGGTGCCGTATCGTAGTGGTTAATCATCACTGTGGTTCCATTAAACATAGAATTAGGGTTTTCTGTTTCGATCATTACTGTTGTTGTCGAAATTCCATTTTTACTTTCGAGGATAATCGCGTCGACAAGCTTTTCAATCAATTCTCGGGAAACCGCAGAAAGTTCACTGATTGAGGAGAGCTCTTCTGTTTTTGATGCGTGCCTATCTGTTATAGGTTTAGGCTGCTCTACCGTTTGCGCGGGAGCATGCTCTTTATTCGCCTTTTTTTTGTTTCTTGCTGAAAGATCAAAGACGCTCTCTTTTCTTTGAGAGGGATTAAAAGGAGAGCGCTTATGCAGTTCACCTAAAACTTCTTTAAAGGAGCGCTTAGGTTTCGGGTTTTGGCTCTCTTGTTTTTTTTCTGTCTGTTTATGGGTCAAAGGGGAGGTTCGATCAAACATAACTACTGTTTTCCTTTTTTTCCGCCACCACCTCCACCTCCTGCAGATCCACTACGGCGAATAAGGGGCTTTTTCTTTTCTGTTTGTAATATCGGTGTGAGGAGATTGACCTCAAAGTTGTACTGCGCTTCATCGAAAGAACTCTTAAGTCCTTCGAGATTAGCTTCAAAGCTCTTAACTGCTTCGGGAGAACCGATGAGTTGTACGTTAAATGCCATGGGAGCTGTGCTATAGCGATCAATCACAAGTTCCGCTCCATTATAGACGGTATTGGGCATATTAATCGTCACAGAGGTCGAGCTTTTGTCAGCATGTTCGACAATATAAATGACACCTGTCGTTCGCTCAAAAAGCTCGTAAACATCAGGAGAAAGCTGAGTATAGCGCGGCATGTCACTGTTCTCAAGCGGAGGCAGTGTTTCTGGAATGTGGGTGTGAGGCAGTCCTGCATTCGCTAAATTTGCCTCGACAAAATCTTCATCCTTCTTTTTCTTATTGAGTTCAAGATTTCCTTGAAGATCAGATGGCACAGGGCTTGTGACCTCTTCCTCGGCGACTCCTAGTGCGCTCTCTTTTTTTCTTTCTCTAATCGACTCTATGGTGTGTTTTTTAAAGGAGGCATAGGCAGGCTTTTCTATCTTTGTCGTTGGAGTTTCGATCGGCGGTTTTTCTTTTTTTTCGACAGATACTTTGGGCTCATTTTTGATCTCCTTTTTTGAAGGTGAGACCAAAACTTCTTTTGGCTTTGCCTTTTTTTTAGCTGTTTTCCGCTTCGGTTTGAGAGAGCCTTTTTCTGGTTGGTTCGCAAGAAGCGAGGAGTCGTCCTCTGGCGTTTCAGGTGGAGAGGCCTCCATTTGAGGAGGGGGGGAGATGGGACTTTCTGAGGGCGTTTCAGGTAGAGGAGGCAAAAGCTCTTCATCACTCTCACCACTATCCGCAGAGATAGGTTTTGGTGGTTTAGGAGCGTAAGGGGAAGAAGTCTCTGGAGTTTCAACGCGACGCGTCCCACCCGATTCTGAATCATAGAGGGAGTCTAATTTTTCGCTATCATCCATGAACTCAGAAAAAGCTGTCGCGGCATTAGGACTTTTTTCTTCAGTTATTTCTTCTTCCTCTCCCTCTTCTTCCTCTTTTTTTAGGTTCCTTTTATGCCTTTTTTGTGCCTGGTCTGACTCGTCAACTTTGAGCACTTTCTTGAACTTTTCGGGATCGATTTTATCATCTTGCTTTTCCGGCTCTGGACCGTAGCTGCGACCGATATCACCGCGAATCTTTGAAGGGTCCATTACTTCATCCCTTTGTTTTTCCGTTGTCCATGCATAGCGTTGCCGAGTTCATCCGTTTCGACTCCCTCTTTTTGGGCGCGAAGCAAACGGTCCTCTTCCTTCCACTCTTTCTTATGCATCTCTAATTTTTCCACATCTTGTTCTTTTTTGAGGAGGTCTTTTCGCGCTTCATCTACTCGCTCTTTTGCCTTTTCAACTTCTTTAATCTGGTCTTGGACTTTTTTTTCTTTTTGCTGAAGCTCCTCATCGACCACTTTGATATAGTCCCGCATCGACTCAATTTTAGCAGTCGTTGTGCCCTTATCGAGTTCGGCTCTTAGTTGTGCAATTTTCGCTTGCTGATGCTGCAATGTTTTATCGCGGATCTCTTCCAATTGCCTTTGCTTTTCTTCCTCTTTTTTGAGCTCTTCTTTTCTTTGCTTGAGCAGGCGTTCAGCTTCTTCAAGGCGCTTTTTCTTAATTCTAACAAGTTGAGCAAGGGGATAATTGTCCTTCATCGGAAGAGCGCTTGCAGTTGTTCAAGAGTTTCTTCGAAAGTTGAAGGCTCATCAATCTTTTGTTTGAGAAACCGGTTCACTTTATCGACATATTTGATTGCAAAGTCTGCAGCTTTATCAGAGCCGGGCTTATACTCACCAATGCGAATCAGAAGTTCATTCTTTTTGTAGTTTGCTAACACCTCGCGAATCTGTCCTATGAGCTGCCTGTGTTCTGGCGAGGTAATTGCAGGAAGAATTCGACTGACAGAAGCTAAGACATCAATAGCTGGATAGTGGTATTGCCGAGCAAGCTCACTCGATAGAATAATATGTCCATCTAAAATTGAGCGCACTTCATCGGAGACAGGCTCGTTCATATCATCTCCTGCAACAAGGATCGTGTAAAATGCTGTAATGGAACCTTTATCAGAGTTTCCTGAGCGCTCCAGTAACCTTGGAAGCGTTGCAAAAACTGAAGGTGTATAACCAGCACGTGCTGGGGGTTCTCCAGCCGCAAGACCAATTTCTCTAAGTGCCCGTGCAAAGCGGGTCACAGAATCCATCATTAAAATGACTGTTTTCCCTTGATCGCGGAAATACTCGGCAATTGCCGTTCCAACATAGGCCGCATTGAGTCTAAGCTGCGCAGCTTGGTCTGAGGTTGAAACGATGATTACAGAACGTGCTAGCCCTTCGGGACCAAGGTCATTTTCGATAAATTCGCGGACTTCACGCCCCCGCTCACCAATCAGCGAGATAACGTTGACATCTGCTTGTGCATAGCGGGCCATCATGCCAAGGAGAGTTGACTTACCACCCCCTGCTGCAGCGAAAATTCCCACCCGTTGTCCTCGTCCACAGGTCAAGGCTCCATCAATGGCGCGAACGCCCACAGAAATTGGTGTTTCAATCATCTCTCTTTGGAGGGGATCGGGTGGGGGATTAATCACTGAGTAGCGCTCTTCTAATTCTAAAGGCCCTTTTGTGTCGACATCGAGGGGATTCCCCATTCCATCGAGGACACGACCTAAAAGTTGCGGTCCGACCTTGATATGCAAGGGGAGTTTCATCGGGATCACCTCAGAGGAGGGGCCTACTCCATACATTTCACCGAGAGGGGATAGATAAACTTCTTCTTTTGTAAAACCGACGACTTCTGCAATCAGAGGCTCACCCTCTCTTTTGATTGCGCAAACCTCTCCCATTTTAACATTGGGAACGACTGCTTTAATGAGCATCCCCACGACTTCAGTGATCCGCCCGTGGACGGTTGTCAGCTCGATGTCTTCAAGATGACCAATAAGTTTATCGAAGTCGGATGCATCTGCCATATTTGTCTGTGCCGTGATTGGCTAATAGGATTATATTTGTGTATTGAACACTTGCTTAATATCGTCCACAGCTTTGCTTAGTAGAACTGAGGAGTACTCGAGCTCTTGTTGAGCTTTAGCGAGTTTAATTTGGATCAAAAGCAAATCACCTGGGTTTAACATTTTCCCTGAAGCGTTCAAGTGCTCAATCATTCCCTGCGCATTTTGCATTTGGGTTTGGCTATCAGTAATCAGCCCTAAAAACTTATTGACAGGGTTTTGTCTAGAGATTGTCTTTGGCGCAGGTCCTACATCTACTCCTGCTTTCTTCGCAGCAGTGCGAATTTGCTCATTTGCATTCGTGAGCTTATTTCGGAGTAAGTATTTCTGTGAGTTTTTCAGAGGAAGATTTTTCGTGTGAAGCTTTTGCTGCAAGTCTCCAAGCACAGAAGAGGTGCTATTCATTTGGGATAGAATAGAATTTGGCGTCGGACCGGCTGTTGGAAGTGCACTTTGAGCCTCTAAGTTGAGAGGAGACACTGCATCTTTTCCTCCTGGATTCATCGCTCCAGCCTTACCTTCATCTTGCATATAGGATGCAAAAGAATTTCCAGGTTGAGTCTCTTGTTCTTCACTCCCTGGAATGGCTTTTGTTGGGCCAATGTTGCTCGCGCCTGTTATCTCTTCTGGAATATTATCACCCATGAATCACAAATGGTTTGTTGCTTATTAATTTCCTGCTGGCCCTGGGGCTTTCTTCACAAATTTTTCCACAAAGTCTAAGGAGACATTTGCGACTTTTTTAACTTGTGAGTCAGATGAGCTTTTCGCCGACTTTTCGAGGATCTTCTCACCTTCAGAAACCTTATTTGGTGTTAGCGATAAGGCGATCCCAAGAAATGTCATTGCCATTTCATTGTCTGGCTCTTTTGCTAGCACATCTTCGAAGCACTTGATTGAAGCTTTGAGCTCAAGCTTATGCAGATGCATGTATCCCATTCCGATTTGGATTAAGGAATTTTCTGGCTGCAAAAGTTCACACGCTTTAAACAACTTCACTGTTGAATCTTCATCAGCTTGGTTGATTGCCATGAAGCCCGCTTCCAATAGCAAAAAAAAGTCATCTTCAAATTTAGATAGATCTTCCATGTCCTTAACCTTTTACCTTTATTGTTTCTGGTTTCGCACTGCGTTGGTAATCATCGAATTGACCTGCGAAATCAAGTTCGAAATGGAATCCCCTACTTGAGTCACTTGTGACATCGAAAATTGCAACAGCAAGAACTTACCAGGTGTTGCAGCACTAATCCTACTTGCAACGGTTCTGACTTGCTTAACAACCTGACTTTGTAGATAAGAGTACTTTCTTATCAGTGTATAAAATGTTAAAGGGACCGAATGATCAGCCATTCCTCATACCTCTCTTTGGAATCTTTTTTACTTACGACACGCTCGATTGATCACTTTCCCAAGTGCAGTGTAACCTTGTAAAAGAACTCCACACTTATCAAAGTTTTCTGAAGCACTTCCATCTCTTAAGGCTTCTTTTAGCTCTGCACTTCTTTTGTCAACCTGGCTCAGTATCTCTTTTTTTCGTTTTGCGTCTTTTTTTACTTCTTTTTCAAGATCAAATTCAAAAGGTTGGTTTTTATCACCCTTTTTTTCTAATCCAAACATACCTACGCCCTTTTAATTGTTAGCTTATTGCTGATTGTAGTTAATCCGATATTTTATGCCATCTTTTTCGAGAAAAACTGCATTTTCATCAATTGCCGTAATCATCATCCCCTCTAAACTGTCTCCTTTTGAAAGGATACGGCCTCCAATCACAACATATTGATTTGTGCTTCCAAACTTCGAACTCCCTGTGACCTTAAACTTCGAAGTGATGTTGACAACATCGCTTGAAGGGGAGGCAATCACAACAAAGTTTTTCACTAAACGGATGCCGCGAACTTTTTTCAGTTCGCTGACTGTTTTCGTAAACTCCCTTTCATTATTCATTCCAACACGTCCTGCTAAGATCAGTTCGCCATTTGCAAATTGAAAGGTGACATTCACAAACTGATTCTCCAACAGAATGCTTTGAATTTGCGCTTCAAGTGTATTTTCGACGACGACTTGGTTGTCGAGTTTATCGAGGTAGGGGAAGTTGAGGTTAATATACTCAGAAAGTTTTGTCGCTTCCTCTAGGTTTGAAACATACCCCCGTAAGACAAAGTGTCCCGGAATAATGGAAGAGAGAGAAACGCCTCGCCATAGCGGGTTTTTCATCATCAAAGCATTTGTATTTTCCCAAACAAGCTCGTCGATAATCACATTATCTTCAAGATTTTGGATAAACCTTAAGGAGCGGAGTAGGTAAGTCATTTCTTGATGATCGACCTCTGTCATGACATGTCCAAGCAAAAAGATTTTTCCTGTAGAGGTGTTAAAAGAGTACTCCACTTCTGGAAACCGCTTGATCGCATGGTCTATTTGGTGCATCTCTTCATCGGTGGAAACAGTGATGCTTTCACTTTTAAAGAGGCTAAACACACCTCCTAAAGCGAAGATTAAACAGATCCCAAAAACGCCCGCAATGATCAAATGGCGAAAGGGGATGATCAACTCTTTCCAGTTCTTTTTTAGAACCTCTTCAGGAGCCGCTTCTTCTTTTTCTTCTACTACCTCTTTACTTGGGAAAACACCAGGTGCCGCGCTCGATGGGAAGATAATCGTTTCTCGCGTTTGTTCTCGGTCAATAATCAAAAAGGAAGTGGTTCCTAGTGCCACTAAATCTTGAGTATTGAGCTGAGTGGGCTCTTCGATCTCTTTGCCGTTGACAAGGACACTATTTTTACTGCCGAGGTCTTCAATGGTTAAAACCCCATCGGCATGTGCTGTGATTTTTGCATGTTTCGAAGATACAGTTAAATCTTGAAAGACAAAGTTAGCGACGTTAGGGTCTTTCCCCATTATATAGGATCCACCTGTATGGACACCAAACTCTCCACCTGCGTTAGGACCTGAGATCACTTTGATGATCCACCGCGCATCTGCTCCCCCTCTAAAAGCGAGGGCATCTAAATCTTCTCCCTCTTCGTAGATCGTGGGCGTCTCTTCTCCTACCTCTTCTTTTGAAGAAGGTTCAGGGCGCGTTTTTGTATAGCGCAAGAAAACGTTTCCAATCTGAACAGCATCGCCCTCTTTAAGTAAGGTAGGTTCTGTGACAGCTTCGCCATTAATGCTTGCGGGATTAACAGCACTTAAGTTTTCGAGTTTGTACCCCTCATCATCCTTACGGATCATGACATGTTTTCTCGAGACCATAGGGTCTTGAAGCGCTTCATAGCAAACATCTGGATCCCGTCCAATGATCCATTCATCTCCCTCTTCGAGAGTGATCGTGCGTCCCGCTAGAGGACCTTCTTCAATGATGAGAAAAGCTGTCATCCTTATCCTTATTCGAAGTCGCTAAACAAAAAATACATTAGGTTTTGGTTTTTTTTCATGCCTTTTATTTTGGGTTAATCGCTGATAATAAAGATATTGTAAATTTATAGCTCTATTTCAGAAGACTCATTTGCAAAGCGATTAATCTCCTCTCTCCAATAGTCAGTGTAGTTGATTAGGTCTTCTAAACCCTCTTTAAAAACCTTAAAATTTACATCTCCTTTTAATGATGATGACATCGTGAAAAATTTTTCCGACGGATCAATACCGATTGCAGCGCCCCCAGTTCCTTGTCCAATGAGGTTGGCTTGCATGAGGTAAATGAAGAGAAGCTCTTTATTCTGGAGCTTAGGTAGGGGACCAATTTTTGTGCTTAAGAAAATATGGTCATCCTGAGAGTTCAAGGTCACTGCTGTGTTGGCGTTTAGAGAGACTTTGTAATACCCGCTCGAATCTTTTTCCAAGGCACTTGGGCTTAGGTTTAAATGCGTGACAAGTGTGTCCAGCAGTTGCTCCACATACATAAAACTCGTGTCCCTTAGTCATTGTTAATTAACACATAGCGTGAATAGGTTTAAAAAAGAACCATAATTTTCTTGGCTCTTGCACTTTGATCTTATATACGGGAATTTACGGAGGTGTGTTCTATGCACGATGAATTTGATCGGATAATGGCTTTCTTTTCACTCAGTCCAGAAGAGAAAGAGGAGCGTCTTCATGAAATATTTGAAGATACCGTTGACTATTTTGATAGGTTTAAACATATCATGCTAAATGGAACGCCGGAAGAGAAAGAAGAAGCCGTCAAGAAAATGGGGATGATCAAGAGCAAAATTGAAGCAGAGACCAAAGCGATCAGTGAAAAGACTGGTTTAAGTGAAGAAGAGCTTCAAAAGCAAGCCATGAAGAAGGAAAACTTCTCCGATAGCCAATGGGATACAATCACAGACGCTAAGAAAAAGATTGGCAAAGGCTTGGAAGAATTGACCTCGAATGATGAGGGCAACAAGCTAGGAGAAAGCTCTGCTCCCCGAAAACGGAAAGCTCGCAAGCCCAAAAAGTGGATTCAGTCTTAAGCAGCCCCATTCTAACTGCGATGGGGTCAGCTTAAAGGTTTAATACGTTCGTTTTCATTCTCTTTTTTTTTTATCTCTATTAATGTCATACTTCTTCCCAAAACTAAGGAGTTCATACATGGCGGTAGAGTTGGCTCAAAGTGTTTTGATAATAAAAGCGCAAAATAGGCTGTATCAACTCACATTCGTTGCTTTTCTATTGGCATTTTCTACCTTTGCTTTTACGAAGACAGCAGAAGAAGTTCTAAAGGAGATGACGGTTGAGGAAAAGATTGGGCAGCTCTTTGTTTTACCCGCATGTCCCAAACACGAGAAGACGCACCTAGAGTCCCTGAAAGCACTCATTGAAAATAGGCATTTGGGTGGGATCATCATGAAGCAGTCGCAGCCCTTGGAGCAAGTTCCTTTCTTGAATCAATTGCAAGGATTTTCAAGGCGCCCTCTTTTGGTGACAGCTGATGCAGAGTGGGGACTAGGGATGAGAATGAAGGAGACCATCTCCTTCCCTAAAAATCTTACGCTTGGGGCAATCCAAGATAATCAAATGATCTATGACTTGGGGCATGAGATTGGTGAGCAGTGCAGAAGAGTCGGGATTCACCTTAACTTTGCGCCTGTTGCGGATCTGAACACCAACCCACGTAATCCGATCATCCATACGCGCTCTTTTGGTGAAAACCCTGAAATAGTCAGTGAAAAGGTGTGTCAGTTTGTTAGAGGAATGGAGTCGGCTGGAGTGGCAGCCTGTATCAAACATTTTCCAGGTCATGGCGATGTTGAGGTTGACTCACATAAAGCTCTTCCAGTCATTCCATATGGAAAAGATCGATTAGAAAGTATTGAGTTCTTTCCCTTCAAGCGGGCCATAGCATCGAGGGTCTCTTCTGTAATGACCGGACATCTCTACCTTCCAGAATGCGACCCCGTATTGCCCGCTTCGCTCTCACCGCTGATTGTGCAGAAGCTTTTGAAAAAGGAGTGGGGATATTCGGGTCTTGTGATCACAGATGCGCTCAATATGAAGGCCCTCACGCTTCATTATGAGCCTGAGGAAATAGCTCTTCGAGCCTTTTTGGCAGGGCATGACTTACTGCTTTATGGAGCGCATAAGGAAAATGATGTGATCGAAATTCTCACTGAGATTTTCCCTCGCGCTTATCAAGGAGTAGTGAAAGGATTTCAAGAAGGGGTGTTTAGCGAAGAGAGGTTGAATCAAAGTGTGCTCAAGATTCTCCAATTAAAGGAAAGACTCGGTCTTTTTGAAAACCGCATGACTCAGAACTCTTCTGATTTAATGGAAAGGCTCCACGCTCCAAATGTGTACCAGTTAAAAGAGAGACTCTTCCGCAGCGCGGTAGCAGCGACGTCGAAAGAGATACCGCTGATTGATGGGAAAAAGGTCGCTTATATTCAGGTGGGCAAAGAGGGGAGCTCTGCCCTTTATGAAAGTGCAACGCCATTTGATCTAAGTGCAGAATTGATCCCTGAGCTTTCCAAATATGATATCGTGGTGATTGCTATTTACCCTCGCAATCAAAAATGGGAAGAATCGTTTGGACTTAATGAAGAAGAACGCACCCTTTTTAAGAAAATTCATCGAGAGTGCAAAGAGGTTGTGTTTACCCTTTTTGGAACGCCATATGCTTTGGAAGCCCTCCCCAAAGAGAGCCAGGTATTAATAGGCTATGAAGCAGCTTCAGAAAGTGAGGAAGCAATCTTCGATGTTCTTATGGGTCGAGAGAAGGCAAAAGGAAAATTACCGGTAACAGTATGGCAGCAGTAAACTTTACTAAATTATTTGAAACAGGAACGGATGTTGGGAGCGCGATAACAGGAGGGCTTATTTACCCCTTGCTTGGAAGGCGTAGCCTTTAATGCATCTCATATTTTTAATCGAATTGTTGGATTAGAAGAGCCTTTTTATCGCGTACGATTTTGTATGCATGAGTTCAAGCGGGTTCTTTATGTAATGACACCATGTGGATTTACAGTAGCCATTGGTAGAATATTTGCGTATGTTCATGGGCAAAAGATAGATCTAGAAGAAGCGGCGCGGACTATGAGCACAGGAATTATTTTAAGTGTGTTTAGGCATATCTCGATTCACGAAGAGCTAAGAATGAGCCAGGTATGTCGAGCTCGTAATCAAGAGAATTAAAAAAGGGAGCTCTAGAGTGAGCTCCCGATGATTGACTGTCGTGAATCAGTTTTAGTTGATGAGGGACTAGAAACGATGGCTAGATTGAACTAAGTACATCCTGAACCATATCGTTTCGAAGATAGGTCATACTGTCCTCTTTTAACTCTGGGAATTCTTTTGTAAGATTTTCGGTGATTTTCGGTGTAAGTTCCTCTTTTGTAGAGGGGCTACCTTTGAATTCTTTAATAATAGCTCGAATTGTTGTAGCAATTCTTTTTGCATTCTTGAGTATAAATGCATCTTGCTCAGGAGAAAAGAGAGTTACAAATCTTCCTTGGGTGCTAGTTGAATTTTGAACACTACTCATACTTACTTCACTATTTATCTGCCTATTTTATGGTTTTTTATAAAAAAATCAATTAATAATCCAATTAATATTTTTTTTAAATGTTTAATAATTTATTGAAATTGGAGTGGTTCAATAAGGCTATAAGGAGTAGGTTAGATGGCGTTGCCCCCTATATCAGGTGCACAAGGAGGTGGAGGGGATCCTATTGATGATTCCAATAGTGATGAAGGTCAGGTTGAAGAGCTTACAAGTAGAGTCTCACAGGCTGTTTTTAATAGAGTCAAGAATGAATCTTCAAATATTCTTGGAATCATGGAGCAGTATGACTTTAGCCACGATACAAAAAAAGCCTTTCTCGATCTATCGTCTTTTCTTGCAGGACCAAAGCAAAGAGTTACAAGTCGACGATTTCATGAACTAAGTCATCATGCAGAGCAGGCCCTTTCAAGCGAACTTGCACGCCTGGGATCAGGGTTAGAGGATTTTGCACCATAGGGTCGGATCTTAAGAAAAGAAACTTTCTTGAAACTAAAGAAGAATGGTCTACAGATGTTGCCAGGCTAGATAATGTATTAAGAATTGAAGCAGAAATCGAAGCGATTCCCGATGTTAGGTTAGGAGTTCAAGCGATTTCAGAAAGTGAAGCCAGTCAACTTTTTATTCAACAAGCAGGGAGTACAACTGCTCAATTGCCTCCTTTATGGGACTGTTGGAAAAGTCCATTCTCACAGCGTTTGCTCACTTTTTGGTAAAATCAAAAGTTTTTCAAATTCCCTATACTTAGGTATATGTGAATTTTCAAAACTTTCAATTTTTCTCAAAAATTGCTGCAAAATCTGCAAAAAGCGACTTTCCCAACAGTCCCTTTACCTATGAGTACTACAGAAACCAGCCTTGGTATCGGTGGAAGGTGTGCACTTCAGCCTCCACAATCTTCTATTCCAGATAGGGATTATTTAATTGAGTTGGAAGCCTATTCTAGTTCTCGATATCCAGAAATATTTGGACCTCCTGAAGGACATCATCCACAGCCCTTTCCAGGGAGTATACGTCATCCTATAATCGATAACACAACTTTCTCACTTAAAAAGGTTGATCGTGTGCCTACCTTTCAAGAAGGGGAAGAGTTAATAAGATATACGATTCCTGCACTTGTGATTCGACAAAAAAATTCGAGCACAGTAGGAACACTGTTTCAAATTGAGAATACAGAACCTCTTTATGCGGACTTCGCTATGGACTGTGATGATTGTAAAGGTGGGACACATTCAGAGGAAAGTGCAAGCCTTTTTTCATGTACAAACATCCAAGGGCAGTATGAAACCATTCGCGCCGCCTGCAAGGAAAATGAGTCTGAAGTATTTGGGAAATGTATGCTTATACAAAGAGTGGTGCATCGCGATGGTGAGCTACTTGTAGAAAAGGGGGTAAGTGGACAATCCTTTGCAGTGACAGGACGTGCGCCTCTTTCTGGTTTACTAAAAGCTGCTGAGTAGTGCGATTTTTATAAAAAAAAAGGGAGCTCTAGAGTGAGCTCCCCATGATTAAAAGAGGATTACTTGCCCTCTTCGTCTAGAATCTCGACTTCAGCGTCTTCAATGTTTTCGCCTTTGTCTTGACCTGCAGCGGCCTCCCCTGTTGGCTGAGGGCCAGCGCCCGGACCTGCTGCACCTGCAGCGGCTCCTTGCTTTTGGACCGCTTCACCAATCTTTTGGATCGCTGTGTTGAGATCCTCAGCCGCAGCGTTGATTGCTGCAGAGTCTGTGCCTTCGAGCGCCTTTTTGACAGCATCGACTTTTCCCTGGATTTCAGTAGAAATCGCCTCAGGAATTTTGTCTTGGTAGTCTTTCATCGCTTTTTCTGCTTGGAAGACAAGGCTGTCCGCTTTGTTGCGCACTTCGACTTCATCTTTTTTCTTTTTGTCTTCTTCAGCGTGCACTTCCGCATCTTTCACCATGCGCTCAATCTCTTTTTCATCGAGACCTGACTTGGCTTCGATCTTGATCTTCTGCTCTTTTCCTGAGCCGAGATCTTTCGCAGATACATGGAGAATTCCATCTGCATCGATATCAAAGGCTACTTCAATTTGAGGAGTGCCTCGAGGTGCCGGGGGGATTTCTGTTAGGTCAAAACGGCCGATCTCTCGGTTGTCTTTCGCCATTTTTCTTTCCCCTTGCAGAACGACAATTGTCACTGCAGGTTGGTTGTCCATAGCAGTTGAAAAAGTCTGTTTCTTCTGTGTGGGGATTGTTGTGTTGCGCTCCACGAGTGGAGTGAGAATTCCTCCCATCGTTTCAATTCCCAGTGTTAGGGGAATGACATCGAGGAGAAGGACATCTTTTACATCACCAGCGAGGACTCCACCTTGGATCGCAGCGCCCGATGCAACCACCTCATCGGGGTTCACACCTTTGTGAGGCTCACGTCCAAAGATCTCCTTTACTTTCTCTTGAACTGCAGGCATACGGGTCATTCCACCCACTAAAAGCACATCGTCAATTTGCTCTTTTGAGATGCCCGAATCTTTGAGGGCATTCATACAAGGAGCGAGACACCGCTCAACGAGGTTTGCAGCCAGGCTTTCAAACTTCGAGCGAGAAAGTGTTAAAGCGAGGTGTTTAGGTCCAGTCGCATCCATCGTAATGAAGGGCTGGTTGATCTCCGTTTGCTGAGTTCCAGAGAGCTCAATCTTCGCTTTTTCTGCAGCATCTTTAATCCGTTGAAGGGCCATTTTGTCCTTAGAAAGGTCGATGCTATTCTCTTTTTTGAACTCTTCGAGAATCCAGTCAATAATGACATTGTCAAAATCATCTCCACCGAGGTGAGTGTCACCATTCGTTGCGAGTACTTCAAAGACTCCATCCCCAATTTCTAGGATAGAGATATCGAATGTTCCGCCACCGAGGTCGAAGACAGCGATCTTTTTGTCTTTTCCCTCTTTGTCAATGCCGTACGCAAGAGCAGCAGCAGTTGGCTCTGGGATGATACGCTTGACATCAAGTCCCGCAATTTTCCCTGCATCTTTTGTCGACTGTCTCTGAGAGTCGTTGAAGTATGCTGGAACTGTAATGACTGCTTCCGTGATTTTCTCACCGAGATATTCCTCTGCAGTCTCTTTCATTTTTGTGAGGACTTGCGCTCCCACTTCTTCAGGGGTGAGGGCTTTTCCGTCCACTTCAAACACCGCATCTCCGTTGCTGCTCGCCTTGACTTTATAAGGGACAGTTTTGATTTCTGATTCCACTTCAGAATATTTACGTCCGATAAAGCGCTTAGTTGAAAAGAGTGTTTTTTCAGGGTTAGTGACGGCTTGTCTTTTCGCCGGGATCCCAACGAGCCTTTCCCCATCTTTATATGAGACGATCGAAGGGGTTGTGCGAGTTCCTTCAGCATTTGCGATGACCTTTACACTGCCACCTTCCATGATCGCAACGCATGAGTTGGTGGTGCCGAGGTCAATTCCAATGACTTTACTTTTCTTTGCCATGATTAACTTTCTCCTTCATGTTTTTCATTATTAACTTCTTCTTTCTTGCTGCCACTCTTCTTTGCCACCTTGACACGTGCAGGGCGTAAGATGCGGTCTCCACATTGGTATCCTTTGACAAATTCTTGAAGGATTGTTCCATCTGGATGGGCTTCGGTTTCTTCCATTTCAATCACTTCATGCATGTGGGGGTCGAATTGTTTTCCCTCTGACTGGAAAGAGGTGACCTTGTGGCTCGCAAGGATATCTTTAAACTGTGTGAGGATCATTTCAAATCCCTTTGCCCAGTTTTGTGTCTCTTCTGAAGTTTGATGGGCAAAGCTGAGCGCATTTTCAAAGTGGTCAAGGGGAGCTAATATTTCTGTGATGATGTTTTCGACTGCGAAGCGGGTGGTGTCGTGCTTTTCTTTTTGCATCCGCTTTCTGGAGTTCTCCATCTCTGCAAGGAGGCGCAGGTATTTATCTTTGTGATCCTTTAGCTCCTTTTGCATCGACTCAAGCTGCATCTCGGAGATGCTTGTGAGCTTTTCTGGAGTTTCGCATTCCTGCGACACTTCGGGGGTTTCTTGTTCCATCTCTTGTTGTTTTTTCTTTTTGTTCATCATGAATCTTGAGTTCCTTCCTTAAGGGAATTGAGGTGTGGGATCGCAGGGGTTTGCGTTTCCGGAAGTTGTTTTGCAGCTGGCTGCCGATAGGTAATTTTGTATTTATAGAGGTTGCGCGTCAGGGTGTCGCTAAGAACCTCCGAAAAGGCGCGAATCAGTCCAAATAATTTTGGGTAGGGAACCCGAATGGGGGTGAGGACTGCAATCGCACCCACCGCTTTCCCATGGATAAAATAGGGGATAGCAATGACACTACTTTCCGAGTGCTCGAGGCCAGGGTAGTTTAAGGCGTCGCCGATCCAAAATTGCAACTCTCCTCCCTCTGTGCATTTCCTAAGCAGAGTTTGCATAAAGGTTGTATTTTCAAAGAGTGAAAGGCCTGAAGCGAGCGTTGCTGCGTCCCGAAATTCGGGGTAGTTCAGTAGACGGGAGAATCCTGTTTTGTAGACATCCTCGGAGGTGAAGTTTGTATGGCCGACTATATGGCGCAGGAGAATTTCATTGTAAAACTGGGCGCCAATTTCCTCTTCTGTTTGACTGAGCTTAGGCCTGTCGAGCCCTGTCATGCGGAAGTGAAAGTAGGATTCGAGTCGCTTAAGTGAAAAGCGGCTGAGCTTTTTGGGAGTTTGGAGTATTTCGGTATGAACGAGACCAAAGTCTGTAATGAGGATACAGAGGCAGCGCTTGGCATCGATGCTAACGAGCTTGACTTCGGTCACTAAGTCTTGATCAAATCGAGGAGAAACGAGAAAGATAGCACCTTGTGTGAGCTCACTTAGGATTTCTGAAGCGTGTTGAAGGTAAAAGGCAATTTCTTTTGTGTCAGATGAAAGCTCTTTCTTTAAAGTTTTTAGGATTTTGGGGTTGACCTGGTCTGCTGAATGGTGCTTCTCTGCGTAAGCTTGGTAAGCGCACTCAGTTGGCACACGCCCCCCCGAGGAGTGTTGCTGTTTGAGAAAGCCTTCAGCCTCAAGCTTAGCGAAGTAGTTACGGATGGTCGCTGAACTGATATCTTCGAATCCACTTTCCCGAAGTGTGTTTGAACCGATCGGTTTGCCAGTTTCGAGGTAGAGCTCAACAAGCCCTATAAGGACTGCGTGTTCTTTTGCTGATTTTTTCTTGTACTTGAAAGCCATTGATTACCTTCCTAACCAACACTTTAGCAAGAAGGAAAGATTTGGCGCAATATTTTTTAGCACTTGAATTAAGCGACTGCTTAAAAAGTTAGATAATAATCTAATATTAAGCAGTTTACAACATTATCAGTCTAACGAAGAGTTTATCAAGGCTTAATGATGTAAGCTATTTTTTTAAGAGGCGCAGGCTGTTGAGACCGACGAGTACGGTGCCCCCTTCATGTAGGATGACCGCTAGCCAGAGGGGAATGAACCCGAGTAATGCGGGGGTTGTGGCAAGGGTAATCACACAGAGGGCTAAGGTGAGATTTTGTTTTACAATGCCTACGGTTTTCTGCGCTTTTGCATAGAGCCAGTCTATGCGGCTGAGGTCGTCGTGCAAGAAAACAATATCTGACGCATCGACAGCCGTGGCGCTTCCAATTTTCCCAAGTGAGATCCCCACAGTCGCACGGGCAAGTGCGGGAGCGTCATTGACACCATCTCCCACCATGGCAAGTCCACCACTTTCAGATAGAGAGGAGACCGTTTCGAGTTTGTGCTCTGGCCTAAGATCAGCGTAAAAGTTTGAGATGCCGAGCTCCTTAGCCACAGCTTGGGCACTCCTTTTGTGGTCACCAGTGAGCATGGTCAGTGTGAGGTTGGCAGAATCTTTAAGTCTTTTGAGTGTTTCACGGATGCCTGGGCGGAGCTTGTCGAGAAAGTGGAAGGCAAATAGGGTTTGTTCGATGAGGAGGTAGGTGACCATTTCATCGCGCGCCGCGGTTAGAGAGGAAAAATCTTTATGGTGAAATTTTGGCGCAATAAACTCTTGGTTGCCAATCCAGAGCGACTTCAGAGTTCCACCGATCTCTGCCTTACCTTGAAGACCGAAGCCGGCAACAGACTTGAATTCGGTGATTCGCGTAAGGGGTGCCTTTTTCTTCTTAGCATAGTCTTGGATTGCAAGGGCCATTGGGTGGTTCACATGGCGCTCAAGCGTTGCGGCAAGACCAATGGCTTCTTCTGCTGTGCACTCCTCTCCATCAAGGCACTCGACACCAATACAGGTGAGCTCTCCTGTTGTGAGGGTTCCTGTTTTATCAAAGGCGATGCACTTGCAGCTTGCAAAGGCATCGAGGGTGGTGCCTCCTTTAAGCAGAATTCCTTTTCTTGCGCAGGCACTAATTGCACTGAGGTAGGCAGTGGGTGTGGCAATAATGAGTGCACAAGGGGAAGCCGCAATGAGAAAAGCGAGACCTCGATACATCGATCCTTCAATTCCCAAAAAGGGGATCGAAAATAGGTAGGGAAATGCTGCAGCAAAAAGGGCAGAGAGGAGAATGATTGTCATCGCATAAGGCTTGCCAAAGCGGTCGAGGAGTCGCTGCACTTTTGGCTTCATCTCTTGTGCTTGATTGATCAGCTGAATGATCTTTGAAAGGGTAGAGTTTTGACTGCTGCGCGTCGTTTCAATGGTGAGGGTGCCATCTAAATTGCGGCTACCCGCTTGAACCGTATCTCCCGTTTTTTTCGATACAGGGACGCTTTCGCCTGTCAGGTGTTGTAAGTTCACAAAGGAGTGCCCCTCTTTCACATTCCCATCTAGTGGAATGAGCTCCCCTGCTTTGACAAGGAGCATCGATCCCACCTCAATATCACGGAGAGCAGTTTCGATGAGGGTTCCATCTTCTTGGATCACGATAGCTGTGGTAGGAGCGAGTTTTGTTAGATTGATCAATGCTCCTTTGGCTTTTTTTGAAACTGTCTCTTCCATGGCTCCTGAAAAAGCGAATAAGACGAGCAGTAACCCTCCTTCAATTTGACTTCCGATCAAAAAGGAGAGAAAAGCGGCGAGTGTCATCAAGACATCAATATTGATCTCAAAGTTTTTGATATCTTCAATTGTTCCAATGAGCGCAGGCGTTCCCGCTAAAAAATAGACGATAAGGAGGAAAAGGTTCGATAGGTCGGGGAAGTGAAACGAGGTAATAAATGCGAGCAGGAGAAAAATGCCTGCGAGGATTGAGGACTTAAGACTTAAGTTTCTGCCCCACTTTCTCGATCCCTCGGTTAAAAAAGGACTAATGCTCTCTTCCTTGCCAGAAGTGAAGAATTCATCAAAAATATAGGGGGAGCTCATGGGGTTGCCATCCGAACGATAAAGTAAAGAGAGGCTGTTGCAAGTGTTCCAACGGCTAAGTTCCAAACAATCGCTTTCATCCGTTCATTTTTTTCAGCCACTGCGCTGATGAGAGAGGTTACTGCAAAAACGATTCCACCAGCAATGGCGACTCCTGCCATGCCCCCAAAGAAAAAACCCAGACCACAAATTAGCGCAGAGCTAATCGCTCCAATCGCAGATCCTGAAGCTTGTTTCAAAGGGTGTTCATATGTTTCTAGTGAAAGTCCCAGCTCCTCTTCGAGCATTACCTGAAGTAAGCGGTTGTCATCTGCCATGAGAACTTCAACAACTTGATGAAGAAGTTCTCCTTCAAACCCTTTGGCTCGATACATTTCAATCAGCTCTTTTTTCTCTTGAGCCCTATGGTGTTCAATTTCCCAGCGCTCCTCTTCAATTAAACGGTGGAGCCTTTCAAGGCGTGACCAACCCAGTAGAGCACTTCTACCCACTTTCCAAATAGTGAGGCCAATAGCTGCAAGGGTAAGGGTTAAAAAAGTGATAGAGGGGCCAAGGTTAAGGGGAAGGAGTACAATAGTTACGACTGCCCAAAGGATAGCCATCTCTTTTGCAGCGTCCGATCCCGCATTCAAATGACCAGGAGGCTCTAAGCCATGCATTTCTCCAGTGGCTCTCGCTCCCTTTTGGCGCGCCTCTTTGAGATGTGCAACGACATCCTTACCCGCAAAGTGTTTTGAATAGGAATTTTTCTTCATGATTCCAATATATCTCTTGCGATATTTTGTTAGCAATCAGTTGAAAATGGCTTTATCGAAGAAAAGATAACAAAATAGATTCTATGAACTACCTTGCAAAGCTGATAGAGATTGCTTAATGCGACTTTGGAGTTGCTTGACTTCTGAATGATCATCGCCATACAGTTTGATCTTTATGTTAAGGGAATTAGTTAGATAAAGAAGAGCTTTTTGATGATCGTTCAACTTTTGAAAAGAGAGCCCTGTATTTTTATATAATGATGCAAGGTATTCTAAATCTATCTCAGAATGCCCTAAGGACTTAACGTGTTCTTCTACTAGAGGTATGCTCTCTAAAAAATAACTCAGTGCTTCTTGGTTTTTATTTAATAATTGCAATTGATAGCCCACTGATACAGATGAATCACTCACTTTTTTACTGTTAATTGGAAAAAGTTTTTTTCTCATTTGGAGTGCTTCTAAGTGATACTGATATGCTTTTTGATGATCCTTTCTAATAGACATTGCGTTTCCAATATTGTTTAATGTATTTCCAATGTCATCATGGGGATCCCTTAAGTGTTTTCTCCTCAATTCGAGAGCTCCCAAGAGGTGCTCAGTTGCCTCATCTAACTTGTCGAAAATCAAGAGAAAGCTTCCGACATCGTTTAAGGATTTGGCGATATCTAATGGGGGGGCATTCCCTTTTCTCCTTATCTCCAAAACCTGATTAAATTCAGTAAAAGCCTCCGCAATTTCAAAGTTTTCCATTTTTTTTTCTGCGCTTCTTTCAAGAGAATTCGCAGTGTAGGGATCATAATTGGGATTCTCTGATTGGTGGGTTTGTTTTATGTCATTTTTAGGTTCCGATTGTAATTTCTCAGTTTTTGTATTGATGTTTTGTGGTATGCCATCGTCACCTTCTGTTTGAATAGGAGAGGATCCTTGGTTCAACAGTTGTTCCGATTTAGATTTTTCTAAAGCGGATGGATTGAGTTGCTTGACTTCTGAATCGACTAGTGAATTTGCATTGAATCGATCTTTGCTATTCGAATGTACGTAGCATTGAAATTCGATAAGTTTGGCACTCGAAAACAAAGTCAAGCTAGTTATATTGTGACGAAAATAGGAACTGGTAAATCGACTGATCACGTTTAGCTTTTTGTTAAATTTATGGAAAAACTAGCAAGTCTATTAGGGGACTGCTTAAGAAATTCCATCCTTACACCTTTTGCACCTTTTTTGGCAAAATCAAAATTTTTGCAAATCTCCTATACTTCGGTATATGTAGATTTTCAACTCTTTCGATTTTTCTCAAAAACCACTACAAAATCTGCAAAGAGCGACTTTCGAGAGCAGTCCCATTAGTGAACTAGAGGAAAAAGTCTATTATTTTCAAAACAGTCTTCTTCTTTAATTGAAAATTCAAAAAATTGAACCCTTACAGGGTCACCTTTCTAGTCTCATATCCTTCAGTAAATGATCGGAGGGTTGTATCTATTCATTTTTTCTAGGTATTATAAATTATACAATGACTCTCGAATGAATTTACGGATATATTGCACATTTTCGTTGTCATTGCCATATAGCCTTAACGTAATGCTAAGTGCCTTTGAAAAGTACTCCAGGGCTTGCTTGTAATTATTTGTTTTTAGAGAAGTAAGACCTATGTTCGTGTAGAGTGTAGCTAAAAAATCAGGATTGTAGTCACAAAAGACCCCATACTCTTTCAGTTCTTCTGCTTGTTTAATGCGATCAATAGAAGCTACATAGTATTCAAGCGCTTCACGATGTTTTTGCAATAGTTGTAAGTTGTTTCCTGTCAATATCATTAATTCAACAACTTCTCTGTCTGTAGGTAGACATAGTTTTTCACATATTTGAAGTGCTTCTAAATGATGTTCATAAGTTTGTAGATAGTTGCCATTTTGAAAATGTGCATTACCCAAGTCCCTTAAGGTAATAGCTATGTCTAAACGAGAGCTAGGTTGGTTTTTCTTCCGATAAGCAAGAGCCTCTGACAACTGTGTGATGGATTCATCAACCCTTTTTAGATTTAAAAGGGTAGAGCCAATATCGTTTAGAGACTGACCAATTTCTTTAAAGGGAGCATTCCCTTTTAATCTTAAATTTAGTGCGTTATTGTAATAATTAAGGGCAGCATAGTAATTGCCTTCCTGGATGCTTCTTTTGGCAACTATATCTTCAGATTTCGCAGGAGCTGGGTTGTAAAACTGCTTACGAGGTTCCTCCGGTTGAGGAAAAGCTGTCTTTGGTTCAGAAACAAGTGTATCTTTAATTTCATTTGCTGCTTGTGATTTCTCTGGGGGAGTGCCTTGTTCGATCGATTGTACTCTGTTTGAACGCTTCCTTAAAGGGGAGTTTTCTGAAGAAACTTTCGAGAGTTTTTTTGCTCTTTTCTCTAACGTTTTTTTTGCATGGCTCTTTTTTACAGAATCTTTGTGAGTGAGTGTGATAAAGCGGTGAAATTCAATGAGTTTGGGTTGCGAAAAAAATGGTGTTGGCGACATTGTCGGAAATTTGGGAAAGCTAGTGAATACTCTGAGCATATCTTTGTCTAATTGTCTAGGTTCAGTATAAGAAAATAATTAATTTACCGAATATGTTAAATACTCCTCTTTTTTTTTAAAAGAAAAAATTTAAACTTGTGGGAGCAAAGTTAAAACGATACCTTTTCGCCAATGTTAAAATGTCACCCTCAGGATTAACCCAAAGGGGAGCAAATGGAGAAAAGAATGAGTATCAAAGAAGCACGAAGATACGGTGTGATGAAGGAAGTAGATAAGGGGACTGCTTAAGAAATTCCATCCTCACACATTTTGCAACTTTTTTGGCAAAATCTGCAAAGAGCGACTTTCGAGAGCAGCCCCATAAGAAAAAGTTGACTTTGCGAGAGGCAAGCGTCGAGCTTGGCCTCTCGCTAAGACAACTCAAAAGAGCTAGAAGCATACTGGACAAATAGACCTGTTTAGAAAGCCAAAAAGGAACCACCGATGGAGATAGTCGCGCGATTCCGCATGGGGGATCCAAAAAAAAGTGGAGGGGGCAAAGCCCCCTCGAACCCCTGTGCAACTTGTCCCCTTGTTGCACTAAAAGGTGTCATTTTAACATTGCTCTGACAGAAAAAATTTAAACTCTTGCTTTATACTTTCTTAAAAAATAAGCTATCACTCAAAAAATTACTAAGAGGTCAGATATGACGAGTCACCAAGCGGCTCAAAATCCCAATAATTTTAGTAGCTGGTATGATCAAATTTTGCATTACGGAAATGCAATCATGACAACCTATCAGAATGTTTCAGATCCAAATAATCCTCCAAAGGTAAAAGGAGAAGACATCAATGTTCTCGTTGACTCTGTCTTGAACCCGCTGTTTCGAGCGCAAGCTTTAGGGGTTTGTGTCGTGGCAGGTTGCTATTTTGCTGGGAGATTTACTGCGAAAATCCCAATTGTTTCTTGGTTTTCAGGGGTTTTTTCCACGTTAATGATTGCCACAGCTTTTTTTACTTATGAATGTCACCAGGTCTATTCAGGCTTTAATGACAAATTAGGGGATTTTTCTCTCCGACATTGGGATGAAGGAGTGACGTGGAATGTGTTGAAAAAGGAAATCTCACTGAGTGCGCACACTATTCGACGTAATACTTTCCTTTTGGGCCACGATCAAATTTTTGGGAGTGACTTAAGGCAGTTGTCTTCAGCATTAGATGCCTTTCAAAGTAAGAAAGTCAATAAAGTAGATTTAAATGGATGGTTGATACCAATTCTGAAAATCACCCGCTTGACTGCTAATGGAATGAGTGCGATTCAGGATATTTTTAATAAGACAAGTAAATTTGTCAGAACCCTTTTAGATAGTGGTACACAAAATTAGCCATTACGAAGAAGCAAATCTAGGTTGGGACTGCAAAGAATACTCTTAGAAAAAATCATAGAGGCTTAAGCTGACACCATCGCAGTCAAGTTGGAAAATTAACGTATTCTATTAACTCCCAGACGATTAAAGGGACTGTTGGGAAAGTCGCTCTTTGCAGATTTTGCGGCGTTTTTTGAGAAAAATTGAAAGAGTTGAAAATCTACATAACCTCACGTATAGGAGATTTGCAAAAATTTTGATTTTGCCAAAAAAGGCGAAAAATGTGTGAG